>JAZREI010000091.1:0-38591 GCA_045660685.1 Oscillospiraceae bacterium
TGCCAACATATTCCTGAGGAGTGATGATGGAAACATGCATATAGGGTTCATATGCTTCCGCAATATGAGTGGGGTCGGGGTAGTTGTGGGGGTTATCTACCATGATGACGCTGCCGTCGTTCTTCACGATTTTGTAGATAACGGAGGGCATGGTGGTAACCAGATCCAGATTGAACTCGCGTTCCAGACGTTCCTGGATAACTTCCATGTGCAGCATGCCCAGGAAGCCGCAGCGGAAGCCGAAGCCCAGCGCGATGGAGGATTCGGGTTCGTAGGACAGGGAAGCGTGGTTGAGCTTCAGCTTGTCCAGTGCGTCACGGAGAGCGGGGTAGTCGGAGCCGTCAACGGTGTAAATGCCGCAGTAAACCATGGACTGTGCGGGACGGTAGCCGGGCAGAGGATCGGGGGTGGGGGCAGCTGCCAGAGTGACGGTGTCGCCAACCTGGGTGTCGCTTACGTTCTTGATGGAAGCGGTGAAGTAGCCTACGTCACCTGCTGCCAGCTCTGTGCAGGGTACCAGACCCAGTGCGCCCAGATGACCAACGTCAACGACCTTGTACTTTGCGCCGGTGCTCATCATCAGCACTTCGTCATCCTTGCGCAGACGGCCGTCGATAATACGCATGAGAACGATAACGCCGCGGTAGGGGTCGTACTGGCTGTCGAAAATCAGCGCCTTCAGAGGTGCATCGGGGTCACCGCTGGGAGCGGGGATGTTGTTGACAACCTCTTCCACAACGGAGCGGATGTTCACACCGGTCTTAGCGGGGATTTCGGGCGCGTCCATTGCGGGGATGCCGATGATATCTTCCACTTCCTGCTTTGCACGCAGGGGGTCTGCTGCGGGCAGGTCGATCTTGTTGATAACGGGCAGAATTTCCAGATTGTGGTCCAGTGCCAGATAGGTGTTGGACAGGGTCTGTGCTTCTACGCCCTGAGAAGCGTCAACAATCAGCAGTGCGCCTTCGCAAGCTGCCAGAGAGCGGGAAACTTCGTAGTTAAAGTCAACGTGACCGCGGGTGTCGATGAGGTTCAGGGTGTAGGTCTCGCCGTCGTCAGCCAGATAGTTCATCTGTACTGCGCGAGCCTTAATGGTGATGCCGCGTTCCTTTTCCAGATCCATGTTGTCCAGAATCTGGTCTTCCATGATGCGGTCTTCAACAGCGCCGCACAGCTGGATAATACGGTCGGACAGGGTGGATTTGCCGTGGTCGATGTGGGCAATGATAGAGAAATTGCGAATCTTGTTCTGGTCGATCATATAGGTAAAACTCCCTTAAATTCAAAAATGGGCATAATTCTCAGAATAATTAGAAACATTATATCAGAAAATTGGGACTTTGAAAAGGGGATAGTACGAAAAAAGCCCCTCCTTATCAAAGGAGGGGCATAGGGCTTATTCCATGTTCTTTACACACTCAACCATGATGGCGCATTCCATGCGCTTCTTGAACAGCTCACAGCCGTATTCATATACGCCGTTGACGCTGCCGGTGGAGTTGTAGGCATTGGCTGCGCAGCCGCCTGCACAGTACAGGCGTGCCCAGCAATCGGCACATTCGGGGTGAGAGTACACGTTGCAGCTGCGGAACTGGTCCTGCACTTCGGGCTTCTGAACGCCGTTCCAGATGTCACCCAGCTTGAAGTCATCCTTGCCTACAAACTGGTGGCAGGGGTACAGGTCCCCGTTGGGGGTGACTGCCATATATTCGGTGCCGCTGCCGCAGCCGCTCAGACGCTTATAGATGCAGGGACCTGCGGTCAGGTCTACCATGTAGTGATAGAAGGTGAAGGGCTTGCCTGCCTTGCGGCGTTCGATCATCAGCTGTGCCAGCTGTTCGTACTGCTCAAACAGCACGGGCAGGTCTTCCTGAGTCAGTGCGCAGGGGTCTGCGGGGTCGGTGACCACGGGTTCCATGCTCAGCTGGTCAAAGCCCAGATCCAGCATGTGCTTGATGTCTTCCACGAAGTCGGGGTTGTGGTGGGTGTAGGTGCCGCGCATATAGTATTCCTTGTCACCGCGCTGCTCTACGAAGCGCTGGAAGTTGGGAACAATGCGGTCATAGCTGCCCAGACCTGCTGCGTCCACACGGAAGCGGTCATTGACTTCCTTGCGGCCGTCCAGAGACAGAACGACGTTGTGCATTTCCTTGTTCAGGTATTCGGTGACCTCGTCGGTCAGCAGCACACCGTTGGTGGTCATGGTGAAGCGGAAGTTCTTGTTTGCTTCCTTTTCGCGCTTGCGGGCGTATTCTACCAGCTGCTTGCAGACTTCCCAGTTTACCAGAGGCTCGCCGCCGAAGAAGTCTACTTCCAGATTGCGGCGGGTGCCGCTGTTTGCAATGAGGAATTCCAGTGCCTGCTTGCCGGTTTCGTAGCTCATGAGGGCCTTTTCCCCGTGGTATTCACCCTGTGCGGCGAAGCAGTATTCGCAGCGCAGGTTGCAGGCATGGGCTACGTGCAGGCAGATTGCCTTGACGATGTTGCCCTGCTTCATCTTGCCTGCCAGACGGGAGAAGTTGTCAGCGGAAAACAGCTTGCCTGCTGCCTTCAGTGCTTCAATGTCGGCAATGCATTCGCGGATTTCGCCTTCGTTGACGTCGGGCAGGTCACCGTGCTTTTCCAGCATGGCTGCCACGATTTCTTCCGCGGTGGAGCTTTCGTACATGGCGATGATGTCGTAGGCGACCTCGTCAACCACGTGTACCGCGCCGCTGTTGACGTCGATGACGATGTTCAGACCGCCCAATTTATACTGATGGATCATTTGATATCCCCTTTTGCTATAAGATGTCATAGAAAAACCTCTTGCTTTCACAAGAGGTTTTACGGAAACAGTAAACTGAAATTACTTTTCGTTGTTTTCGCACTTCTGGTTTGCAACACCGCAGGAGGTCTTGCAAGCGGACTGGCAGGAGGTCTGGCATTCGCCGCAGCCGCCGGTCTGAGCGCTCTTGTTCAGGTCACGAGTTTCGATGGTCTTGATTCTGCTCATGTGAGTTACCTCGCATTTCATTATATAGTACGCAATTAAATTGGTGGAAATATTATATAATAAGAAGCATTTTCCGTCAAGCCTTTTTCAGTACCCGCAGCATCCCCGTGGGAGCGGTTTTTGCGCCGAAGATGTCCACGCCCTTGTCCTCGGCGCTGCGCAGATAGGCAATGAGGGAGTCGTCAATGACCTCTCCGGGGACAACCAACGGAATCCCTGGGGGATATGCCCACAGGAAATCGCCGCTGATGCGGCCCTCCGCTTGCGCTGCAGGAACAAATTCCGTAGGCTGCTTGGCTGCCTTGTGCATGGGCAGAGAGGCATGGGGGATGGGGGCAGATACGGAATCGCTTATGGGTGCATGGGTCAATGTGCGGTCAATATCGTTGAGGGCAGCTGCCAGTCGCAGAAGATTCTGCTCCGTATCGCCCAAGCCTGTCATGCACAGCACCGTGTCGGCAGTGGACATTTCGGGCTCAATGCGGTATTCCCTGCGCAGGCGTTCCGCCAGCTGAGGACCTGTGATGTCAGTGCCTCGGGTGGAAATCAGCAGCTTGGAGGGGTCGGCGTATGTAAAGTCCTTGAGGGGCATGGTCAGATAGGTGAGGGACAGCATTTCGTAAAAGCTGCGGATGGCACTGCGCCATTGGGGAAGCAGTCTGTCCTTTTCCTCCGTCAGCAGCTGCACACAGCCGTCAATGGATGCCATGAGCAGGTAAGAGGGGCTGGAGGTCTGGTACACGGACAGGCGGAAGCCCAGCTCGTCCCGGTCAACACGGTCGCTGCACAGGTGCAGCATGGCGGTCTGGGTCAGGCAGGGGAGGGTCTTGTGGAGCGACTGCACCACCATGTCCGCCCCTTGGGTGATGGCGGAGAGCGGGAAGTCGGCGTGCAGACCCAAATGGGCCCCGTGGGCTTCGTCCACCAGCAAAATCGCTCCGTGACGGTGTACGATGTCGGCGATTGCGGGAATGTCCGAGCAAAGTCCCTCGTAGGTGGGGGAGGTCAGCACCACCAGACGAGTGTCGGGGTGTTTGGACAGGGCCTTTTCCACCTGCTGTGGGGTGATGGCATCGGCGAAGGAATGGCCCTTGAAAGCTGTGGGCTGTATGTATGCAGTATTTAACCGGCACAGCATACAGGCGTTGTACACGGATTTGTGGCAGTTGCGTGCCAGAAGTACCTTGTCCCCTGCTGTGGTAGCGGCGTCAATGGCTGCCAGCAGACCTGCGGTGCTGCCGCCGATGAGCCACCATGCCCGTTTGCTGCCCCACAGTTGAGCGGCTGCGGTCATGCGCTCCGCCAAAGCCCCCACAGGGTCGTGGAGGTTGGAGAAGTTGGGGATTTCGGTAATATCAAGTGCCGCGCCCAATGTGTCCAGATAGGGGGCGAGGTCGGTGCTGCGTTTATGACCGGGCATGTGCATGGGCAGCATATCCGATTGGGAAAGGTGTTGAAGCTGTTGGAGTAAGGTCATGGTATGGCCTCCGTGGGTGATTGTGTTTGATTCTATTGTATGCAATTTCGGGAGAAAGTGCAAGGGAATGTAGACATCGTCGCTCTCGACGGTCCCTACAAGAACGGAGAGAAATTTTAATTTTGACTTGTACACATTGCAATATTCTGTTGTTAAATGGTAAATTATCTTGCATTGGTAAGATGTGGGTGATAGAATACAAGTATAATCACTCGGGCTATGCCCGAAAGTATGGAGGAGATTCCTATGTTTGAAAATCTGGTTGAAATTCTGAAGCAGAACCCCCGCAAGATCGTTTACACCGAAGGTTCTGATGCTCGTATTCTGGAATCCGCTGCTCGCCTGAAGGCTGACGGCTTCCTGACCCCCGTTCTGGTTGGCAACGTAGAAGAAGTTAAGGCTGCTGCTGCAAAGGGCGGCTTCGACATCGAAGGTCTGGAAATTTTGGACCCCATGACCTACGAAGGCATGGACGAAATGGTAGAAACCATGGTTGCTCTGCGTAAGGGCAAGATGAGCGCTGAAGACTGCCGTGCAAACCTGCAGAAGGGCAACTACTTCGGCACCATGCTGGTTAAGATGGGTAAGGCTGACTGCCTGCTGGGCGGCGCTACCTACTCCACCGCTGACACTGTACGTCCCGCACTGCAGCTGATCAAGACCAAGCCCGGTTCCACTCTGGTATCCTCCTGCTTCATCATGGTTCGCGGCGACGAAAAGCTGGCTATGGGCGACTGCGCTATCAACATTTCCTACGAAGACAAGAAGGACAAGGAAGGCAACGTAACCCAGACCGGCGCTGAACAGCTGGCAGAAGTTGCTATCGAAACCGAAGCTACCGCTCGTGCATTCGGCATGGAACCCAAGGTTGCTATGCTGAGCTACTCCACCAAGGGCTCCGGCAAGGGTCCCCAGGTTGACCTGGTTCGCAACGCTACCGAAATCGTTAAGGCTAAGTACCCCGAAATGCTCATCGACGGCGAAATGCAGTTCGACGCAGCTGTTTCCCCCGAAGTTGGTCAGCTGAAGTTCCCCGGCTCTCCCGTAGCAGGCTACGCTAACACCTTCATCTTCCCCGAAATCCAGTCCGGCAACATCGGCTACAAGATCGCTGCTCGTCTGGGCGGTTTCGCTGCATACGGCCCCATCCTGCAGGGTCTGACTGCTCCCATCAACGACCTGTCCCGCGGCTGCAACGCAGAAGAAGTTTACCAGATGTCCATCATCACCGCCGGCCTGGCATAATTATGTTTTAAAACAAGGGAATCCCGAAAGGGGTTCCCTTATTTTAAAACCTGAAACGTCAAAAAATTAACAATTAGATTGTATACAACATATCGTAAGATATGCGTTCATAAAAATAAACCAAAAAGGAGGAAACGCAATGGCAGCAAAACGATTTGACCCGTCCTATGATGTAATCGTTGTAGGTGCGGGCTTGGGCGGCTTGACCGCGGCAACCAGATGTGCAAAAGCAGGCAAGAAGGTACTGCTCTTGGAACTGCACAACATGACGGGCGGTTACGCAACCAGCTTCGTCAGAGGTCGTTATGAATTTGAAGTGAGCCTGCACGAGGCCTGCGAATGTGGCGATGGCACCAACGGCACAGGCTACGGCACTGTCCGCAAGATGCTGGAGGATTTGGACGTAGATGTGGACTGGCGTCTGGTACCCGATGCTTACCGCTGCGTCATCCCCGAAATGGACATTGACTTCACCATGCCCTTCGGCATCGAAAATGCCATTGCGGCAATCGAAGAGCTGGAACCCGGCAACGGCAAGAAGGTCCGCAACTACTTCAAGCTCTTTGAAGAAATCAACGAAGCACTGGAATACATCGGCTCCTGCGGCAAGGCAGGCCCCGAGCCCAAGGTCATGGCTACCAAGTATTCCTCCTTCCTGCGCTCCGCTGCATACGAAACCGATGAAGTCAACCGTGCATTCAAGTTTGGTCCCAAGACCGAACAGGTGCTCAACGCATACTACGGCTACATTTCCCGTCACCTGTCCGAAGCAAGCTTCACCGTTTGGGCGCAGATGATTTACATCTACATCCGTGATGGCGCACACGTGGCAAATAAGACCTCTCACGCATTGGCAAACGACATTGAAAAGGCATTCCGCAAGCACGGCGGTCAGCTGGAGCTGGGTGTGAAGGTAGAAAAGATTCTGGTGGAAGACGGCAAGTGTGTAGGCGTTGTGACCACCGACGGCGAAGAAATCCGCGCAAATTATGTCATTTACAATGGCAGCCCCACTGTGGCTCTGGCAGGCATGATTGAGCGTGAACAGGTACCCGAAGAAGCACTGAAGCTGACCGCTCAGCGTGAGCTGCTGGGCGCTCCCTTCCTGGTCTATCTGGGGCTGGACGCACTGCCCGAAGAAATGGGCATTACCAGCTACGAATACTTCATGGGTCAGGATATGGACACCGAACGCATCTACCGTGAATCCAACGAATGGGCACCCCACGCAAAGGTCTCCGCAACCTGTATTGACGTGGCAATTCCCAACATGACAGGTCCCGACCGCTGCCAGCTGAACTTCACCACCATTTACGGCCCCGAAGCCATGCACAAGAACTGCCCCACCAAGTATCAGTATCTGGAGCAGAACGAAGCATTCGCAAACTGCCTCATTGACTACTTTGAACGGGCAACAGGCGCACGTATCCGTGACCACATTGAAGAAATCGCCATCGCAACCCCCGCAACCTTTACTCGCTATGCAAACGCATTCCGCGGCAACATTTACGGCTACCCCTGCACCGCAGTGGACGGGGCAGTGACCCGTATGCTCCGCGCGGAAGAAGAACGCTACATCCCCGGTCTGGACTTCGTCGGCAGCGCAGGCATCCGCGCACACGGCTACTCCAGCGTTATTACCAACGGCTATGACATCGCAGGTGTCGCCCTCGAAAAATTGGGAGGTGAATAATCATGGCAAAGAAAGCTAAATTCCGCGTAAGAGGTTACTTTAAAGATTTGATGGGCTGGTTCAAGCTCATGAAACGCCGTGAGGAATGGATCGCCGCAGGCGACCCCTCCAAGATTGACCTCTCCGATAATCCCGCAGCTCTGGCAAAAGAACTGCACCCCGGCATCATTGACGTGGTCATCACCGACATCAAGGACGAGACCCCCTCCACCAAGACCTTCACCTTCAAGGCCTGCGAAGGCTACAATCTGCCCTTCTTCTATGCAGGTCAGCACATCTCCGTGAAGTTCTGCATTGACGGCAAGTGGGTCACTCGCCCCTTCTCCGTAGCATCCTCACCCATGGAAGCAGCTCGCGACGGCTTCCTGCAGATTACCCTCCGCAAAAAGCCCGGCGGCTACGTCACAGGCTGGGTGTGGGACAACTGGAAGGTTGGCACCAAGCTGCAGTTTGACGGTGCATTCGGTGACGGCTACTGGTCCGCAATCCGTGACAGAGCCCATGTGGTTGGCATCGCAGGCGGCAGCGGCATTACCGCATTCCGCTCCATTGCAAAGGACATGGCCGATACAGGCAGACCCAGAAAGTTCACCATTCTGTATGGCTCCCGCAATCAGGACGACATCATCTTCTTTGATGAACTGAACGAGCTGGCAGCAAAGTCCAATGGCGCCATCACCGTTTACAACATCCTCTCCGAGCCCAATGCAGGCTGGACAGGGGAAACGGGCTTCATTTCCGCCGACATTATCAAGAAGCTGGTGCCCGACTGGAACGACGTCAGCTATTTCGTCAGCGGTCCTCAGGGTATGTATGACTTCCTGGATGGGGAATTTGCAAAGATGGGCATTCGCAAGAAGTTCATCCGCAAGGAAGAATACGGCGAAACCGACGACATCACCGCATCCCCCCTGTACCCCAAGGGTAAGGAAGACAAGACCTTCAAAATCAAGGTTCTGTTCGGCAACGACGTACAGGTTATCGACGCAAAGGCTACGGATACCGTTGTGGTATCTCTGGAAAAGGCGGGCATTGCCCCCGACAGCCACTGCCGAAGCGGTGCCTGCGGCTTCTGCCGCAGCCTGCTGCTGGAAGGTGAAGTGTGGCAGAGACCCCAGTCCGACGGTGTACGCGCAGCGGACAAGGATGATGGCTACTTCCATCCCTGCTCCGCATACCCCATGAGCGATTTGACAATCCAAGTACATAGCAGACTCAAATAAACAAAGTCCAATTGAAAGCAGCTCGGATGCAACCGCATCCGAGCTGTTTTTTGTCCGTTCCATGCATACAGAGACTGAAAATATTTCTGTCAAAATATGTAAAACCGAAAGAATTATTTTATTGAAAATCCCTCTTGACTTTAACACTTAAAAGCTTTAAAATCCTAAAGTATAAAGAGCCTCTCAAACGGAGAGACCCGTCAATGATTTGATAGGAGATATGACTTATGAAAAAGATGATCGCACTGATGATGGCAGTTATGATGATGTTCGGTCTGGTGGCCTGCGGCAGCGCAGACAGCGGCGGCAGCAACGCAGGTGCAGCTTATTCCATCGGCGTATGCCAGCTGGTACAGCACGAAGCATTGGACGCTGCAACTCAGGGCTTTATGGATACTGTCAATGCCGCTCTGGGCGAAGAAAACATCAATTGGGATCTTCAGAATGCTGCAGGCGACTCCAACACCTGCAACACCATCGTCAATGGCTTTGTTTCCGCAAACGTTGACCTGATTATGGCAAACGCAACTCCCGCTCTGCAGGCTGCTTCCGTAGCAACCGGCACCATCCCCGTACTGGGCACCTCCGTTACCGAATACGGCGTGGCGCTGGGCATCGATAACTTCAGCGGTCTGGTCGGCACCAACGTATCCGGCACCTCCGACCTGGCTCCCCTCAGCGAACAGGCAAACATGATCGTTGAATGGTGTCCCGATGCCAAGACCGTTGGTCTGCTGTACTGCTCCGCAGAAGCAAACTCCCAGTACCAGGTAGACGAAGTCTCCAAGCTGCTGGAAGCTAAGGGTCTGAGCTGCACTCTGTACCCCTTCACCGACTCCAACGACATTCAGGCTGTCTGCCAGCAGGCTGCCGATAACAACGACGTACTGTACGTTCCCACCGATAACACCGCTGCTTCCAACGCAGGCATCATCGACGGCATCTGCCACGGCAAGCTTCCCGTATTCACCGGTGAAGAAGGCATCTGCAAGGGCTGCGGCGTAGCTACCCTGTCCATCAGCTACTACGACCTGGGCGTTGCAACCGGCGAAATGGCTGTGAAGATTCTGAAGGGCGAAGCAAACGTTTCCGAAATGGAAATCGGCTACGCAGCTAACGTCACCCCCAAGTACAACGCAGTCAACTGTGAAGCACTGGGTCTGACTCCCCCCGCAGGCTACGAAGCAATCGGCTGATACCAAACAAAATAACACACGCGAGAGAGGGCTCTCCTCTCTCGCTTTTTTGAGGAAGGATATTTAATTATGGCGAGTTTCATCAACGCTCTCCCCGGTGCTGTGGCACAGGGACTTATCTGGGGCATTATGGCCATCGGCCTATACATTACATACCGTGTGCTGGACGTAGCGGACTTGACCGTTGACGGCAGTTTCTGCACAGGCGGCGCAGTGTGCGTTATGCTGATTCTGGCAGGCTTCAATCCTGCGGTTGCTATGCTGGCGGCTTTCGTTGTGGGCATGGGTACGGGCTTTGTCACAGGCTTCTTCCATACCTTCTGCGGCATCCCCGCGATTCTGGCAGGTATTCTCACCCAGCTGGGTCTGTGGTCCGTGAACCTTGCCATTATGGGCATGAAGGCAAACCAGTACATCAATATCAATAACTTTGATGTGTTCGTGTCTCTCCGTTACCTGCAGGACGTTGGCGCAGGGCTCCGTCCCATTTGGCAGCACCCCATTCTGGTGGTTGGTCTGTTCACCGTTGTGGTTGTGGGCATTCTGTACTGGTTCTTCGGTACCGAGCTGGGCTCCTCCATCCGTGCAACAGGCGCTAACCAGCACATGGCTCGCGCACAGGGCATCAACACCAACTTCAATGTTGTGCTGGGGCTCATGATTTCCAACGGTCTGGTTGCCCTCAGCGGCGCGCTGCTGAGCCAGTTCCAGTCCTATGCCGATATCAACATGGGCCGCGGTGCCATCGTCATCGGTCTGGCAGCCATCATCATCGGCGAAGTAATCTTCGGCAAGATTTTCATCAACTTCGGTCTGAAGCTGTTCTCTGTTTCTATCGGCGCTATCATTTACTATCTGGTTGTACAGGCAGTTATTACCCTGCTGCGTATCGACACCAACTACCTGAAGCTCATCACCGCTGTAATCGTAGCCATCTTCCTGACTGTGCCTTATTGGAAGGGCAAGCTCTCTCACCCCAAAATTACCCCCGAAATGATCGCAGAACAGGAGGCAGCCGACCATGCTTGAAATTAAGAATGTTTACAAGACCTTTAATGCAGGCACGGTCAACGAAAAGCGTGCTCTGAAGAATCTGAACCTGTCCGTAGCCGACGGCGAATTTGTTACCGTTATCGGCGGCAACGGCGCAGGCAAGTCCACCATGCTCAACGCCATCACAGGCGCATACAATGTGGACTTTGGCTCCATCACCATTGACGGTGTGGACGTTACCCATTTGCCCGAACACAAGCGCGCAAAGTTCATCGGCCGTGTGTTCCAGGACCCCATGATGGGCACCGCTGCCAATATGCAGATTGAGGAAAATCTGGCTCTGGCAGCTCGTCGCGGCAAGAAGCGCGGTCTGCGTATCGGCATTGCCAACGCAGAGCGTGAGGAATACAAGAAGCAGCTGGCAACTTTGGGTCTGGGTCTGGAAGACCGCATGACCGCAAAGGTTGGTCTGCTGTCGGGCGGTCAGCGTCAGGCACTGACCCTGCTCATGGCACCCCTCCAGAAGCCCAAGCTGTTGCTGCTGGACGAACACACCGCAGCGCTTGACCCCAAGACCGCAGCAAAGGTTCTGGAAACCACCCAGCGCATCGTTGAAGAAAACAAGCTGACTACTATTATGATTACCCATAATATGCGCGATGCCATTACCTACGGCAACCGCCTGATTATGATGTACGACGGTCACGTGGTCGTCGATGTCAGCGGCGAAGAAAAGAAGAAGCTGACCGTGGAACAGCTGCTGAACCTGTTCAGCCAGGCAAGCGGCAGCTCCGAAGCGGACGATAAGCTGCTCCTTGGATAATACACAAAGCCCTCGGCATTTGCCGAGGGCTTATGGCTTGTATCCGAAACAGGGCAGTGCTACAATGGAGAAAAAGCATTGAGAAGGTCGTGTTATGGAGAAGCTCTATTTGGACAGAACGGAAATTCCCGACAATATGGCGATCATCGTCCGTAAGGCAGAGATCATTGAGACAGGTACCACGATCTATTCCATGTCTGTGCGGGAGAACAACGAGCTGTATCGAAAATTTGCCGAGGAATATGACATCCACTTCATTTTTGATGACTGTATCCCCGTTGTAGATTTCTATGCAGTCCCACGGCTGGATATCTTCGCTACCGACAGCAGAGGCGGGTATTTTGTCTCTGTGGGCAGCTGCTTTGATGGAGAGCTGCCGGTTTACTATATGGATGCCGCAGGGGAGTTCTTTCTTGTGGCAGAGAGCGGGAGAGCCTTCGTGGAAGATGCGCCCAATTGGAGAGCTATGCTGAAGCCTTGGGTGGGAGTGGAGCTCTTCCCCACAAAGGATGCGGCAAAAGAAAAATACACCCTCTTTGGTAAGGCAAATTTGGAAGCCATGCAGCCAGAGGCAATGAAAAATCCATGACCAAAACGGTCATGGATTTTTTATATTGGAAATGTAGGGGCGAATTGTGTTCGCCTGTTTCATCGTCCGGTTACCTGATAGCGGGTATAAAGCGTTTTTCCGAGAACGGACAGCCCAACCGCTGCGGCGATATAAATCACGGGAACGATTTCATAGGAGGTGAAATGGATTCCCAACAGGGAAATCAATCGATGGTCGAAGACGTTCCACATGGCCAAAAAGCTCGTGGGCAAGTAATCCCACAGCTGCCCGAGGAGCCGATACTGCGGGGGCACCTGCACCAATGCACTTGCAACGATCATTGCGGTAGTGATCGACAGGGCGGCAATGCCGCTGTGCAGCAGCTCGGACAGGAACATGACCAGAACACTTGTCAGCACTGCGGTGACTGTCAGACATCCGTATGCGATCAGACAGGTCTGACCTAATGTAAGATTGCCGGCATAGGTGCTGTAAAACAGCTGAATCGGTGCGTCATAGCCCTCCGTTCCGTAAACATACAAGGAAATCGACCATGTGAGCAGGGTCATGAGCAGGGCGCCCATTACTCCCACGGTGATGCCCGCTGCCAGCTTCACCCAATAAATGCGCTTCCGCCCCATGGGGGAAGACAGCACCAGCTGATCGGTACGCCGCGTGTGCTCATCGGGAAATACATTTGCAAGGGCTATGGCGGTGTACAGCAGCATCATGAAGCCCACTGTCAGAAACACCTCCAAAATGGTCATATATCCGTCGTGATATTGGTAGACGAAGGGTGTTTGCAGGGTGTTGAGCTGCTTTTCCCAATATGCAATCTCGGAGTCAGCGAGGTAGTTGTTATCCCAATGGGTGTGCATGGTTTGTTCCATGGCGGTATAGAGGGCTTCCTCGTTGGGAGACCACTGTGCTGCGGAGGCGGGATCAAGACCTGTCCATGCGCGAACCAGATTGAAAATTTCGCTGTACGGACGAGCATAGGTTTGGTATTCCTCGGTCAGAGAATAGGGAGATCTGTCCATGGGGACACGGCGGTATGCCTCTATGGTCTCTTCCAGCAGTGCCCCATCGATGGGACGACCGCTCAAGGCTTTGCGGTAGCCTTGGTCGGTCAGATACATATTGTAGTTGGAATCAATCAAAACGCCGTCCACATAGTAGCTGCCCACCAGAGGAAACAGCAGAGAAAATATGATGGCAAGGAAACAAACAACGAGTGTGACCCAAAGGATTTTCTTTTGAAACAGCTTTTTTAGCTCATAGCGGTAAAGAGTGGCAAAATTATCCATGGGCTTCCTCCTCGAATTGAGATAGGTAAAAGGCTTCCAAGTCACCGTTTTCCTCCGTCCAAGGGCCTTCAAAAATCAGCTGACCGTCCTTCATCAGCAAAATTTCGTCGGCGATGTGTTCCACGTCGGACACGATGTGAGTAGACAGCAATACAATGCTGTGTTTTCCCAGCTGTTCGATCAGATTGCGGAACCGTACCCGCTCCTTGGGGTCAAGTCCTGCGGTTGGCTCGTCCAGAATCAGCAGCTTGGGGTCGTTTAGCAGAGCCTGTGCAATGCCCAACCGCTGCTTCATACCGCCGGAAAAGGTTTTGATTTTCCTGCGGCTTACATCCTGCAAGGATACCTGCTCCAGCAGCTCCATGGCGCGGCGTTTTGCGGTGTGCTTGGGAATGCCCTTCAGTGCTGCCAGATACAGCAGGAAATCTAAGGCGGTGAATTCGGGGTAATACCCAAAGTCTTGGGGCAGATAGCCCAAAATTCCGCGATAGTCTTCGGTGCTCACATCCATGCCGTCAAAGGTAATGGTTCCGTTTGTGGGGGTGAGGATGCCTGTCAGCATTCGCATGAGGGTGGTTTTCCCTGCGCCGTTGGCGCCCAACAGTCCATACACCCCTTGGTGCAGCTTTGCGGAAACACAGTCCACGGCGATGCGATTTTTATAGTGCTTGGAAACGCGGTCGATGATTAGTTCCATGCCAATTCCTCCGTTTCAAATAGAATGGTGCGAAAGAGCTTTCCCGTACCGATGGTCAGTGCTGTTACAGCCAAGACCCACCAAATCAGATGACGTGCCTCGTACAAAACGGAGAACAGCCCATGGGAAAGCAGGGTCAGCAGGCTGACGGCGAAGGCGATGCCCACGCAGGCATACAGTGCTTCATGGCTGCGGTATTTGCGGGTGATGGTAAGACCCCAAAAGGCGGTCAGCAGAAATGGAGCAGACGTATAGACGATTGCGGCAAGGGGACTGTGGAGACTCTTGCCCAAGCCCATAGCCAGCAGCAAAATCAGCATCGGATGAACGCAGCCTAAGGGAATCAGTCTGGCAAGGACCACTGTTTTCAGGGAAAATCGTGTGGACAGTTCCAGCTCTGCCATGCCGCAGCACACCGAGCGGCTGCTTTCGGCTACGATGGTCAGTGCCAGCAGGGGGGTGCAGGCAGATAACATTTGCAGCAGATAGGGGGACCGCGTGTACAGCATCAGGATTGCGGCAGTATAAATCACAGCAGACAAAATCCACACCCACTTTTGGATATAGCCCAATTGGGAATAAAGAACATCTGTAAAGCTCATGCTTGAGACGGAAAATTGCCGCAGAAAAGCGCGTTTCTTTGTGGGCGTGGGTGGGGCGAAGCCTTGCTGTAATTCACTTTTCCAATTCGTCATACAGATCTTCCTTTCTCAATTCTCTGCGGAAGTGCTTGGCAGCGGACAGGGTTTTGCGGTAGACCGCAAAGCGGGAGATATTCAGCAATGCGGCGATGGTCGCAATTGGGACTTGGTTCACATAGCGCAAAAGCAGCAGCTCCCGTTCTTCCATGCTCAGTCTTTGCAGGGCGTTTTGTACGGATAGGCGGTGCAGCAGCTTGTCCTCTTGGGGTGGGGCGGTCAGCTGCTCATCCAGAGGCATGGTTTCCTGTTTGCGGGCTTGGTCAATGCAGAGATTGCGGGCGATGGTATACAGGGTTTTCGTTGCCTCCTTGGTAGGGAGCGGGTGATATCGTTCCCAGTAGCGCAGGAAAGCCTCCTGGGTAATGTCCTCGGCGGTTTCCCCATGGCGGAGCTTGAAATAGCAGTAGCGGTATAATTTGTCGTATTGATCTTCCAAATCGAACACCATGAGAATCCCTCCTTTCACTATGTTTAACGTATGGTGCCTATAAAATGTGCGGGGATTTGAAAATAAAAAGACGGCGAAGGTTTTACTCGCCGTCTTTTCTCATTTCTCTCTTACCTTTTGGAAGAAGCTGCGGAGGACTTCCGCGCATTCGTCCTTTTTTACGCCGCCGTAAATGGCAGGCTTATGGGGATACCGCTCCTCAAACAGGTTCAGCACACTGCCGCAGGAACCGCTGAGCTCCTCCTTCGCCCCATACACAATGGTGGGGATACGGGAGTTGATGATGGCGCCCGCACACATGGGGCAGGGCTCCAGTGTCACATACAGTGCGCAGCCCTCCAGTCGCCAGTCGTTCAGAGACTTGCAGGCTTCTTGGATTGCCAGCAGCTCTGCGTGAGCGCAGGCATCCTTGGTTTCCTCACGGCGGTTGCGGCCTTTGCCGATGATGATGCCATCGGCATTTGTGATGACGCAGCCAACGGGGACTTCTCCCGCAGCAGCGGCTTCATGAGCCAGCACCAGTGCCTCGGCCATGTAGGCCTCGCGGTCGGGAATCTTAGGCATCGATGGGGGTGCCGTCAGCGGTGAACAGGGGCAGGGGAGCCAGTACGATGATGTCTTCGCGCTTTGCTGCGTCGCCTTCTGCCAGAACAGCCATCTTGCCAACAACTTCTGCGCCTGCCTTTTCGCACAGCACTTCCATTGCGCGCAGGGATTCACCGGTGGAGATGACGTCGTCCAGGATGATGACGCGCTTGCCGCGGATAGCAGCTGCGTCTGCTTCGTCGATGACCAGAGTCTGGGTACCTGCAGTGGTGATGGACTGGACTTCCACGGAGAATACGCCCTGCATGTAAGCCTTAGCCTTCTTGCGAGCTACGAAGTAACGGTTTTCGCCGCTCTGACGAGCCATTTCGTATGCCAGAGGGATGGCCTTAGCTTCGGGAGCGATGATGTAATCATAATCGGGAGCGATCTTCAGCAGTTCTGCTGCGCAGTGTACGGTCAGCTCTACGTCACCGAAAATAACGAATGCACCGATGGACAGTTCGTCGTTCAGGGGGCACAGGGGCAGCTGGCGCTTAAGGCCTGCGATATCGATCTCGTATGTCATGGTTGGATTCCTCCTAATATTTGTCGGGCAATGCCCGTATGTAATCTTGTTTTACCAAAACTGTATTATATCATTAGTAAAATATTTTGCAAGAGATTTGGTAGAAATTACGAAAAATATTGCTTATCTTCGGGTGTTTATATAGCCCGTTTTGGGGTTGACTGCGTTGGGCATGGCTTGGTCGCTGACATAGGCGGTCAGATTCTTCAAAAATACCTCCGCGACGGTCTTTGCCATGTGGGGAGAGCTGTCTCCGCCGGGTCTCCAGCCACCTGCTACGTGAGGGGTAATGAGCAGATTGGGAGCGGACCACAGCTTGTCATCGGCAGGCAGAGGCTCTTGGTAGGCCACGTCCATGGCGGCACCGTCCAGCTTGCCGCTGCACAGCGCTTCGTACAGCGCTTCGTGGTCCAGTGCGTTGCCGCGGCCGCAGTTAATGAGCAGTGCGCCGTCCTTCAGCAGACCGATACGGCGGGCATCCATGAAGTTCACGGTTTCGGGGGTGTTGGGCATAATCATGGCTACGATATCTGCACGGGGCAGCACTGCATCCGCTTCTTCCATGGTCACCATTTCGTCTACGCCTTCGGGGAGGACGGTGGTGGGGTTGCGGCGTACCCCGATGACATAGGCACCCAAATCGTGCATGCGCTTGGCGTAGGCGGTGCCGATACCGCCGCAGCCCAGAATTACCACGGTGGAGCCCATGATGGTCTTTGACCAGCCGATGCGCTTCCAAATGCCCTGCTGCTGATGGCGGACATAGCCCTGCAGCCCGATGCACAGTGCGCTTGTGAAAGCCAGCATGAACTCTGCAATGGAATCATTGTATGCCCCTGTGCTGTTGGTGAGTACGATGCCGCGGTCAATCAGATGCATATAGCCGTCGGTGCCTGCGCTGGAAAGATGCAGCCACTTCAGATTGGGGGCGTTGTCGGTCATTTCAGGAGGGATGTTGCCGAAGATGACATCGGCAGCAGCTACATCCTCTTGTGTCAGATTGGGCCAGCAAACGGCGTTGATGGTAATGTTGGGACACAGGCTGCGGATATGCGCCATGTGGGCATCGGTGAGGGGGAAGTATGTCAAAAGGTTCTTGATTTCCATGGTGTACCTCCGAATTGGGTTGTATATGATTCATTTTACAATGAAGGTGTGGGAATTACAATAAAAAGCCTCTCCTGAAATGGAGAGGCTTATAATATATCAGAAGCTTCCTGTGAAGTTTCCGTAGTCTGTGTTGTTCATATTGGGGGTGTCCTCGTCCAGCGTGACCATGATGGTCAGGTGGTCGCCGTCACGGAAGACCGCCATTTCCACTGTGTCACCTGCGTGGTAGCTGCGGACGGCAGCCTGCAGGTCTTCGCGGCTGAGAACTTCCAGAGCCCCAAAGCGGTAGATTACGTCCCCGGGCAGCAGGCCAGCGGTTTCCGCACAGGATTCGGGAGCGATGAAGCGAATGTATGCGCCCTCTACAGAGTTGTAGTACATGGCAGCGCGGGCGGACATGGTCTGGGCATCTACGCCCAGCTTGGCCTTGCCTGTGACATAGCCTGTGGTAATCAGGTCGTTGGCGATGGACATGGCCTCGTTAATGGGAATGGCAAAGCCCAGACCCTCAATGCCCGCCTTGGAATACTTGGCGGTGACCACGCCCACTACCTGACCTGCCTTGTCATACACAGGACCACCGGAGTTGCCGCTGTTGACCGCTGCGTCGATTTGGAACATGTTGATGGCAGGGGTGCCGTCCTCGGTGGTGATGAGACGGTCCGTGGCACTGACGGAGCCTGTGGTCATGGAAAACTGCAGCTCACCCAGAGGGTTGCCCACGGCGTACACAGCATCGCCAACGCGGATGCTGTCGGAGTTGCCCAGAGAGGCATAATCCAGACCTGTGGCGTTTACCTGCAGCACAGCAATGTCGTTTTCTGCGTCATACCCAACGATGAGCCCCTCGTAGCGGTTGCCGTCGTGGGTGATGACCTTTGCAGCCTGGTTATACATGGCGGCGTATTCCACCACATGGTAGTTGGTGAGGACGTAGCCATTGTCGGAGATGAAGAACCCCGTGCCGCTGACGGGCTGGGAAACGGTCATGCCGAACATATTGTGATAAGTAACTTCTGTGGTAACGCCTACCACTTCCTCACAGGCATTGGCATAAATCTGGGAGGGCGTCATGCCGTTGGTGGGGATGGGGGTGGCTGCCACCACATTGCCGGTGTCTCCTTCTGTGGGAGAAGGGGAGGACGCAATGGTTGGGCTGGACAGGTCGGCGTGGTCGTTGTGAATGACCATTGCGGTGATGCCGCCACCCACCAGACCGCCCAGCAGTGCGCAGACAGTACACATGGTGATGACCTTTGCCCAGAACTTCCGCATGACTCTGGGGGTCACTTCCTCATCGGGATGAGCGGAAGGGGGTGCCTGTACATCGGGCTCGGGAGGAGCGGGGGGCTCGTAGTACCGAGGCATACGTGCCGCATCGCCGCAGGGTTCGATGGCGGCATCACGGTACAGCATTTCCGTGGATTCGGGCCGTACATAGCGATAGGTGCTGTCGCTGCGATTTTCGGGGTCGCGATTTTCGTACATATGGAAACCTCCGTTTGGGAGTGTAGATATCAATTCCACTGTATAATACCATATAATTATGGCGAAAGGGTGAACAAATGAAAAAAAAGTTAGATTTTTATTGTAGGGCAGGGCCTTGGTCCTGCCGTGACCGATGGGCAGATAACCGTCCCCACAGTCCCTTACGAGCTGAAAATCCCACCCGTGTGAGAGTCACGGATGGGATTCATAGAGAGATGGATAGAGATAAGAGGTTATATAAACGGTTTAACCGCTTATTACAAAATATTATTTTGTCACGATGATTTCCGTAGGACCGTCTGCGCCGCCGATGATGCCGATGGATGCGGAGGAGGGGACGGTATGGGCTTCCACGGTGGGCTCGATGCCCATATCCTGCAGAGTCTTTTCGTAGAAGTCAAAGGCTTCCTCGTCACCGGGGCGGTAGCGACCCAGATCGTCGTACACATAGCCCTCTGCCACAGCGGCGTCATAGACCGTTGCGGGCTCGATGCCGTATTCCTTCAGGAATGCCATGGTGCGGTGTGCGTCCAAGGTGGGATATACGGTGATGGAACGGTGGTTTGTGTAGCTGATACCGCCATATTCGGTTTCTGTGGTGCGTTCCATCAGGTCCAGACCGATGGTGCAGTTGTACTTGCTCTTGGCGTAGTCCTCGTCCTCGATGATGTCGATGACACCCAGAGTGCCGTCGGCAATGTCGGGGAGGATGCATTCGTTGTACAGGTATACCATGTCACTGGGAGCAAGGTCGCTGAAGTGGAAGCGCTCAAAGGTCTCCTTGTCCGCGTATTCAATCCAGCCGTGACTGACGTTGTTGATGGTCACGGGGGAGTCCACAATCAGACGTTCGGCAATGCCTTCCTCGGTGTTCATGAGGGCTTCCAGCTTGCGGATGTCGGAGCGCATGTCACGAATCTCGTCGGGACCGTATGCCACCATGTAGCGGCGGTTCAAGGTCTTACCGTCGCCCAAATCGTAGGAAATGTTCAGCATACGTCTGCTGAAGTTTGCGGAGGGTTCTTCGAAACGACCGATGTACTCAATGACCTCCATGGTGCCGTTTTCCATTTCGTGGAAGTCCTTGTGGAGGATAATATCACTGTGCAGCAGCCACACCGCATGAATGTTTTCTTCCTCGTCGAAAGTCATGGTGTGACCATCGAAGGTGTTGAGGGTCACGGACTTGATATCAAAGAGGGAGGGGACCTTCTTTTCATAGCCGAACAGGTCTGTTTCGATGCAGCTTATAAGGACGATGACGCATACTGCGTAAATGCCCACAGTCTTCCAGCCTGTGCGGAATACGCGGACAGTCTTTTCAATGAGCATCTTGGAGATGAAGTAGCCCAATGTGCCGCCGATGATGAGCAGCACGGCGATATACGCCGCAGCCATCCAGGTTCTGGGGGTGATTTGGTACAGCAGCTCGTGGATAAACGCGGTGAACAGCAGACCTGCGCCCACCATGCAGCAGATGCGGAATACGGGCTTGAGGATTTCGATGGAGATGGTGTCCCCTGCGGTTTCCATGCGGCGGTTTTTGTACAGCAGCATACCCAGCCACAGGAATACCAGACCTGCAATGGTGTAAATTGCCAGCCAATCCAGACCTTCCATCTTCCAGGTGTAGTCCACCCACTTGCCCGCTTCGTTGTTGATGCGTTCGTAGTAGAAGTTCAGGTTGTTGCCCAGCTGCAAAACGGGGGAGAGGAACAGGGTTCTGATGTTCATGCCGTTGGGCATACCGAAGACGATCTTGCGCAGCAGCTCCTGTACCAGCGTTTCCGCACCAACGGTAAGGAAGTTGAAGATGATATACACCGCAGGGCCTGCGAAGATGTTGCCCGTGAGCATACAGCAGAAGGCTGCCATGCCGAAGAAAGCGATGATAATCAGAATGGAAATGCCTACCAGCATGGCGATGGCACCCAAATGCACCTGACCGTAAATCAGTTCCACCAGCAGCATCGCCAGTGCTACCACGAGGTTGCACAGGGTCAGACCGCCTACCACAGCGGCGCTGACGGAGAAGTACATGGTCTCGCGCTTAATGGGCAGGGAAGCCATCATACCTGTGTGTCGTGCATTATATAAGTAGCTGAACAACAGGGTGGATGCCACAGCCACGGTGGCGAAGTTCACCACCAGCACGCTGTTCAAAGCCTGCATGACTTCCAGTAGGGATGCGTAATAGGGGACGTTGCTTGCGTTCCAATGGGTTGCCTGCAGTGCATTGATGAGGGGCAGCACGGTGATGGCACCCAGAATGCACAGGTATGCCGCGAAGCCTACCCAGTACCGTTGCAGCAGGTTCACGATGATGGTGCGGTTAAACAATGATGTTCTTGACTTCATAGTCTACACCTCCCAGTTCGTAAATGAAGATTTCTTCCAGTGTCAGAGGTACGGCATCCATAAACAGGGGCTGCGCCTTGCCGAAAAATTCAGTCAGCTCAGCCTGCTTGCCGCGGACAATGAGGGTCAGCAGCTTGCCTGTTGCGCTCTTGTGGAGAATGTCCGCACCTTCGGGCAGTTCCACGCCATCGGGCAGGGCAATGAGAATCTTGCAGATGTTTTCCTGCATTTCGCTGAGACTGCGCTCCAGCAGCAGCTTTCCGTGGTCCAGAATACCCACATGGTCGCATACGTCCTCCAGCTCGCGGAGGTTGTGGGAGCTGACCAGTACGGTAGTACCGCGCTCGGCAATGTCGGACATGAGCAGGCTCCATACCTGACGGCGCATGACGGGGTCAAGACCGTCGATGGGTTCGTCCAGCACCATGATATCGGGCTGCATGGCCATGCACAGCACGAAGGCTGCCTGCTTCTGCATACCCTTGGAGAAGCGGCGGATGGGGCGCTTGGGGTCCAGAGGGAAGATTTCCAGCAGGGCGTTGAAGCGGTCCATGCTGAAGTTGGGGTAAATGCCCTTGTAGAACTTTGCCATATCCTTCATGGATGCGTTGTTGAAGTAGAATACATCGTCGGGAATATAGGCGATGCGAGCCTTGACCGCGGGATTTTCGTAAACGGGCTCGCCGTCAATGAGAATTTCCCCGCTGTTGGGGCGGTAAATGCCTGTGATATGGCGGATAATCGTGCTTTTGCCGCTGCCGTTAGGGCCTACCAGACCATAAACAGAGCCGGTGGGCACTGTGAGAGTCAGCTCATCCAGAGCGGTGAAGTCACCGAAGCGCTTGGTGATGCCTTTCACTTCAATCATGTGAGGCTACCTCCTTCCTTGATGCGCAGAATCAAATCTTCTTTGCTGATGCCCAAATAGTACAGCTCTGCCGCGGCCTCATCCAGCTGCTTCAGCAGGGCGTTGATGCGCTCGGTGTCGGGCTTGCAGTCGGCAGCCACGAAGCTGCCCTTGCCGGGGACCGAGTAGATATAGCCCTCCGCTTCCAGCTCACGGTAGGCACGCTGTACGGTATTGGGGTTGATAGCCAGCTGTGCGGACAGCTCTCGCACGCTGGGCATTTTATCATTCGGGACAAGCACCCCCGTCATGATCAGACGGCGCAGCCCGAACTTCACTTGTTCGTAAATGGGACGAGGATCCCTATAGTTGAGTGCTATCATGATGACCCTCCTTGTGTATCAACTGTACTAACTTGCTTAGTACAGTTGTATCGTAGCATAGATGCGTATGTGTGTCAACGGGGTTCAAGGAATGTTTACAATTTCAGCTCGCACCTTGATGATGCGTATCGGTCTGAATTTGCAGGGCTGCTGCAAGGGCTGTCCTCGGGCGTGTAATGGTGGGTTTTGTGGGGATGCGGGTACGGATGGTGTTGAAAATGTTGGCTTAATGTGGTAAAATTACCCAAATCGTCTTTTTGAGACCGTGATTTTTTAGGAGAGAATGCCATGAAAAAACGGATTTTAAGCTTAATACTGGCAATGGTTATGCTGTGCAGCCTGCTGCCCACTTCGGCACTGGCGGCGAGAGTTGAGGATTTGCCGGACGAATATCATCCCCTAAGCGGCAGCTGCGGTGCGCAGCTGAAGTGGAGCTTTTCCAATGGTATTTTGACCATTAGCGGCTCCGGGGAGATGTATGATTATAGCGGCAGCAAAGTTCCCCCGTGGTACACCTATCGAGATACCTTGCGTGGGGTTGAGTTGGGCGCGGGCATCACCTACATTGGTGCCGGGGCTTTTGCCGATTTTGACTATCTGACCAGTGTGACGGTTCCGGAGGGTGTGACGCGCTTGGGGGACAGTGCCTTTAGCGGCTGCGAGAATCTGGTTCGACTCTCTCTGCCGGAGTCCTTGACTGTGATTGGAGAATCTGCGTTTTCCAGCTGTCCTGCGCTCACAAACTTTCAGCTGCCCTCCGGTCTGACGGAAATCGGACCGTATTTCCTTTACGGCGCAAAAAAGATTACTTCTGTGAACGTTCCCGAGGGTGTGAAGACCATTGGGAAATTCGCGTTTTATGAATGTGAAGGCTTGAAAAGCATCTATCTTCCCGAGGGGCTGACCTCCATCGGATATGGAGCCTTCGGCTACTGTGACAATCTCACAGGGGTCACCATTCCCACTACAGTTACCGAAATCGGAGAGCAGGCTTTCGCCCGCTGCTCCAACATCACCTCCATCAGCATTCCTGAGGGTGTGCAGGAAATTCAGAAATCTACCTTTTCCTATAACAAGGCCTTGGAATGGGTCTATATTCCCGAAAGCGTGTTTTCTGTAGGTATGAATGCGTTTTATGCTACGCATGCGCTTACCGATATTTACTACGGCGGCAGTGAAGAGGACTGGTATGGCTTGAACTGGCAGGGCGGCAAGGGTGACATTGCCGGTGTTACCATTCACTATAATTCTAAGAACCCCGGCTGTTCTTTGGGGAATCATAATCCCGTCACGCAAGCAAAGATTGCCCCCACCTGCACCGAGTCCGGTCTGACAGAGGGCAAGGTCTGCGCATCCTGCGGTGCCATTGTGGTTGCCCGCAATCCCATTCCCGCCACAGGACATGATTATGAGTATATCGTGCTGGAGGCAGCAAGCTGCGGCACCCAGGGTATTGCACAGTATGTGTGCAAACATGACAGCAGCCATAGCTATCAGGAGATGATTCCTCCTACGGGGCGGCATACAGCTGTTTCCATGGGCGGCACCGCGCCTACCTGCACCGAGCCGGGCTTCTCCGAGGGCAGCACCTGTTCCGTCTGCGGAGCTGAGCTGGAGAGCCGAACCCCTGTTGCGGCGCTGGGACATCGATATGTAGGCACCGTCACCAAGCAGCCCACCTGTGGGGAAAGCGGTGAAAAGACCTATGTCTGCCAAAACGACAGCAGCCATACCTATAGCGAAGCCATTCCGCCCACCCGTAAGCATAGCTATGTGGATGGGGTCTGCAGCGGCTGCGGACAGCTGCAGGAGGGCAACATTGTTGCCTCCGGTGAATGCGGCGATAACCTGACATGGGAACTGGATGCCAATGGCACTTTGACCATTCGCGGCAGCGGCAGAATGATGGACTTCGAATCGGACACCGACGCTCCCTGGTATGAATGGACCGGCATGAGAGTGAACGGAAGCTATCCATATGCACTGAAGTATGTGGTGGTGGAAGAAGGCGTTACCTCTATTGGTAAGTATGCCTTTGCTTACCAGACCATGACCGGTGCAGATCTTCCCTCTACGATTCTGGAAATCGGTGAATATGCCTTCCGTAGATGCCGTGAGCTGGTGAGCATGGATATTCCCGATGGTGTGGAGGAAATCAACCGCTATGCATTTGAAGGCTGCACCAAGCTGAGCTCCGTTGCGATTCCCGATTCTGTGAGAATCATCGGTGTTCGGGCGTTTGAGGACTGCAGCGCCCTGTCCTATATCATTCTCCCCGACAGCCTGACAGAGCTGGGCATTTATGCCTTTACAGGCGCAGGCCTGAAGGAAATTGTGCTGCCCGGCACAATCAAGGAAGTCGACTGGGGTACATTCCAGAAATGTACCGAGCTGACCAAGGTTACGGTTGAGGACGGAATCAAAACCATCGGACAGAATGCATTTGAGGATTGTACCGCGCTGGTGACCGTTGAGCTTCCCGATACGGTGACCGTCATTAAAAATTACGCGTTCAGACGCTGCGGAAGCCTGACCCATTGCAACTTGCCCAAGGATTTGGTGAGAATCGGCAACAGCGCCTTTTATGACTGCTATGCACTGACCGATGTTCAGCTGCCGGAAGGGTTGGAGCACATTGAAGAAGGGGCCTTTACCGACTGTAAGAACCTGAAGGAAATTGTACTGCCCAAATCTTTGGAGGATGTTTCAAAATCCGCCTTTGCTTACTGTGTAGGTCTGGAGAAGGTGTCGATCCTTTGCGATCTGCGGCCCATTTACGAAAATGTTTTTCTGGGCTGCGATGCACTGGCGGAGGTATACTACTTCGGCAGCGAAGAGCAATGGGCAACTGTGACGATTCAAGACGGCAATGAGCCTCTGGAAGCAGCTGACATGATCTTTGGTATCTACTCCGATACCTGCGGAGAGATCACCTGGACCTTTGATACGGAAAACAAGCAGCTGACCATAGCGGGCAGCGGTGTTGTTCCCGATTTTGCGGATGTAAACCCCAAGTGGTATGACAGCCGCACGGAAATTACCTCCATCATCATAGAAGAAGGGGTCACTGCCATCGAACACGGTGCCTTCAGCGGATACAGCGGTCTTGAAACGGTTACCATCCCCTACTCGCTTTCTCTTGTGGGAGATAATGCCTTTATCGGCTGTGATTCTCTGCAGACGGTCCATTACGGCGGCGCTGACGGACTTTGGACGAAAATCGCACTGGGTGAGGGCAATGAGTCCCTGCTGGATGCGGAGTTTGTCTATAGTATGCCCTGCGGCAGCTGCGGTCCCCATGCATATTGGTATCTGGATACAGTGGCAAAGCAGCTTGTGGTCTATGGCAACGGAGCTGTGGAAGCCGATTCCAACGGAAAGCTGCCTTGGGCGGGCTATGCCGCAGTACCCACAGAGATTACTGTGGAGCGTGGCATCACGGCTCTGCCGGAAAACGTGTTTAGCAACTTTGACGCTGTTACCCATGTTGCGCTGCCTGACTCTCTGGAGAAAATCGGCGCTTGGGCCTTCAGCTCCTGTGATAGTCTGAAAGAGATTTCCCTGCCCGACTCCGTAACCGAAATTGGGGAATCTGTGTTCCGCAATTGCCGGAGCCTGGAAAGTGTTGAGCTGTCCGATCAAATTTTGGTCATCCCCGAATATACCTTCGATAGCTGCAAGGCTTTGCGCTGTGTAACCCTTTCTCCCGAGCTGACCGAGATTATTGGGGGATTTGGTTATTGTACAGCTCTGACAGATATTTATTATGATAATTCCGAAGGCCATTGGAAGACGGTCAAGGGATATAACAGCTATACATGTTTGACTGCGGCCACCAAGCATTTCGGCGAAGGCCGCCATACCTCCGTGTATGATGAGGCGGTTGCGCCTACCTGTACCGAAGATGGCCTGACCGCAGGCTCCCATTGTGAGATATGCGGCGAGGCTCTGACTCCGCAGGAAACCATCCCTGCAAATGGGCACAGCTTCGGCGAATGGACTGTGATTGACGAGGCAACCTGTACCGAAACAGGCGTGGAAGAACGGCTCTGCTCCGTGTGTGAAAAAACGGAAACACGCTCTGTTGCCAAGATTGCCCATACCGAAGGGAAACCCGTAAAGGAAAATTACGATGTACCCAACTGTCAAAACAGCGGCGGCTATTATGCAGTGGTTTACTGTACCGTGTGCAGTAAGCAGCTGTCCCGTACCTACTGCAAGGAGGCTCCTACGGGTCATAGGGACGAAGATCAAAACTATCGCTGTGATGACTGCGGTGCAAAGCTCTGCACCGAACATAAGAGTGAAACAATCAAGGGATATCCTGCCACCTGTACCGAGGCAGGTCTGAGCGATGGCCAAAAATGCTCCATTTGTGGGGAAGTGCTGAGCGAACAGACCGTGATTCCGGCCAAGGGTCATGCCAAGGTGACCGACAAGGCAGTAGCGCCCACATGTACCGAAAGCGGCCTGACAAAAGGCTCTCACTGCTCTGTCTGTGATGCGATCATTGAGGAACAGGAAGTGATTTCCGCGAAGGGACACAGGGTGGTTGTGGATCATCATGTAGAGCCCACCTGCACAAAAACGGGTCTGACCGAAGGTCAGCACTGCGGAGAATGTGGAGAGATTCTGAAGAAACAAACGGTGCTGACGGTTCTGGAACACAGCTTCGGCCGTTGGACAGTGACTACACCCTCCGACTGCGTTTCGAAAGGCACTGAAGAACGAGTATGCAGAAAGTGTGGCTTTACGGAAAGCCGCTCCCTTCCTCTGGGAGATCACAAACCCGGAGACTATGTGCAGGAAAACATAGTAGCGTCTACCTGTCTCGACAAGGGCAGCTTTGATCAGGTCACATACTGCGAGGTATGTGAAATCGAGCTCAGCCGCAAAAATCTGAAGACGGATGCGCTGGGGCATCGGGACAATGACAAGGACTTTGTCTGCGATATTTGCCAAGCCAAGACCTGTATCGACCACAAGTCCGTGCCCTTCGAAGGATATGCGGCAAGCTGCACCGAGGCAGGTCGGAGCGACGGCATCATGTGTTCTGTTTGCGGAGAAATTCTGGCTGAGCAGGTCGTGATTCCCGCTAAGGGACACAGCTACAAGGAAGGCGAGTGTACCGTATGCGGTGAAGCGGATCCCGATTATGTAGTACCGACTGTGAAACCCACACCCACTGTGGCACCTACCGTGAAGCCCACGGCAGCACCCACACCCACTGTGGCTCCCGCAGTAACACCTGCACCTACACCTGCGCCCACACCTACGCCCGTTACCAATCCCTTTAAGGATGTAAAGGAAACGGACTGGTACTATACCGCAGTGCAGTGGGCAGTACAGAATAATGTTACCGGCGGCACAAGTGCAAATACCTTCTCTCCCGAAAGTGCCTGCACCAGAGCCCAAATCGTGACCTTTATTTGGGCGGCTAACGGCAGACCCGAGCCTCTGTCCCATAGCAACCCCTTCAAGGATGTAAAGGACAGCGATTGGTACTGCAAGGCTGTGCTTTGGGCGGTAGAAAAGGGCATTACCGGCGGCACATCTGCCAACACATTCAGTCCCGACAGTCCCTGCACACGCGCTCAGGTGGTAACCTTCCTGTACGCAGCAGCAGGCAGACCTCAAGTGGACGGCATCAATTTGTTCGTGGACGTACCCGATGAGGCTTGGTACACCACACCCATTATTTGGGCAGTGGAACAAGGCATCACAAGCGGCATCGGCAACAACAAGTTTGGTCCCGACCAGACCTGTACCCGCGGTCAGATTGCGCTGTTCCTGTATAAGGCAATCGGCGACAAGTAAATAAGAAATCCCCTGTCCAAACGGACAGGGGATTTTTGCGTGTTATATATTACTTTTCCAGATAGACCATCAGTGCGGCGATGTCCGCAGGGGAAACACCGCTGATACGGCTTGCCTGACCGAAGTTTTCGGGGCGAATTTCGTTGAGCTTCTGGCGAGCTTCCAGTCGCAGACCGGGTACGGTTTCGTAATCCAGTCCTGCAGGGAGCTTGCGCAGCTCCATACGGGTGAATTCTTCCACCTGCTTCATCTGGCGCTTGATGTAGCCCTCATACTGCAGGCAGATGCCCACTTCGTCGATGATGGCACGGCTCAGCTGGGGACGATTGGGGTCGAATGCAGCCAAATCACCGTAGCTCACCTGAGGTCTGCGGATGAGGTTTGCCAGAGATACGCCGCTCTTGGGTGCGGTGGTGCCCAGCTGTTCCAGCAGTGCGCACAGCTCCTCGGTGGGGGCGATGTAGGTGCTTTCCAGACGGTCGATTTCCGCTCTCACAGCTTCGTACTTGGCTTCCACCGCTGCCATACGCTCGTCGGATACCAGACCCAGCTTGTGACCGATGTGGCACAGGCGTTCATCGGCGTTGTCCTGACGGTGAATCAGACGGTATTCGGAGCGGGAAG
Source organism: Oscillospiraceae bacterium (assembly GCA_045660685.1). Taxonomy (GTDB): domain Bacteria; phylum Bacillota; class Clostridia; order Oscillospirales; family Oscillospiraceae; genus HGM13010. The sequence continues at coordinate 29,090 of JAZREI010000091.1, forward strand.
TCATCATGCGGTAGGGCTCGTTGGTACCCTTGGTCACCAAATCGTCGATGAGGGTGCCAATGTAGCCGTCGCTGCGGCGGAGAATCAGAGGCTCCTTGCCCTGCAGCTTCAGTGCGGCGTTGACACCTGCCACAAAGCCCTGTACCGCTGCTTCTTCATAGCCGCTGGAGCCGTTGAACTGACCTGCACCGTACAGACCGCTGATGACCTTGGTTTCCATGGTAGCATACAGCTGGGTGGGGTCTACGCAGTCGTATTCAATGGCGTAAGCGGGACGGGTCATTTCTGCACGGGTCAGACCGGGGATGGTGTGCATCATTTCAATCTGCACCTGTTCGGGCAGAGAGGAGGAGAAGCCCTGAATGTACAGCTCCTGGGTGTTCAGACCCATGGGCTCCACGAACAGCTGATGACGTTCCTTGTCGGGGAAGGTCATAATCTTGGTTTCGATGGAGGGGCAGTAGCGAGGACCGATGCCGTCAATGACACCTGTGTAAATGGGGCTGCGGTCCAGATTATCCTGAATAATCTGATGGGTGCGTTCATTGGTATAGGTCAGATAGCACACAGCCTCGTTGTAGCGAACTTCTTCGTTTTCAAAGGAGAAGGGCTCGATATCCACATCGCCGGGCTGCACTTCCATTTCGTCAAAGTCCACGGTGCGTGCGTTGACTCTGGGAGGAGTGCCTGTCTTAAAGCGGCGCATATTCAGACCCAGTCTCTTGCAGGTTTCTGCCAGAGGACCTGCGGCAGCCAGACCGTCGGGACCCTGATCGATGAGGACTTCGCCGATGATGATGCGGCCCTTCAGGTAAGTGCCTGTTGCGATAATGGCGGCATCACAGGCAAAGGTCGCACCTGTGTGGGTCACAACCCCTGTGACCTTGCCGTCTTCTGTGAGAATATCCACCACTTCCGCCTGCTTCACACGGAGGTTTTCCTGATTTTCCAGGGTGAACTTCATGACCTCCTGATACTTTCTGCGGTCAGCCTGCGCGCGCAGAGAGTATACCGCAGGACCCTTGCCGCGGTTGAGCATACGGTACTGGATGCAGGCCTCGTCAGCAGCCTTTGCCATTTCGCCACCCAGTGCGTCCAGCTCACGGACCAGATGGCCCTTGCCGGTGCCGCCGATAGCGGGGTTACAGGGCATATTGCCCACGGCATCCATATTTACGGTAAAGCAGATGGTGTCCATGCCCATGCGAGCGGCAGCCAGTGCGGCTTCGATGCCTGCGTGGCCTGCGCCGATGACGGCAACCTGACAGCGTCCTGCGTTGTATTGAACCATATATTGTCACCTCTATGGGAGAAATTTTCTGTTTAACACTTTATTTTAACTTGTATTATGGGGATTGGCAAGAAAAATCTGCATCTGTCGATATTTGGACAAAAATGCAAAAGTGTCCATAATTGAGATTTCGACTATGGACATCACAATGTTGGATTGTTATAATGGTGACGACTATATGGTAACGACTAAGCAGGATTGGGAGAAAAATATGAACGAACAGAATTATGATGCACTGAAAATTGAAAATCAACTCTGTTTTCCGCTGTATGCGTGCTCCAGAGAGGTCATCAAGCAGTATAAGCCCTATCTGGACAAGATGGACCTGACTTACACCCAGTATGTGGTCATGATGGCTCTTTGGGAAGAAAAGGAACTGACTGTAAAATCTCTGGGTGACAGACTGTATCTGGACTCCGGTACGCTGACTCCTCTGCTGAAGAAACTGGAAAACAAGGGGTATATTACTCGTACCCGTTCCCGTAAGGATGAGCGCAACCTGCTGGTGGCAGTCACCGAAAGCGGTGCTGCACTGCGTGAAGAAGCCATGGCTATGCCTTGCGCCATTGCACAGCATACGGAGCTGAGCAGGGAAGAAACCGAGACTCTGTACAAGCTGCTGTACAAGATTCTTGCCCGTGTAGACGAGCGCTACGAAAAGGAAACGTAAAATAAAATCCATCAAGCCCGATGCAAAAAACGCATCGGGCTTTTTCAGTTCGTACGAACCGTTCTGAAGGAATATTTCCGCAAAATTTGCGTGCGAGCTGAAAAAACTCTTGACATTTATATCGCAGTGCGATATAGTGTACTCAGATACATCGCAGTGCGATATATCGAGGTGCAATATGGAGGTGAGGCGCATGGATGCCCATATCAGAAAAGTGTACATACCCATGACGGAAACGAGCTTTTACATTCTGTTGTGTCTCCGTGAGGAGATGCACGGGTACAGTATCGTGCAGAAGGTGGATACCTTGACAGGCGGGGCGGTTAAACTGTCTCCCGGCACCATGTACGGCAGCCTGTCCAAAATGGAAAAAGACGGGCTCATTCGCTTCGTGAGAGAAGCAGACAAACGGAAAATCTATCACATTACCCCTCTGGGCACAGAGGTTTTGGAATTGGAAATGTCCCGCATTGAGCGGCTGTATCGGAATATAAAGGAGGCACAAACATGAGCAGCAAGACCGTATTCAAATGGTTTGATATTACCATGCATGAGGAAGAACAGGAATGGCTGCGTGCCATGCACAACAGCGGCTGGAAGCTGCGTGGGGTCAAGTGGGCCTTTTATACCTTTGATGCCTGCGAGCCTGAGGATGTGGTATATCAGCTGGACTTCCCCGGTGAGCTGACCAATAAGACCGAGTATCTGCAGATGTTCTTCGACTGCGGCTGGGAATACATTCAGGACATGATGGGCTATTCCTACTTCCGCAAGCGCGCAGCGGACATGAGCGAGAATGAAACGGGCATCTTCTGTGACCACGAATCCCGCATGGCTATGTGGGACAGAGTGTTCAAGGGCAGAGTTCGCTTGCTGCTGATTATGTTCGTGTGCGTCATCATTCCTCAGCTGATTATCCAGTCTCACAATCCCGTTGCGGGCGGTTTCTTTACCGGCGTGTTTGTTGGGCTGGCGCTGGTGTATGTGGTCCTCCTCGTTCGTTTCTTCAAGCGATACAAGGACGCACAAAACAGAGGATAAAGTTTATCAAATCCACATTTCCACGGAAATGTGGATTTTTTAATTATCGGAATCTTTACAGATTGTCTATTGCGGCAGCGTATGTTCCTGTGATAAAATATCTAACTGTTTGATAGGATATCAAGACCCCATTTCGGGGAAATTTTTAAAGGAGGCACTCACTTGACTGCTGCTATTATCCTGTTTGCTGTGACTTATGTACTGATGCTGACCTTCGGTCAGTATCGTCCCTACATCGCTCTGGCATCCGGTCTGATTTTCATCGTCACCGGCATGCTGCCCATGAGCGAAATTTTCGCTTCCATCGACTTCAACGTACTGCTGATGATTGCAGGTACCATGGGTCTGGTTGCACTGTTCATTGAAAGCAAGATGCCCTCTCTGCTGGCTGACCTGATTATGGAAAAGGTCCCCAACGTGCAGATGGCTGCGGTTGCGCTGGCACTGTTTGCAGGTGTCATTTCCGCATTTGTAGACAACGTGGCTACCGTTCTGATGATTGCTCCCGTTGCGCTGGAAATCTGCAAGAAGCTGGACACCAACCCCGTTCCTTTCATCATCGGCATTGCCGTATCCTCCAACCTGCAGGGCGCTGCTACTCTGGTAGGCGACACCACCGCAATTATGTTGGGCTCCTACGCAGGCATGAGCTTCCTGGACTTCTTCTGGTATCTGGGTAAGCCCTCCATCTTCTTTGCTGTGGAACTGGGTGCAGTGCTGTCTGCACTGATTCTGGGCTTCCTGTTCCGCAAGGAAAAGGGCGCAACCCCCAAGGGCGCACCCCGCACCGAGGTTCCCGACTATGTTCCCACTGTGCTGCTGGTTGGTGCAATCGTTCTGCTGATTCTGGCTTCCTTCATCCCCGTGAAGCCCGACACCACCAACGGTCTCATCTGCACCGCACTGATGGTTATTGGCATTATCTACAACTTCATCCGCAAGAAGACTGCGGATGCTATCATTGCTCCTCTGAAGGAAATCGACTTCCAGACCATCGGTCTGCTGGTTGGTCTGTTCCTGATGATTGGCGGCATCACTGCGGAAGGCGTTATTGATGCGGCTGCAGGTCTGCTGGCAAAGGCAGGCGGCGGCAACATCTTCTTCCTGTACACCGTCATCGTTTGGGCATCTGTACTGATTTCCGCGTTCATTGACAACATCCCCTATGTAGCTACCATGCTGCCTGTTATTACCGGTCTGGCTGCACAGCTGGGCATTGACCCCACCGTGCTGTACTTCGGTCTGCTGAGCGGCGCAACTCTGGGCGGCAACTGCACTCCCATCGGCGCATCCGCAAACATCACCGGCATCGGCATCCTGCGCAAGGAAGGCTATGTGGTCAAGAACAGCGACTTCATGCGCATCGGCATCCCCTTCACTCTGGCTGCTATCATCCCCGCGTACATTTATATCTGGCTGTTCTACGGCGTGTAAACGTTTTCGGTTGAACTGAGCGTACGTTTTTTAAGATAATATGTAGGGGCGAACAGCGTTCGCCCGCCATTCAATGCCCAATAAAAAACGGGCGAACAATGTTCGCCCCTACAGGGAAGGGCAGTGTATCCAAGCGTTCCTGTAAAAAATCACCAACACCTGCTGCAGCTGCGGCAGGTGTTTTGTATATCGCAGATGTTGACAGCGCAACAATTCTTTCGTATAATTCTCATGTTGATACGTCAACAATCAGTATTGTATTTTAGATAGGGAGGAATTGCCTTGCTTCATCGTTTTGAGCAATTTGTATCCTATATTTCCGCCATCCATCGTGACATTCAGCGTATTGAGCGTGATGAGATGGAAAAGCTCGGCTTGAAGGGTGCATACGCCCAGTATCTGGTGGCTATGCAGCGCTACCCCGAAGGCATTACCGCAGCGGACCTGTGCGAGGTTTGCGACAAGGATAAGGCTGCGGTGTCCAGAGCGGTGACGGAAATGGAAAAGCACGGTTTGCTGAGTAAGCTGAGCGGCCGTGAAAATCAGTATCGAGCCATGCTGCGTCTGACAGAAAAGGGCAGACACGCGGCAGAATATGTATGCGCCAAGGCGATTTCTGCTGTGCAGATTGCCGCGGAAGGCATTGACGAAGAAACCAGAACGGCTCTGTATCGGGCGCTGAGAAGTGTGTCCCGACAGATGCAGTATATATGCAGAGAGGGTCTGCCTGAGTGACCCTGTGATATTGGAAAGGAGAAAACCATGAGCGTTAGAATTATTACCGACTCTACTGCGGATATTCGCCCTGCACTGGCAGAGCAGATTCCCTTTGTATCTCTGATGATTCGCTTCGGCGACAAGGAATATACCGACGGCGTGACCATGAGCCGCAAGGAATTTTACGAAGAACTGGCGGTTTGCACCGACCTGCCCACCACCAGCCAGCCCACTCCCCCCTCCTTTGAAAAGCAGTACAAGGAAGCGGTGGATGCAGGGGATCAGGTGATTGTCATCACCATTTCCTCCAAGCTCAGCGGCACCTTCCAGAGCGCGAACATTGCCGCTATGGACTATGAAGACGACGTATTCGTTGTGGACAGCGAAAACGCCACCATCGGCGCAGGCATTCTGGCAGAACGCGCAAAGCAGCTGGCTGACAGCGGCATGAGCGCACAGGACATTGTAGATGTGCTGAACAAGGAAAAGAAGGACATCCGTCTGTTTGCGGCACTGGATACTCTGGAGTACCTGAAGCGCGGCGGCCGTCTGTCTAAGACCGCAGCCTTTGCAGGCACCCTGCTGAACATCAAGCCCCTGATTACTCTGGCTGACGGCGAAATTCAGGTCATCGGCAAGGCACGCGGCACCAAGCAGGCAAACACCCTGCTGAACAAGGAAGTGGAAAAGGCAGGGGTGGACTTCACCCGTCCCGTTATGGCTGGCTACACCGGCGCTTCCGACGAGCTGCTGCAGAACTATCTGGCAGGCAGCGGCGACCTGTTTGCAGCTGTGCCCAACGGCTTGGACAAGGCTTGCGTCAGCGGTACCATCGGCACTCACGTAGGTCCCGGTGCATACACCGTAGCATTTTTCAAGAAGTAAGCATCAACAGGCTTTCCTAAAAATATGGGAAGCCTGTTTTCTTTTTAAGAAAACAATGATACAATGAATTGTTATTGATACAAGGAAGTGATTTCTATGAAACGAATTTTTGGTTTGCTGCTGGCAGTGATGCTGCTGTGCAGTCTGCTGCTGCCTGCCTATGCCGACAGTGCCGCACCTATGGTGACGGTCATGTTTACCCACGACCTGCACTCCCATCTGCTGCCTGCGGATAACGAAAAGGGCGAGTCCTACGGCGGCTATGCCCGACTGAAGACCGTCATTGATTCCGTGCGTAATGTGGACCCCAATGCTATTTTGGTGGACGCAGGCGACTTTTCTATGGGCAGCCTGTTCCAGACTGTATACGCTACCGATGCTTCGGAGCTGCGTGTGATGGGTGCGCTGGGCTATGATGTGACCACCTTCGGCAACCATGAATATGACTACCGCGCCACGGGCATTGCGTCCATGCTGAATGCGGCTGTGGACAGCGGTGAGCCTCTGCCTCAAATCGTAGAGGCCAACTATCTGCCTCCCCAGCCCGGTGACGAGGGGTATGACGAAGTGGCACAGCAGGTACAGGATGCCATGGACCGCTACGGGGTGAAACCCTATACCGTCATCAACCGTGGGGGCGTGAACTTTGCCATGTTCGGCATTCTGGGCAAGGACTCCGACTCCTGTGCACCTATGAGCGGCATGATTCTCCATGACCCTATTGAAACCGCCAAGGAAATGGTGGCGCAGATCGAAGCGGAAGTGGCAGAGCCTCGCGTGGTCATTGCTCTGTCTCACAGCGGTCTGTGGTCCGACCCCGAAAAATCCGAGGATGAATTGCTGGCTGCGGCTGTGGACGGCATTGACCTGATTGTTTCCGGTCACACCCATTCCACTTTGGAAAAGCCTCTGGAAGTCAACGGTACCTACATCGTTTCCTGCGGTGAATACAGCAAGAATCTGGGTGTTGTGCAGCTGATGGTGGAGGAAGACGGCGTGGAGCTGTATGACTACACTCTGATTCCCGTTAATGACCAAGTGGAAGAAGATGCGGTCATTCCCGAAAAGGTAGAGCAGTACAAGGGTCTGGTGGAAAGCAGCTACCTGTCCCGCTTCGGCGACTGGAGCTACGACACTGTACTGGCATACAACCCCTATGAATTCGGCAGCCAGAGCTCTCTGAACATCCATCAGGAATCCGCTCTGGGCAATCTGATTGCCGACTCCTACATCCATGCGGTGAAGGAAGCGGAAGGCGATGCTTATGAAACCGTAGACTTTGCGGTGACCGCAAACGGTGTCATCCGTGAGTCTCTCCCCAAGGGCGATATCACCGTGGAAGCTGCGTTCAATGTGGAATCCCTGGGTATCGGCGCCGATGGCGTGGCGGGCTATCCCCTGCTGAGCGTATATCTGACAGGCAAGGATCTGAAGAATGCCTTTGAAGTGGATGCTTCCGTAACTCCCATTATGGGCTCCGCGCAGCTGTACTTCAGCGGTGCAAGCTTTACCTTCAACCCCAACCGCATGATTTTCAATAAGGTCACCGACTGCGCTCTGGTCCGTGAGGACGGCAGCCGTGAGGAAATCAAGGATGATGAGCTGTACCGTGTGGTCACAGGTCTGTACTGCGGTCAGATGCTGGGTCTGGTAAACAGCCAGTCCTTCGGCATTCTGGAGGTTACTCCCAGAGATGAAAACGGCGAGCCCATCACCGATTTGGAAGCTCGCATTATCCACAATCCCGACGGCACAGAAGTGAAGGAATGGTACGCCATTGCTTCTTATCTGGAAAGCATGGGCACCGTATCCGAGGATTACGGCGATGTGAGCGGCCGCAAGGTCATTGAAAACGGCAAGAGCCCCATTGCTCTGCTGAAGAATGCCAACTGGATCACTCTGACTGTAATCGGCGTGGTACTGCTGCTGATTCTGCTCATCGTGGTCATTGTACGACTGGTTGTGAAGCTGGTACGCCGCAAGAAAGCGAAGTAAGAAATAAAGACAAGGCTCCCTTTATTGAGGGAGCCTTTTTGCGACAGAGTTTGCCTTGACGGAACAGGAAAAGAATGGTAATATATTGCCCATGCCGGAGTGGTGGAATGGTAGACACCGGGGACTTAAAATCCCCTGGAGGCGACTCCGTGACGGTTCGAGTCCGTTCTCCGGCACCACAAAAGCTCCAACGAATGGTACATTCGTTGGAGCTTTTGAACTAAGTGTGCCTTGCGGCACGTGAAGCGATGCTGTGCATCGTGAAGTGGCTTCGCAGTGAAGATTGCTTCGCAAGCGATTCTGGCACACTTAACTTCACATTGTGTGAAACACAATACTTCACTGTGCTGACGGCACAACTTCACTTGCTGCAAAGCGGCAAACTTCACGAATACAAAGGAGCGATTCACCATGGTACGACCCATTAACCGCAATATACTCAGTCTCGGAGTGCCCTCCAAGCCTGCCACCAAAGCAGACATCAGTGTAGGGGATGATTTGGTGGATACCCTTGTGGCCAATCTCGATGGCTGTGTGGGCATGGCTGCCAATATGATTGGGGTGCACAAGAATATCATTGTGTTCCACAACGGTCTGTTTCCTGAGCTGATGTTCAATCCCGAAATCATTGCCAAGTCCGGCAAGTATGAAACCGAGGAGGGCTGCCTGTCTCTGGTGGGTGTGCGCCCCTGCACTCGGTATGAGAACATCACTGTGCGCTATCAGGACCGCAGCTTCCAATGGCACACCCGTAATTTTTCCGGCTATACCGCGGAAATCATCCAGCACGAAATTGACCACTGCAACGGCATTATTATTTGATATACATTGCGCAAAAAAGACGGCAGATATTATATCTGCCGTCTTTTGTTATAAGTAAGATTACCGAGTGGCATTTGCGTACAGGAAGGTGACCACCTGTGCGCGAGTGCAGGTGTTATTGGGGCCGAAGGTGGTGGGGGTCAAACCGCCGGTGACACCCTTCTTCACAGCCCACATAACGGGTGCATAGAACCAGTCATTTTCGGAAACATCGCCGAAGGGATTTTCCGCAGCTTCTATCGCAGGCTTGTCGGCTGCGGCATACAGGAAGGTGACCACCTGTGCACGGGTGCAAGTCTCATTGGGACCGAAGGTGGTTTCAGTCAGACCGCCTGTGATGCCGTTTTCCACTGCCCACATAACAGGAGTGTAGAACCAGTCGTTTTCGGAAACATCCGCAAAGGGATTGTCTGCATCGGTAACTGCAGGCTTGCCTGCTGCAGCATACAGGAAGGTGACTACCTGAGCGCGGGTGCAGGCGCTGTCGGGACCGAATTTGTCTTCTTCGATACCTCCGGTGACCTTGTTTTCCACTGCCCACAGCACAGGCGCGAAGAACCAGTCATCTTCGGAAACGTCCTTGAAGGGGTTTTCAATGGGCTTGGGAGTAGGTGTGGGAGTAGGTGTGGGAGTAGGTGTGGGAGTAG
>JAZREI010000092.1:0-1813 GCA_045660685.1 Oscillospiraceae bacterium
CGGAAGTTGATGAAGCCGGGGCCTGCGATTTCAACGGAGTCGAACCAGCTGCCTTCAGTCTTCACTTCAGCAACCAGAGCTTCCGCAATCTTGCGGGGGTTGGACTTCAGTGCCTTTGCATTTACCATTGCGTGGTTGGCTGCATAGTCGCCGTTCTTGGTATCCTTGGGGATGTCCACGTTGCCCTTCAGTTCTGCACCTTCGGGCAGGATTCCCTTAGCCGCTGCGGATGCGTATGCTTCACGCAGCAGTTCGTCTGCTTTCAGTTTTGCCTGTTCAATCAGATTTGCCATAGTGTCACTCTACCGCCTGTTCTTTTATTTTTACGCTGAAACGATTTCTGGAGACCACTGCGTGTTCGAAGGTCAGGGTATAATCGATGTCGATGGTGCCGCCCTTCTCTGTCAGCTTGTTTTCGATCTTGTGGGTATCAATGCCCATGGCCATGCTGCCATAAGGCGTGTTGTACAGGAATACGTTCATCTTGCCTTCCACAAACACCATCTTGCTGGACACAGTACCCTCACGGGTGATGACCGCTTCTGTGGGTGCAAAGTCAAAGCGAGTGGTAGTGCCTGCCATGCCGGTGATTTCGGTTTCCTCGTAGGTGAAGAAACCCATGCCGTCCGCGAAGGTGTATTCACCCTCGGTGATCAGCTCCATGTTTTCGGCAGGTTCGTCTGCGGTGATTTGAATTCCGTTGACCGTAATGATTACTTTTTTCATGTGGTATCCTTCTCATTTTCTATGTAACATAGTCATTCAGCCTATTTTATCGCATCAAGCAGGGAATATCAAGATGTGCCGCACATTTTTTTGTGGAATTATGGTGGCAAGACTGCTATAATGTTAGGAAACCATTTTTATGGAGGTGCTGCCAAATGCAAATTGAACTGACCGATCTGGAATACCGCCGACTGCTGGACATGGTCTATATCGGCAACTGGGTCCTCAACGCCTACCGTGGCACCGACCGCATCACCGACTACGATTATATGCAGGCTAAGATGTTCGCCTACGCCCCCCTCCACGGCATGAAAAGCCTGACGGAGCTGCGTCTGGGGCTGCCCGTCCCCAGCAAGAAGTTTGTGGACGGCGGCATCCATGAGGCCATCTGCGACTATGAGGACGCCGTGTTCTTCGAAATTCTGGCTGAAGAACTGGCTCGCCGTGACCTGAACATCTTCGGACCTGTGGAAACGGAGAATCCCGCGCTCAACGAGCGAATTCGGGAGTATCTCAACGAGTTTGAGCTCCACGGCATCGATAATATTACACTGGAACTATGATTGCGCTTCAACTGACCGTCATAGACCATGACAATGCCATTACAGAAGTGCGCTTCGGCTCATGGGAGCAACCACCTTCCCCCTTGACGAAATTGGCTGCCACCCAGCTGCGGGAATACGCCGAAGGTCGGCGAACAACATTTGACCTCCCCCTCGCTCCGAAAGGCACATCCTTTCAGCTGGCAGTGTGGAATGCCCTTCTGCAAATCCCTTACGGAGAAACACGCACCTACGGAGACATCGCCGCAATGATTGGCAAACCCAAGGCCGCACGAGCTGTGGGCATGGCATGTAACCGCAACCCCCTCCCCATTCTGATTCCCTGTCACCGTGTAGTAGGCAAGGACGGAAAACTGACGGGCTATGCAGGGGGTATAGATTTGAAACAACAACTTTTGCACTTAGAAAGAGAAACCTATGAGAGAACTTTTGCATGAACTGGATACCCTGCCCATGGACTTTGTCATGTCCGTAGGCCCTGCCTGCCGCCCCGCTCAGCAGGTGAAGCACGCAGGTCTGCGCTT
>JAZREI010000093.1:0-8515 GCA_045660685.1 Oscillospiraceae bacterium
GGAATTTCTTTTGGGGAGCGGGGGCAGGTGCAGGGGACACAGGCATGGCTGCGGACAGCTGCAGATTTTCCCGACGGAGCTCGTCGGCACGGCTCAGCTTTTGGGCTGCCTGCTCGGTTTCTGCCTGCTGGGGGACACCGGATGCGAAATAAGTTTCCAGTGCGTCCAAGCGCTCTTTGTCCTCACAGGGCAGCTCCAGACTCGGACGGGTGTGCTGCAGACCTGTCAGCTCGGTGATTTGCTCACGGCACTGTGTCAGCAACCCTTCTGCGGGCACACCGTCGGCAAACTGCTCCGTAAGCTGAGCCAGCTGCTTGGTTTCCTCCGCAGTCAATGCGGCACTGCGCAGCTCGCTGCCTGCGGTCATGAGACGGTCCAGTGCGGTGCGCTGTGCGGAGAAGTCTTCGGGGGTGGGAATGCCCTTTGCAAAGCGGCTTTCATGGTCTGCCACAGTCTGTGCGGCGCTACGGTCTGCGGGCGTTTCCGAGAGCTTTGCTTCCAGTGCGGCGTACTTGTCCATACGCGCCGAAGCGTCTTCCAATTCTTTTGCGGTGGGGAGACCCTTGGGATAGCGGGCGTCCAGTGCTTCCAGCGCCTGTGTGATTTCGGTTTTATTGGCAGCCAAGCCCTCATATTCACGGGACAGAGCGGCTTCCGCTTCGGCGGTGGTTGCCTCGGACAGCTGCTTGCGAATGCGCTGCAATGCTCCGTCGCCCAGTGCCTGTGCCTGTGTGGCCTGCTCCAGCTCACTGTTGACGTTTTCCAACTGAGGCTGCTTGCCCTTGCAGAGGGTGATGTCCTGCTGCAGGGCGGTAATTTTCTTTTGGGCTTCGTGGATGCTGCCGCCGCTGCCGCGGAAATGCTCGTACACGGTGCGTTTGTCCTTCAGCTTTTGCAGGGCCTTTTCGTAGTTGCCTACGTCGCCTGTGTCCTCCAAGAGGTTGCCCAGTTTGGCGCGGATGTTGTCGGTGGTCATGGGGGCACCGTCCCGAATTTGGGGCATATAGGTGCTGCGCATAAAGGAGTCGCTGTCCAGACCGAACAGGGCCAAACCGATGTCGGCGCCGAAGTCCTTTACCTCATTGTGGGTGTCTTCGTTGAACAGCTTGAACTTGTCCCCTCTGGGTGCTTCCCCGAAGGTGCGGTCAATGCGATAGCGCTTACCGTTGTGTTCAAAAATCAGGTAGCCGCCGTAGCGCCCACCCTGCCAGGGCAGGTATTTCAGGCGGAGATTCTTGGTGATGTCCTTGCCCCCACGGGGGAAGCCGTAGAACATGGCGCGGATGAACTCCGCAAGGGTGGTCTTGCCGAAGCCGTTGGGCTCGTGGATGACGGTGAGACCGTCCTTGAAATCCACAGTGTACTGCTGCAGACCGCCGAAGTTTTCAATATAACAGCGTATCAGTTTCATAAGCTGATCTCCTCTCCTCGCAGAGCTTCCAGACCTGCGCAGATGATGCGGTCCTTGTCTTCATGGGGCAGGTCTGCTGCCAGCACCATGCGGATGAACTCGCCCTTCAAAGAAATGTCGTTTTCATAGGATGCTGCATCCAGCTGCAGACGGGAGATGTCCTTAATCTTCATGGCGTAGAAGCGGTCTTTCAGCATGGTGCTCAGGAAGGGCAGGTCCTTGTGGGTGTCGGGGGTGTAGCTGCCTGTGAGGGTGAACTTCACAAGGTCAGCGGAGGAAATCCCTGCTGCGGCTTGATTCAGTGCGCTCAGCAGCTGAGGAGCGGTGGTGAGCCCCGTGATGTCCACAGGAATATCATGGAGGGTACGGCTTGCGAAGGGATGGAAGCTGTGGGAAATCCCGTGGTCATCGGTTTCCACAACTACAAAGCCCTTTTCACCGCATTCGTCATAGCCGCGGCCTTCCATGCAGCCGCAGTAGCACCATGTGCCGCGGCTGTCCAGCTTGTCGCACTGATAGCTGTGGATGTGGCCCAGTGCCAGATAGTCGATATGCTTGCCGCGCAGGTCGGACAGAGACACCAGCTCCTCACCGCTGTGCCCGGAGGTCTGACCGTGGAGCATGACGATGTTGCGGCGGTCTGCGTCCAGCTGCAGGGTGCCATACAGGGTGCGGCAGTTGCTGTCGGTGAGTTCAATGCCCGCAACGGTTACGTCACCGAAGTGATGGTAACTCCAATCCTCCCCGAAGGTCACCAGATTTTCAGGCAGCGCACGGCCGGAAAAGGCAGTGTTTGCCTCGTCGTGATTGCCCTTCAGGTACAGAAATTGAATGGTGGGGGCAGCTGCAACGGTGTCCAAAATGAACTGCTCTGTGGTGGCGGAGACACGGCTTGTGTCAAACAGGTCACCGCACAGCAGAATCACAGGGATGCTGTTGGCTTTTGCATAGTCCGTCATACGGGCAAAGCTGCGGCAGATTTCGCTGTTGCGCTCCTTTGCCTGTGTGGCGGTGAGGTTGGATTCCATGGGGGAGTCCAGATGAATATCGGAACAATGAATCAGTTTCATAAACATCTCTCCATAAAAAAACGGGCTTATCATATAGATAAGCCCAGTATATCGTGTTTTTCTGTTTTAAACAATACCGATGATAAAAATTGCCAATACCATGACGGGCAGTACAAAGGTGCAGTAGGGACGCATCCACTGTGCCACCTTCAGACCCTTGCCCTGATTGGCTTCTTCCACGAACTTGTCCCAGTCCCAGCCGTAGCGAGTGGTGCAGTAGAGGACAAACAGCAGAGAGCCCAGAGGCAGCAGGATGTTGGACACGATGAAGTCTTCGCTGTCCAGTACGTCACGACCGCCGATGAGGTGTACATGGCTCCACAGGTTGTAGCCCAGTACGCAGGGCAGGCTCAGCAGCAGAATGCCAATGCAGCACAGCAGGCAGGTTTTTTTGCGGCTCCAGCCGGTCAGCTCGGAGACCATGGATACGATGTTTTCGAATACTGCCAGAACGGTGGACAGAGCTGCGAAGGTCATGAATACGAAGAACAGGCTGCCCCAGAACTGACCGCCGCCCATGTTTTCGAATACAACAGGCAGAGTCATGAAAATCAGAGCGGGGCCGTTGTTTACGTCAATACCGTAAGCGAAGCAGGCGGGGAAGATAATCAGACCGGAGCACAGTGCCACAGAGGTGTCCAGTGCGCAGACGCGGACGGATTCGCCCATGAGTGCGTGGTCCTTGTCAATGTAGCTGCCGAAGATAGCCATGGCGCCGATGCCAAGGCTCAGGGTGAAGAAGGACTGGTTCATCGCCCCTACGATGGTATCGCCGATGCCGATTTCCATCATGCGGTTAAAGTCGGGAATCAGATAGAACTTCAAGCCTTCCTTGCCGCCTTCCAGGAAGCAGCTGTTGATTGCCAGTGCGCCCATGAGTACGATGAGTGCCAGCATCATCCACTTGGTGATGCGTTCCAGACCCTTCTGAACGCCCATGGAAATGACAGCGAAGCCGAAAATGACGGTGATTGCCATATAGATTGTCATGGAAACGGGATTGCCCAGCATTTCAAAGAAACCGTTCTGGATGGCTTCGGTGGTCATACCCACGAATTTGCCGCTTGCCATGTGTACAAAGTACTGCATCATCCAGCCGGCTACGGTGGTGTAGAACATCATCAAAATCACATTGCCTGCCAGACATGCATAGCCGTGCCAGCCCCACTTCTTATCGGGGGTCAGCTGACCGTACATTTTCAGAGGGCTTTTCTGTGCCGCACGACCCATGGCAAATTCCATGGTCAATACGGGTACGCCCATAATCAGCAGGAAGATGAGGTAAATCAGAACGAAGGCACCGCCGCCGTACTGCCCTGCCAGCCAAGGGAATTTCCATACATTGCCGATACCAATGGCACAGCCTGCGCTGAGCAGAATGAAGCCGAGACGGCTGGCAAGACGATCTCTGTTTTCCATAAGTTACGTTTCTCCTTTTTGCTTTTGCCTTTTAAAGCGCTGAGGCTACTATAACATGAACAAAATAGGGTTACAATCGAATATTTTCGGTGTTTAGGGGGTAAAACCGAAAATATTATCAAATTGCAAAAAACTCGATACGCTTAATCGAATTTATCGATGGACTTGAGAAACGGCGTGTTTGTATTCGATGGAAAGACAAAAAAAGCGAATGTTTTCTGTACGAAATCTTAACGGAGTTATCTGTGGCGCATAAACAAAAAAACACCCCATCGTCACAGACGATGGGGTGTTGGTATGGGATTATTCCTTTGCGCTTTCTACAAGGCCGCTTGCAAGACCTACCAGACCCTGAATTTCGGAGGGGATGATAATCTTGGTTGCTTGACCGTTTGCTGCAGCTGCGAAAGCTTCGATGGCTTTCAGCTTAATAACAGCTTCGGAGGGGATGGATTCGTTGATGAGGCGAATACCTTCCGCAGTTGCTCTCTGGACTGCCAGAATTGCTTCTGCTTCGCCCTGTGCTTCCAGAATCTGCTGCTGCTTCTTAGCGTCAGCACGGAGGATGGCGGATTCGCGTGCGCCTTCTGCTTCCAGAATGGCTGCTTTCTTTTCGCCTTCTGCCTTCAGGATGGATTCACGGCGTTCGCGTTCAGCCTTCATCTGCTTTTCCATGGCTTCCTGAATTTCACGGGGAGGTACGATGTTCTTCAGTTCCACACGGTTTACCTTGATGCCCCAGGGGTCGGTAGCTTCGTCCAGAATGGAGCGCATCTTGCTGTTGATGATATCACGGCTGGTCAGGCACTGGTCCAGTTCCAGATCGCCGATGATGTTACGCACGGTAGTAGCGGTGAGGTTTTCGATTGCCATCATGGGCTGTTCGATGCCGTAGGTGTACAGCTTGGGGTCGGTAATCTGGAAGTACACAACGGTGTCGATGGACATGGTGACGTTGTCCTTGGTGATAACGGGCTGGGGCAGGAAGTCGGCAACCTGTTCCTTCAGGGTGACTACCTTGGCAACACGTTCAATGAAGGGGATTTTTACATGGAGACCAACGGTCCATGTGGTGGAGTATGCGCCCAGACGTTCAATAACGTAGGCGTTTGCCTGCTGTACTACGCGGATGTTGCGTACGATAATCAGCAGTACGATTACAATCAGAGCAATAACAAAGGGCATAGTTTATACCTCCTGAGTAATATTGTTGGGAGAAGTTACGATGAGCTTCACACCTTCGATGCGAACCGCAACGACCTTTTCACCGGGCGCAAACACGGTTCCGTCTTCACTTCTTGCGGTCCAGACCTTGCCGCCGATTTTTACGGCACCGGTTTCGGACAGGTTGCTGATGGGTTCCATAACCACGCAGGTCTGACCCATGAGCATATCGGCGTTGGTGGGAGTGGTTTTTCCGTTGATGTACTTTTTAACCAGAGGTCTGGTGGCAATCAACGCCAGTACAGATACTATGAAGAACCAGACCACCTGCAGCCAAATGGGAGCCCCGCACAAAGCTGCAATCAGCGCAGCCAGTGCGCCCAATGCGAACCAAATGCAGGTCAGGCTTACGGTGGAAAATTCCACGACCATCAGCGCAACCATGGCAACCAGCCACATGATGTTCATGCTGTTGCCGATGATTTGCTGCCATAATGCCATAGACAACACTTCCTTTCTAGGCTTATTCTTGCTTGTATTATATCAGCACTGATGAACAAATGCAACGCACACACATACTATTCATAGATTATTTGCAATTACGGGGTAGCGACTGTTGGCGTTGTTTGTTTTGTTGTCTTTATTGTACGCCGATTGCCTTCAAAACAACATGGCTGCACCGACGAAATAAAGGGGCTTATTTCCGCCGAATCCGCGTGAATGGAACTCGTAGGGACATCCCTTGCGGGTGTCCGAGGGTCTATCACCGTAAAAAAGGATATCATACTCCGGCGGAGCGAATACAAATACTGTCCGTACGAACTAAAAAAATTTTGTGCATTAAATCGGAAAAATAATGGTTGTAAAACTTAGTGCTTTAGTGTATGATAGTGTCATGCGTTAAAGTGTCACGCATTAAAGTGTGAAAAAATCAAATTGGAGGCAACTAATGAACAAGCAGAATAAGAAGCCCCGCAGCGATGAACTGTACAAGGCCATCCTGAAGCTGGAAACTCTGGAAGAATGCAAGCATTTCTTTGATGACCTCTGCACCGTTACCGAACTGCAGGCTCTGGAACAGCGCTATCAGGTGGCCACCTACCTGAGCAAGGGCATGATTTACAACGAAATTTTGGAAAAGACCGGGGCATCCAGTGCTACCATCAGCCGTGTCAACCGCTCCCTGCAGTATGGCAAGGGCGGCTATGCTGTGGTCTTTGAACGTCTGGCAGAGGACGAGCAGGCATGATGAACGCTTATATGGGGCTTGCCCGCTTTTACGATGACCTGACCGGGGACGTTCCATACGAAAGCTTTGCCGACTACTATGAAAATAAGTTTCGTGAGCGGGGGAAAACCGTCAGCACCTTGCTGGACTTTGCTTGCGGTACGGGGACTTTGACCTGTATCATGGCACAGCGAGGCTATGAGATGATTGCGGTGGACCCCTCTCCCGATATGCTCATGGAACTGATGGATAAGGCATACACCATGGAGGACGTTGAGCCTCCTTTGGTTTTGTGTCAGGATGCGGTGTCTTTGGACCTGAACGATGTAGTAGACGCCTGTTACAGCTCTTTGGACGGCATCAACTATATCCATCCCGAGGATTTGACAGAGCTGTTTCGGCTGCTGCACCTGTTTATTGCCCCCGACGGGCTGCTGGTGTTCGATGTGAACAGCCCCGAGCGCTTCCGCTCTCTGGACGGGCAGGTGTTCGTGGACGAAACCGACGAGGTGCTGTGCCTGTGGCGTGCAGACTTCGACGAGGAAGAAAACGCGCTGGTGTACGGCATGGACCTGTTTACCCGCACAGAAGACGACCTGTGGGAGCGAGAAGTAGAGGAGCATATCGAGTATGCCCATCCCATTGAGTGGCTGGTGCATGAACTGACCAAGGCAGGCTTCCGTAATATCGCTGTGGATACAAACGGTCCTCAGAGCCAGCACGGCAGAGTGTTCATTACGGCAGAAAATACGCCACACTAAATTTGTTATTTAATAGGAGATTATTTATGGGTAAAATTGTACGTGCCATGACCCGTGACGGCTGGGTAAAGATTGCAGCGGTCAACGGACGTGACATGGTGCAGCGGGCAAAGGACATCCACAACACCAGCCCCACCGCAACTGCTGCGCTGGGCCGTATGCTGTGTGCTGCCAGCCTGCTGGGTAATATGATGAAGGAAGAAAACGGCGCTCTGACCATGCGTATTGATGGCGGCGGTCCCATTGAAGGCGTGCTGGTGGTATCCGATACCACAGGCAATGTTCGCGGCTATGTAGGCAACCCCTATGTGGACCTGCCTCTGCGCGGTGACGGTCACCTGAACGTAGGCGGCGCGGTTGGCGTGGACGGTCTGCTGACCGTTATTCGTGACATCGGTCTCCGTGAGCCTTACATCGGCAGCACCGAAATCCTCACCGGCGAAATCGGTGATGACGTAGCAAAGTACATGACCGAATCCGAACAGATTCCCGCAGCTGTGGGGCTGGGTGTTCTGGTAGAAACCGACCTGTCCGTTGCACAGGCAGGGGGCTTTATCGTGCAGCTGCTGCCCGGCGCTCCCGACGGCATCATCGAAAAGCTGGAAGACAATATTTTCTGGATGGACAGCGTTACCATGCAGCTGATGGACGGCGGCGACCTGGGTGCGGAAGAACTGATCAAGAACGTACTGAAGGATATGGAATACGATCTGGTGGAAGAAACACCCGTGGAATACCGCTGCAACTGCAGCCGTGACCGCGTGGAAAACGTGCTGACCACCATCGGCGATGCCGAACTGCAGGATATGATTGCAGCAGGTGAGGACATCAGCGTCAGCTGCCAGTTCTGCGATGTGGTTTATACCTTCACTCCCGCGGACTTGGGCGGTATTCTGGGCAGAAAAAACGCCGAAGAATAAACAAATAAAAAAATTGAAATTATTTGAAAAAAGGTGTTGACAAACAAACACCTCCGTGTTATTATAACTAAGCTGTCAGCGACCCACGGGAGCATAGCTCAGCTGGGAGAGCATCTGCCTTACAAGCAGAGGGTCACAGGTTCGAGCCCTGTTGTTCCCACCACAAGTCGCCGACAGCATGTTTGCCCCTGTAGCTCAGTTGGTAGAGCAGCGGATTGAAAATCCGCGTGTCGTTGGTTCGACTCCGACCGGGGGCACCATATTTGCGGGCGTAGCTCATGCGGTAGAGCGCCACCTTCCCAAGGTGGAGGTAGCGAGTTCGAGCCTCGTCGCCCGCTCCAGATGGCGCCATAGCCAAGTGGTAAGGCAGTGGACTGCAAATCCGCGATTCCCCGGTTCAAATCCGGGTGGCGCCTCCAGAAAAAAGCACGTCTGCTACGCAGGCGTGCTTTTTTCAACGAAATTTGCCCTTCGGGCAAGTGAAATAACTTCGTTGTGAAATATTTGCTCCGCAAACGTGAAATATTCGCTTCGCGAATGTG
>JAZREI010000094.1:0-6302 GCA_045660685.1 Oscillospiraceae bacterium
TGAGGTCATGCGTGATTCCAACGACCACGCCATCACCATCTGTGGTATGGAGGACATCGATCCCGTTGGTGTCCACACCGGCGACAGCCTGGTGGTGGCTCCCATCATGACCCTGAGCAAGGAAGACGAAAAGATGCTGAACGACTCCGCAATCAAGCTCATCCGTGAGCTGAAGATTGAAGGCGGCTGCAACGTTCAGTTTGCTCTGAATCCTCACACCTCCGAATACTACCTCATCGAAGTCAACCCCCGCGTTTCCCGCTCCTCCGCACTGGCTTCCAAGGCATCCGGCTACCCCATCGCTCGTGTAACCGCAAAGATTGCAGTTGGCATGGGTCTGGAAGAAATCGCTATTGCAAACACCAACGCATCCTTCGAACCCAAGCTGGACTACGTCATCGCTAAGCTGCCCCGCTTCCCCTTCGATAAGTTTGCATCCGCAACCAACAAGCTGGGCACCCAGATGAAGGCTACCGGCGAAGTTATGGGCATCGGCTCCAATCTGGAAGAAGCTCTGCTGAAAGGCGTACGCTCTCTGGAAATCGGCGCAAACCACCTGCACCTGCCCAAGTTCGACCACATGAGCGTGGAAGAACTGCTGGAATACATCACCGAATTCCGCTCCGACAACATCTTCGCCATCGCTGAACTGATTTACCACGGTGTATCTCTGGAAAAGATCCACGAAATCACCATGATTACTCCCTACTTCCTGGAAGCAATCAAGAACATCATCGACATGGAAAACGAGCTGCGTGTACGCAAGGACGCTGAAATCCTCACCGCAGCAAAGAAGATGGGCTTCGGCGACAAGTTCATTGCTCGCCTGTGGGGCTGCCCCGAACTGGAAGTTTACAATATGCGCAAGGAACTGAACCTGTTCCCCGCATTCAAGATGGTTGACACCTGCCACACCGGCGCATATATCCCCTACTTCTACTCCTCCTACACCGGCGAAAACACTTCTCGTCTGACCGACAAGAAGAAGATTGTCGTTCTGGGTGCAGGTCCCATCCGTATCGGTCAGGGCGTTGAATTTGACTACTCCACCGTACATGCGGTCATGACCATCAAGAACGCAGGCTACGAAGCAATCATCATCAACAACAACCCCGAAACCGTTTCCACCGACTACACCACCGCTGACAAGCTGTACTTCGAACCTCTGACTCCCGAAGATGTTATGAACATCGTTGAGTTCGAAAAGCCCGACGGCGTCATCGCAACTCTGGGCGGTCAGACCGCAATCAATCTGGCACAGCCTCTCCATGACCGCGGTGTAAAGATTATCGGCACCGACTGCGCAGCAATCGACCGCGCAGAAGACCGCAACGAATTCGAAAACCTGCTGAACGAGCTGGATATTCCCCGTGCAAAGGGCAAGGCTGTTACCAACATGGAAGACGGCGTTGCAGCTGCAGCTGAAATCGGCTACCCCGTTCTGGTTCGTCCCTCCTTCGTTCTGGGCGGCCGCGCAATGCAGATTGTTGCAAACGAAGAACAGCTGCGCCACTACCTGAGAACCGCAGTAGAAATCGACGAAGACAAGCCCGTTCTGGTTGACAAGTACATCCAGGGCCGCGAAGTGGAAATCGACGCTATCTGCGACGGCCGCGACGTATTCGTTCCCGGCATCATGGAACTGGTAGAACGCACCGGCGTTCACTCCGGCGACTCCATCTCCGTATATCCCCCCTTCTCCATTTCCAACAAGGTCAAGGGCATTATTCTGCAGTACGCTAAGAAGCTGGGTCTGGGCATCGGCATCGTAGGCCTGTTCAACATCCAGTTCATCGTAGACGACAACGATAATGTATACATTATCGAAGTGAACCCCCGCTCCTCCCGTACCGTTCCCTTCCTGTCCAAGGCAACCGGCTACTCTCTGGCTGACATCGCAACCGAAGTCATTCTGGGCAAGAGCCTGAAGGAACAGGGCATCTTCGACATCTACCCCGAAGAAAAGGACCGCTGGTACGTCAAGGCTCCTGTATTCTCCTTCAACAAGATTCGTGGTCTGGACGCTTACCTGTCCCCCGAAATGAAGTCCACCGGTGAAGCAATCGGCTACGACCGCACCATGAACCGCGCACTGTACAAGGCACTGCAGGCAGCAGGCATGCATCTGCAGAACTACGGCACCGTCTTCGCAACCATCGCAGACAAGGACAAGGAAGAAGCTCTGCCTCTGATTCGCCGCTTCTACCAGCTGGGCTTCAACATTGAAGCAACCTACGGCACCGCAAAGTTCCTGAAGGAAAACGGGATCCGTACCCACCCTATGAGCAAGCTCAGCGAAGGCAGCGATGAAATCCCCAACGCAATCCGTCAGGGCCACATCGCATACTTCATCAACACCAAGGATCCCGGCGACAACAGCGAAAACGACGGCGCACAGCTGCGCCAGATGGCAACCGAGTACAACGTGACCATGTTCACCTCTCTGGACACCGTTAAGGCACTGCTGGACGTTCTGGAAGATACCACCCTGACCATCTCCACCATCGACGCATAAGCAAAGATGATATCACAAAACGAGCTATCCAATCGGATAGCTCGTTTTTTCAGCTCGTACGTACAAACCGCTTGTCGTTTTATTGAAGCACGGTATCGTTTTTGCTGCGGATGCGGGCGAACAGTGTTCGCCCCTACAGCGTTGATCTTTTCCAATATTGACCCCCACCCTCACATCTGCTACACTGATATTATAAAACTCTCACATAAGGAGAATGGCTATGGCGAACAATCAATGGTACAAGGACATGGTGTTCTATCAAATCTGGCCCCGTTCCTTTAAGGACGGCAACGGTGACGGCATGGGTGACCTGTACGGCGTGTACGAAAAGCTGGATTACATCAAATCTCTGGGCTGCGACGGTATCTGGTTCTCTCCCCTCTATCCCTCCCCCGGCGTAGACTGCGGCTATGTCATCTCCGCTTACTACGACATCGCCGAGGAATTCGGCGGCATGGAAGCCTTCAAAAAGGTGCTGGACGGTGCCCATGCACGCGGCATGAAGGTCATCATGGACCTTGTGGTCAACCACACCAGCGACCAACATGAATGGTTCCAAAAGAGCCGTCAGCGCATCGAGCCCTACACCGATTACTATATCTGGCGCCCCGCAAAGCCCAATGGCAAGCTGCCCAACAACTGGGACTCCCTGTTTGAGGGCAAGGCATGGGAATGGGACGAGGTTCGCGGCGAATATTATATGCACCTGTTTGCCATTCAGCAGCCCGACCTGAACATGGACAATCCTCTGGTCCGTGAGGAGGTCAAGAATATCCTCCGCTTCTGGCTGGACATGGGTGTAGACGGCTTCCGTGAAGACGTCATCACCTTCATTTCCAAGCCCGACGGTCTCCCCGATGACAAGCTCATGCCTGCATCCAAGGGCATCTTCATGTTCAACCACGGTCCCCGTCTCCACGAATATCTGGAAGAATTCAAGCGTGACGTATTCTCTCACTACGACTGCATGACCCTTGCGGAAGCCCCTCTGGTAACCCCCAAGAAGGCACTGGAATACATCGACGAGCACAACAACCCCGTTCTGGACATGATGATTCAGTTCTCCACACAGGAGGCTGACAGCTTCATGACCGACTACTATCATATGCCCTTCAACCTGCGGAAGCTGAAGCGCTGCTACACCAAGTGGCAAGTACAGCTGGATGGCAAGGGCTGGAATATGCTGTACATCGAAAACCACGACCATCCCAGAATGGTTTCCCGATACGGCAGCGAAAAGTTCCAAAAGGAAAGCGCAAAGATGCTGGCAGCTTCCTACCTGTTCCAGAAGGGCACGCCTTTCATCTATCAGGGACAGGAAATCGGCATGACCAACTGGTATCCCAGCGACCCCGAAATGTACGAAGACGTACAGACCCGCTGGCAGTACAACAACGTAGCCACCAAGAAATCCCCCGAAAAGCGTCTGCAGCGACTGTGGCATGGCTCCCGTGACTCCGCCCGCACCCCCGTCCAGTGGAGCGGCGAAGCCAACGCGGGCTTCACCACGGGCACACCTTGGTTCTATGTGAACGAAAACTACCCCCAAATCAATGTGGCACAGCAGGAACAGGACGCAGATTCCGTATTGAACTTCTATCGCAAGGCAATCAAGCTGCGCAAGGAGCTCTCCTGCGTACGACACGGCAATTACAAGGAATACGGCAAGCTGTCCTCGTCCTTCTATACCTATTCCCGTGAGGACGACAAGGAACGGCTTCTGGTTGTGTGCTCCTTTACGGGCAAGGCAAAGAAGTGGCGTGTCCCCGCAGGCTTCGACCTCAGCACCGCCGAACTGCTGCTGGCAAACTATGATGATACAAGCAGCACCACCCTCAAGCCCTACGAAACCAGAGTATACCACTGGAAGAAGTAAATAAAAAAAGACCTCGGACAAGTCCGAGGTCTTTCTCATTCCGCTATTGCCATAATCGGCTTTTCAAGGTATAATCCATATTTTGAGCGACATCCCTTTGAAAGGACTGTGTTATGAAGCAACAAACAATCGCAAAACAAGAAAACGCGTTAATGCGCGCAACACTCTTTGTCTTTTTTGTAAGCGGCGCATCCTCTGTGCTGATGGGGAATTTGATGCCCTTTCTCCGTGAGGCATACAACATCAGCTACACCCAAGCAGGACTTTTGCTGAGCCTGCCCTCTTGGGGGAACATCGCCTCTATTTTTATCACAGGCTATCTTCCCAGCTATATCGGACGGAGAAAAACCGTACTTTTGACCGCAGTATGGATGGCTGTGGCATTCACCTTGATTACCTTCGGCATCGGCGGCGCGGCCATGCTCAGTCTCGCCTGTGTGATGATTGGCATTGCCCGCGGTGGCAATACGAACTTCTCCAACACCATGATGTCCACCCTTCCCGGTGAGAAATCCGCCATCGGCTATAACCTGCTCCACGGTGCCTTTGCAATGGGCGCGGTGCTGTCCCCTCTGGCGCTGATTGCCTGCACACGCAGCAATTCCGCAGGCTGGAAGACCATGACCTTCGGTATTGTTCTGCTGTGTCTGGTGCAGCTGACTGTATACAGCAAAATGAAGCTGCCTGCGGAGAATATCACCAAAAGCATTCGAAAAGTGGACCGCAGTTTCTTGAAGAACAAGAGCTTCTGGGTAGCTGCCGCCATTCTGTTCTTCTATATTTCCGCAGAATACGCCATCGTCAACTGGCTGGTGACCTACTTCAAGGACACAGGCATCCTCAGCGATGAAGTCTCCCAAATGATGAGCAGCCTGCTGTGGGTGGTCATTTTCATTGGCCGTATGATTGGCGCAGCACTGGTGGGCAAAGTATCCCGCAAGGTCATCCTTGTGGTGGACGGCATCGGCGTGCTGGCTTTCTTCCTGCTGGTGTTCTTCAGCCGCAGTGAACTGCCTATTTTTGTGGGCATTATGGGTCTGGGTCTGTTCATGGCCACGGTCTATACCTCCGCGCTCGCACTGGGCACGGAACGCATCAAGGGCAACGACCTTGGTGTCAGCACCATGATTCTGATTGGCACCACAGGCGGAATTATCACCCCCGCAATCGTTGGTATGGTGGCGGAAACCGCCGGCATCCAAATGGGCATGGGCGTAGTAGTCGCCGTTACCGTCCTGCTGCTGATTATGATTCTGATCAGCGTGTGCATGAAAGGCATCGAGCAAGAAGTCTAAAGAATGTAAAAAAAAGACCTCGGACAAGTCCGAGGTGTTTCGTATTTTAGTTCAAATTATTCCCATTCGATTTCGGAAAATTTATACTAAACATATTTGTTTAGTACAAGCGCATTATGGATGGGTAAGCCGTCTCTATTATCCGGACCGTCTGCGCTATCCGAATATTTGTTGCCACAGTTAAACCGTGACTTTTATCATATGGCTTGTGAGTATTATTCCTCAAATCCGGCTAAATTACACCGCCGGACCGAGACACAATTCTTTGTACAAATCAACGGGACCTAAAATTCAAGCGCAGTTATTAAAGTAAATGCCTACGGATATTATTGCAGAATTCAGCGAAGTATGTTATGATTTCGTTAAGAGAAACAAAATATTATCAGCCGGTATCTGTAATGTTTTGTCGTGTAAGCATATGACACTGTACAGAATCATTTCTTTAATACTCCTTTTAGGCGGACGGATACCGAATCGTCCGCTAATTCTAATAATGAGAAATTCGTACACTACTAATAATTAGGGAGGCAACCTACTTTATGAGCAAAGAGAAACTGATTGAATATCGCAGCTGGATTCGCAGCGAACTGGATAAGAGCGTGAATTTCTGGCTGAA
>JAZREI010000095.1:0-17602 GCA_045660685.1 Oscillospiraceae bacterium
ACATTTTCCAGTGCGGTGTACTGGGGGAACAGGTTGAAGTTCTGGAACACCATGCCGAAGTGCAGTCGCTTCTTGCGGATGTCCTTTTCCTTCTGGGTGCTCAGGTCGTCTGCATCAAACAGTACATTGCCCTTGACGGAAATGGTGCCCTTGTCGGGAGTTTCCAAAAAGTTCAGACAGCGCAGCAGGGTGGTCTTGCCGCTGCCGGAGGAGCCGATGATGGCCAGTGCCTTGCCTTCTTCCAAATCGAAGGAGATATCATTCAGTACCTGGGTAGGACCGAAGTGCTTTTCAATATTGCGTACTTCCAAAATTGCCATGTTTGTCTACCTCTCTTAACGGAAATAGTCCAGCTTGCGTTCCAGCCAGCCGAACAGCAGGGTCAGCAGACCGTTGAACAGCAGATAGAACACGCCTGTGTAGAACAGAGGCCAGGTGATGCCTGCGCTCTTCATGAAGGCGAAGCCTGCCTGAGTCAGTTCGTAAGCAGAAATCATACGTGCCAGAGAGGTGTCCTTGACCAGAGTGATGATTTCGTTAGACATGGGGGGCAGGATGCGCTTGATCATCTGCAGCAGGGTGATTTCCTTGAAAATCTGCCACTTGGTCATGCCCAGCACCTGACCTGCTTCCTGCTGGCCTTTGGGCACACCTTCGATGCCGCCCTGATAAATGACGGCGAAGTAGCAGGCGTAGTTCAGTGCGAAGGCCACAACGGTGGCGACTACACGTTCGTTTTCCATGGCGTTCCAGGGGTTTGCGTTAAACCACAGACCGGGGCCGTAGAATACGATGATCATTTGCAGCATCAGAGGAGTGCCGCGGAAAATCCAGACGACGAATTTGCAGATGGCGCTGATGGGGGCGAAGTTGCGGACAACGCGGGGGAGTGCGTTGACACGCTTCAGGGGCGCCCATTTGCTCATCAGCCCAAAGGCAACAACAAGACCCAGAGGCAGTGCGAATACCAGGGTCAAGACGAATATTTCCAGTGTGGTGAGAAACCCTTCAGCGAGGGTCAAAGTCACGGTCCAAAGCATGGTTCTTTCTATCTCCTATATCGTGCCAATAGCAGAGAGCATAAGCTCTCTGCTTGGCGGAATAAACAAAATGAAATTTTCTCGTTCTTGGTGATTACTTGGAAACTACGACTACCTGTGCGTTGTTGCAGTAGGGAGCGGAGCAGTCCATAGCAGCCATAACTTCAGCGGTCAGGGTCATGCCGTTCCATACGCAGTCGATGTTCTTTGCGTTCAGTTCGTTGATCTTCATGTCCCAGTCGATGACGACGAACTCGATGTCAACGCCCAGCTCTTCAGCTACCAGACGAGCCATGTCAGCGTCGAAGCCGATCCATTCGTTGTTTTCGTCCAGATAGTCCATGGGAGCGAATTCGGTAATGCCAACTACCAGCTTGCCTGCTGCCTGGATTGCTGCAACGTCGCCGTCAGCAGCGGCTTCCCAGCTCAGGTCTGCAGCCTGTTCGCACAGAGATTCCTGTACGCCGTAAACCTTTGCGATGTCCTGCATGGAGCCATCAGCGTAGGTTGCGGAGAACACTGCGTTGATGACGTCAACCAGGTCGGAGCCCTTGCGGCAGCCAACGCCGTATTCTTCGGTGGTGAGCTTATCGGTATAAGTGAGGTCGGGGTAAGAAGTGCCTTCGCCGATCATGGCGCCTGCCATCAGCAGGTCGATGATTGCAGCATCGGAAGTGCCGGAAGCAACTTCCATCAGAGCGGTAGCCTGGTCAACTACGGAGTTGACGTTCCAGCCGTTGTCCAGTGCAGCAGCTTCGCCTGCGGAGCCGGCTTCTACTGCGTAAACCAGAGCTGCGCTGTCGTCGGCGTTGCCTGCGTCGTCGGCTGCATCGTTGCCGCCGCAAGCGGCCAGAGTGAACATCATGGTCAGAGCCAGAATCATTGCGATCCACTTTTTCATTTTCATATCCCCCTATTGGATTTCTTGTATTTGGTAAGGTCTATGCCTTATCGTTTAGCGCATTATCACTTTACCACGCTAATGCGATATTGTCAAGAGGGAAAAGCGTAAATATGCCAAATTAAATGATTAACGCTGTTTTTTCGGGGAAGCAAAGAACCCTCCGAAAAAACGGAGGGTTCAAAGGTTGTTTTGCAGAAAATATTAAGGTGATTTGAGCGGTTACTTAATTATAATACACCGCTTCCAGTCGCAGGCCATGGGGCGGCACCAGATAGCCCGCTTGGCTGCGGTCCTTGGCATCCAGCAGAGCGGGGATGGAATCGGGGCTGCGCTTGCCCATGCCCACCTCCAGCAGGGTGCCAACGAGGATGCGTACCATATTATATAAGAAGCCGTCGCCGCTGACGGTAAAGCGCAGCTCGCCGCCAATGGGTTCGATCCGCAGCTCGGTGACAGTGCGGACGGTGGATTTCTTCATGCGCTTGTTGGCGCAGAAGCTCATAAAGTCGTGGGTGCCCACAAGATGCTTTGCTGCCTCTTTCATAGCCGCAAGGTCCAGAGGTTCCGTGACGGTGTACAGGAACTTCCGCTCAAACACGTTGGGGCATTCCTCCGTCCAGACGCGATACACATAGGTTTTGCCAGTGGCGTTCAGTCGGGCGTGGAAACGGGGCTCCGCAGGTTCAAGTGCAACCGCGCCGATGTCCTCGGGCAGATAGCGGCGGATGTCCCCCAGCAGGGTGTCGCAGTCCTGCGGCGCGGAGGTGCGGAAGGATGCCACCTGTCCCATAGCGTGCACCCCGGCATCGGTACGACCGCTGCCGTTGACCTCCACTTCCTCCCCGATCAGGCGGGTCAGCAGAGTCTCCAGCTTCTCCTGGATGGTGTTTTTGGTGTTGCCCTGCTTCTGCCAGCCATTGTAGCGGCTGCCGTCATAGCTGAGGGTCAGGCGATAGGTGTACATATAGGCGGAACTCCTTTCAAACGTCTGATACCATCATATCACGGCTTGCGGACAATCGCAAGTTGTGTACTTTGTACACATACAGTAAAAATAAAACGAAAAAATGTGCAACGAATACAAAAAAGCTATTGACAAATATATAACGATGCGCTATACTACAATCACAGAGAGGGAAACTTCAAAAAACAAAAAGATCCCACAAAACAAGTAGAGATACATAATAGGCTGAAATTCAAATTAGAGACATATCGAGGTTGAATTTATAAACGCAGATTAGTGGTAGATGTACGGGAATACGAAACAGGATCAAAAATTTGAAGCAGAACTCTATTTACATAATAGGTCATGCAGGAGGAAACGTCCGATGAAGTGATTCGAGCCGGTAATCAAAGAAATGTATAAAGTTTATGAAACAGCTGAAAAAGCTTATCATAAGAAAAAAGATACAAAGTAATGGTTGACCGGGGAAAACAGTTCAAAAGAAAGCATGAAAAACATTATGGAAGTTGTACAGGAAAGAAACCTGGGTCATGGATGGAATAAGATGGTGTGATACATGCCAATCAAAAGACCCGAGAAGAAACGGAAAACAAAGTACAACGAAAGAAGTAAAAAAACAACAGAATAAAGAAAGGAGAGGGTTCCGGTGAATGATCCCATCCAGAAGAACTAACCGCGTATTCAGTAATGGATATGCGGTTAGTTCATTTTGTGCGCGAAGGCGCACGTTTAATCAATCATTGGAATCGTCTTTTTCGCGCCGGCATGCACGAAGCGAAAAACACCGAATTTTAAATATGCAAGACGCAGAAACCTCCCTATGTGAGCCATAGGGAGGAATTTTTTTAGAATATACCCTTATTATACTTGAACTGTCCATACAGGATAAAGCCCAAACCCACGATAAAGCCGGGGAGGATGATGACTGTCATCGTCTCGCTGATGAAGGACAGCAGAAATGCCAGAACAAGTGAAAGCCCCATGATTAGGGTGCCTGTACCCACGGCCTTTCCGTATTTGGGCACATCTTCTTCGGTTACCTTTCGGCGGTTATAGGAATGTACGGTGCTGATATTTCCTTTGATATTGGCAATGCCAATGGCGGAAATAAACAGACCTAAAATCAACAATTTAAAATCCATAGGAACACTCCTCAAAAGTAAAATAGTTCTTCAAATTTCTTGTCCAGTGCGATGCAGAGAATCAGAGCCAGCTTTGCGGTGGGGTTGAACTGCCCCGTTTCAATGGGGCTGATGGTGTTTCTGGACACACCTACCAGTTCTGCCAGCTGTGCCTGGGAAAGGCCCTTTTCCGTGCGGGCTTCCTTGAGGCTGTTTTTTAATTTCAGCTCGTCGTTCACCCAACCACCTCCACAAGCCGCAGGGCGAAAAATACAATGGCCAGCACACACATGGCGAAATATACCACGCAGAGGTACAGATCGGTGCTTCTGCGTACTGCTTTATATTTGACGGCGTAGTGGCTGCCGAGAATACTGAAGTAGATGATCCAAGGGCTGTACAGCCCCATGTCCGCAATGGCGTGGACGATCAAGGAAATGATGCAGCACACACAGGCCCCTACGCGGCTTGCAATGCTCCCTGCTTTCGCTGCGACCTCCAGCTCGGCGAAGTCCTTGTTTTGGTTTTCTCTGCGACTTAATTCCAAAATTTCATCCCGATTCATGGAAACGCTCCTTTGCCAAGTTTTCTTGTCATCATTATAGCATTGCCAAGTTTTCTTGTCAAGGAGCGATGGCAGCAGTGTGCGCACAAACCCCTGTGATTTGCTGAAGGGACTTTTTATTGCAACTCTGTTCTGTGGATGCTACAATAAAACAAAAACCCTAGAAATGAGGTACTTAATATGGCAAAGCTGGATCTGCTGAAGGGCATGAAGGTCGTGGACTTCTCCTCTTACATCGCTGCTCCTACCTGTGCGAAGCTGCTGGGTGAGTATGGCGCGGAGGTCATTCGCATTGAGCCCAAAATCTCCGACTCCGTGCGCTTCGTAGCAAGCCAGGTGTATGGCTGCACCGACGGCACCAACCCTCTGTACGACGTCATCAACGGCAACAAGCGTCAAATCTGTCTGGACACTCGCAGCCCCGAGGGTAAGGAAGTGCTCCACCGTCTGATTGCGGATGCGGACGTATTCGTGTCCAATCTCCGTGAGGCACAGGCTAAGCGACAGGGCATCGATTTTGAGACCCTCCATGCCAAGTACCCCAAGCTGGTGTATGCAAACGTTACCGGTTACGGTGACAAGGGCATTTCCGTGGGCAAGCCCGGCTTTGACGCCACCGCTTACCACAACCGCTCCGGTCTGAGCCTTGCTGCGCTGGCTGCAGGCAGTGAGCCTGCTCTGCCTTACCCCGGTCTGGGTGACATTCCCACCGGCACCTATCTGGCGCTGGGCGTACTGGCTGCCTATATCAAGGCACAGCGCACAGGCGTAGGCGACTTCGTCTCCGTTTCCCTGTACGGCGCAGGTATGTGGAGTGCGGTGAGCCCCATCGTATTTGCACAGGAACCCTACAACGACAAGATGCCCAAGAGCCGCGAAAACAGCATCGGTCTGGGCCGTCACTACAAGTCTTCCGACGGTCGCTGGTTCATCGTCAACAGCGGCAACTGGGAAAAGGACTGGCCTCCCTTTGCTGCGGAAATGGGCGTTGACCCTGCGCTGGTGGCAAAGACTGCCCGTCATCTGGATACCCTGCCTCATATTCCCACAATGCGCCCTTGGTTCGAGGATTTGTTCCAGTCCAAGCCCTACGCATACTGGGATGAGCTGCTGACCAAGCTGGACATTGCTCACGAGCTGTGCATGGACTTCAAGGAAATCATCGATGACCCCGTGGCAATCAGTGCCGAGCTGCTGCAGGAAATGCACTACGACTACACCGATGCGACACCTCGCATCGTTCGCAGCCCCGCACACTTCCGTCTGGCAGGGGCGCCCGATACCACCCCTGCACATACTGTAGGTGAAGACACCATGGAAATTCTGAAGGAATACGGCTATTCCGAAGAAGAAATCGCTGCCCTGAAGGCAAACAAGGTTGTCGGCATGGCGGGCGACCCTGATGTGTACAACAGAAAGTGGCGCAGCAAGTTCGGCTAAGTGAGCTCCATATCGCTTTCCGCTCAAGTGTGAGCGGAGAGCGCTCATTTCGTTACTTAGCCTTGTTTCGCTCTGCATCTTTTTCTATTTTAAATTCACTTGCGTGAATTTTGATGTGGATAGAAAAATGCAGCAGCGATTGCGGAGGTCTTCGAATCAAATAGGAAACATTGAGAGCGGTACGTTTGTACCGCTCTTTTTTGTTTGTTATGGGTTGGAGAGAATGTAGGGGCGAACATCGTTCGCCCGTATGAGGATGATTTCCGCAGCATCGTTACCGTGGGATTGCGTAATGACAATAGAAATCTTCGTACGAACTAAAATACCTACCTTGACAGTAGGGGGTATATGTGCTATACTTTAATTGCCTACAAGAGAAGTAGGAGATAAAATGAATACTAAGAACACTTCTATATATAATAACCGTATGACTTGGGTCTATGGGAAAGGAGAGACTATGAACATCTATTTGGATAATGCGGCAACCACCAAGATGAGCAAATCTGCCATCGAGGCCATGATGCCTTATTTTGAAAACGTATACGGAAACCCCTCCGGTTTGCACAGCCACGGACAGCGTGGGGCGGAAGCTCTTGCGGATGCCAGAGCCCGTGTGGCGGCGGTCATCGGCGCACAGCCCCGTGAAATTTATTTCACCTCCGGGGGCAGCGAAGCCGATACCCAGGCGCTGATTTCCGCAGGAAGATTCGGTGCTATGCGCGGGAAAAAGCACATCATCTCCACCCAAGTGGAGCACCATGCAGTGCTGCATACTTTGGAAGCACTGGAAAAGGAAGGCTTCCACGTGAGCCTGCTGCCTGTGGATGAGTATGGTCTCGTTTCCGCGGAGCAGGTGCGTATGGCCATCCGTCCCGACACCGCACTGGTCAGCGTGATGTTCGCCAACAACGAGGTTGGCACTGTGATGCCCGTTGCAGAAATCGGCGCGGTGTGCCGTGAGCTGGGCGTGCTGTTTCACACCGACGCAGTGCAGGCTGCAGGGCATCTGCCCATCAACGTGAAGGACATGAACATCGACCTGCTGAGCATGTCCGCCCATAAGTTCCACGGTCCCAAGGGCGTGGGTGTGCTGTATGCCCGTGTGGGTGTGCTGCTGCAGAATGTGATTCACGGTGGCGCACAGGAGCGGGGCAAGCGTGCAGGCACCGAAAATGTGGCAGGCATCATGGGCATGGCGGCGGCGCTGGAAGAGGCTGTGGCGAATATGGACAGCCACGCAGCCCATATGCAGCAGCTTCGTGACCGACTGATGGAGGGGCTGGCTGAAATTCCCCACAGTCTGCTGAACGGTCACCCCGAGAAGCGGCTGCCCAACAACGTGAGCTTCTGCTTCGAGGGCATCGAGGGCGAAAGCCTCTTGCTGCTGCTGGATGACAAGGGCATCGCGGCATCCTCGGGCTCTGCCTGCACCAGCGGGGACTTGGACCCCAGCCACGTACTGCTGGCTATGGACAGACCCCATGAAATTGCACACGGCTCTCTGCGACTGACCTTGAGCCACGAGAACACCATGGAAGAAGTGGAATACACCATCGAAGCCGTCAAGGAAGTGGTGGGGTATCTCCGCAGCATCTCTCCCGTATGGAGAGACCTTGTAAACGGCAAATCCGAATTTATCATAAAGTGAGGGAAGATATATGGCATTGTATAGCGCAAAAGTAATGGACCATTTCCGCAACCCCCGTAATGTGGGTGTGATTGAAGATGCCAACGGCGTTGGTGAAGTAGGCAACGCAAAGTGCGGCGATATTATGAAGATTTACCTGAAAATCGAAGACGATATGATTAAGGATGTGAGCTTTGAAACCTTTGGCTGCGGCAGCGCCATTGCCTCCAGCTCCATGGCGACCGAGCTGATTAAGGGCAAGCCCATCAGCGAGGCTATGCAGCTGACCAACTGGGCGGTGACCGAGGCTCTGGATGGACTGCCTGTCCATAAAATCCACTGCTCTGTACTGGCAGAAGAGGCCATCAAGCTGGCGCTGAAGGATTACTACGACAGAAGCGGCAGGGACTATGACCCCAGCCTGTTCCCCAGCTGCGACAGCTGCGATCATAATTGTCACGGATGTCATTGATACACTTGAAATACCTACTATGATGGTGTACAATAAAACCAGAGGTGATTAATATGATGATTTCCACAAGAGGACGATATGCGCTGCGCGTGATGCTGGATTTGGCAGAACGAATTGAGATGGGCCATACTCCCATGAAGGATGTTGCGGAACGTCAGGGGCTGAGCCTGAAGTATCTGGAACGCATTCTCCCTGTGCTGACGAAGAATGGCATGGTGGAAGGGATACAGGGCAAGGGCGGCGGCTATCGCCTGACCAAGCCTTTGGAGGAATATCGCGTGGGCGACATCCTGCGTTTGACAGAAGGCGGATTGCATCCCGTGGAATGTGCGGGCTGCAGTGCCGAACCCTGTGACCGTGTGGACCATTGCCGTACAAAACCCCTGTGGGAAGGCCTGAACAGAGTGGTCAATGAGTATCTGGATGGCATCACACTGGCAGATTTGATGAACGGCAAATGAATCGAATAATCAACCGCCAAAGGGAGGCCTTTGGCGGTTTTCTATGTTTGACAATGGGGGATTCCGTGATATAATTCCACTATTAAAAATTCAAGGAGAAACGCTATGTATCAGTTCATGTGTCTGCTGTCGGGGATTTTGCTGGCTTTCGTCATCACCACCAACGGTACGCTCACAGCCTATTACGGCGCCTATGTGGGTGCGGTCATAGTCCACATCGTTGGCACGGTGGGGTCTTATATTTATATGAAGGCGGCAAAACAGACTTGGCGCAGCGACACCAAGCTCCCTATGTGGATGTACGCAGGGGGTGTCATCGGTATCGCCACCACGGTGTTCCAGAGTGTGGCCTTTGTGCATCTGGGTGCTACGGCGGTTATGGCACTGAGTCTGTTTGGGCAGACGGCAACCTCGTTGCTGGTGGACGGACTGGGGCTGTTCGGTATGGAAAAGCGGCCTGTGGGGAAGGGCACGCTGTTGGGTGTTCTGGTTTCTCTGTGCGGTATCGGCTATATGCTGGTGGGCGCAGGGGATATGAAGACCATGGCATTGTTTATGGCCCTTGCGGCAGGTGTATCTGCGGTGTTCTCCCGACTGGCAAATGCACAGCTTTCTGTGCGTACCAGTGCCGCCGGCAGCACCTTCACCAATCATTGGGTTGGTTTGGTGGGCAGCATTTTGCTGATGCTGGTGGCGGAGCCCGATATAGTGGGCAGTTTGCAGGGGGCGGCTGCGCCTGTGTGGGCTTTTGGCGGCGGTATCATCGCTGTGGGCATGATTACCCTGTGGAATGTGGCAGGACCGAAGGTTTCCGCGTTCCGTCTGACCCTGCTGAGCTTTGTGGGTCAGGTGTTTATGGGCATTGCCATTGACCTGCTTATTGGCAACGGCTTCTCCAAGCAGATTTTCATGGGCGGCGCGTTTGTGGTAGTCGGTGTGCTGCTGAATATGATGACAGAAAAAGAAAAGGCTTGAGTCGTAAGACTCATGCCTTTTTGTTGTGTTTGTTTAGCTCATGGCTTTGTACAGGAAGGTTGCGATTTGTGCGCGGGTGCAGGTCTGGTCGGGACCGAACTTGCCGCCGCCGATGCCGCCTGTGATGTCATTTTCCTTCGCCCACAAGACAGGGTTCAGATACCATGCGCTGTTGGGAACGTCAATGAACTCGTTGTTAGTGTTCTTGACTGCGGGCTTGCCTTCTGCAGCATACAGGAAGGTTGCCACCTGTGCTCTGGTGCAGTATGCGTCGGGGCTGAAGGTGGTGGGGCTTGTGCCGCCGGTGATACCCTTTTCCACTGCCCACATGACTGCCTTGCAGTACCATGCACTGTCACTTACGTCTGTGAAGGGGTTGTTCATGGAGGTGGGCTCGGGCTTGCCGTTTGCTGCCCACAGGAAGGTAACGACCTGCGCTCTGGTGCAGAATGCATCGGGGCTGAAGGTGGTGGGGCTTGTGCCGCCTGTGACACCGTTCTGTACTGCCCACAGTACAGGAGCGTAGAACCAGTCTCCGTCTTTTACATCATTAAAGGGATTGTCCGCGGGAGTAGGAGTGGGCTTTACAGTGGGAGTGGGTGTAGGCTTTACTGTGGGAGTAGGAGTAGGCTTCGCTGTAGGGGTAGGAGTAGGCTTCACAGTGGGAGTGGGTGTAGGCTTCACGGTGGGGGTAGGAGTAGGCTTCACAGTGGGAGTGGGTGTGGGCTTTACAGTGGGAGGAACATAATTGGGGTCTGCTGCGCCGCACATGGAGCATTTACCGTTCATCCAATAATGACCGGGGGCAGAAATCACTTCGCCTTTTTTCAGAGTGAGTCCGCAGTTAACGCAAATCTTATCCCCGGAGTATCCATCTGTGGTGCATGTAAACTCGACATAATTGAATGTGCCTGTCTTTGAGTGCGTACATGCGGTAGGCACTTTGGGCTCATACTCGCAGATGAAACCGGAGCTGCTCATATCCCAGTATGTATCGGTCAGAGAACCAAAGAACGTGGGTGCAGAGTCATTCCATCCGCATACGTCAATTCCGTAGGCGTTCTCCTTGGCCAGCATCTGCCCATAATTTTCCCCTTGGCCGCCATTGGGTTCGGTTCCGCCCCAGCAGCTGTAATTGAAGGGCTCGCCGGTTACCCATGTCCATGTGCCTTCTTTGCTTTCGTCTGTACAGCCGATAAAGAAGAAGTTGCCGGGGGCATTATAAGCCATGTTGGCAACAACAAGCTGTTCTTCGTGGCTTGTGATGGTGACCAAATGACCGCCCTTGGCTTCGCAAATGGTCTTTGCCTCATGCCAGCTCACGGGATATTCGTAAAGCTCGTAGGTTTTGCCGTTGTAAGTCTCAACGGTTGTGGGCTTCATTTCATTCAATGTATGCCACACTGCGGTGAGCTTGCTGCCCATATATACTGTGCTATAGGTTGCATACATATCCTTGCCGTCAACTTCCCAGCCGCGGAAGTAGTATCCGTCCTTGACCGGAACGGGCAGATTTTCGTAAATGCTGCCGGTTCCCACATATTTATGGTTTGCAATATAGTCAACCGCATTATCATACGCATAGACCATGCCGCTCTGATAATCAAAATAGACGTATGTATTCTCGGTTCCCAATTCCAAAATATTCTTGACGTCTACGTAACCGCCGTAGGCTTGAGAGGTTTTGTCGTCCCAGCCATGCTGACCGGACAGAACAAAGCCACCCTGCGGTACGGTCAGCTTGTTTTCGTCGCCATACTCGCGCACGCCGACGATTTTACCGTTGCTGTCAACGGCGATTTCGCAGCCGTAAATATTGGTGTTGACCGTTGCGCCGGCCTCGTTATAAACCACCAGATAAGCGCCGCCGCGGCCGATGTTGACACCATTAGCCTGACCAACCACGGCTGCGTTCTTGTGAACACCGCCGTTGAAGTTAAAGCTCAGCTTGTTGGCTGTGTGCTTCCAGTGAGCGTAAAGAGTTGTGTCGCCCTTGACGATGGCGGAGCCTGTGATTTCCGTACCGCCATAGGGTGCGGTGTACCAGCCTGCGAAGGTGTAGCCATCCATTGTGGGAGTGGGGAGGTCAACAATTTCGGTGCCATCCAACACATGGAGCTCTTTCATGCTGCAAACGCCACCGTTGGGGATGAGCGTGACTTTGCGTGGGGTAGGTAAAGGTTCTTTGAATTTTAATTTATCGGAAAATACGTAACCTTCGGTGAAATCATAGCGAACATAATACCAGAGATTGCCGGAATGGTTGACAACGCTATAATCAACAATGACCTCTGCGCCTTTGGGGATTTCTTCCTTGGCTTTGTTATCGGATGCGGAGTAAGGTTTGTCGGTGCGAGGAGTGTATTTATCGACCATCTCGTAAATACCTGCAACTTCGGTGTTCTTGGAGGCCATGAAGTTGTAGCTTGCATTACACTTTTTGCAGACACCGAATTTATCGTAGCTGTGCTTGCATGCATCCGTTGCTGTGAATTTTACTGTTTTACCGGTACCGTCAATGAAATTTTCATATTGCATGACACCGT
This sequence comes from Oscillospiraceae bacterium, assembly GCA_045660685.1. Classification (GTDB taxonomy): domain Bacteria; phylum Bacillota; class Clostridia; order Oscillospirales; family Oscillospiraceae; genus HGM13010. The sequence goes on from JAZREI010000095.1 coordinate 12,116, forward strand.
TTTCTGCTTTTTCGGCTAACAATGTATAGCCAACCGCGCCCATGTTTTCGGGGTGCAATTTTGCAAAGACCGGGTCGATAATGAGGAAATTGTGTTCGTTCATTTCGTCTAAAGACTTAATGTTTTCAAACCCGATGACTGTAACGAAATGATGCGTACTGCCTCTGCCTGTAACTTTGGCAATGACCGGCTTTCCGTCACACAACTCAGAGTACATGGTACGAAACATCTCTTCTTTAACTTTGGGATTTAACCGATTGTATTTGGCACTGGGCCAATTAGCCGATGCTTTGTGTTCGTTGCCTGCTTGGCCACTATTATACTCGCCCCAGTAATGAATTGTGCCATCCAAAATCGTTCTTGCGTATGCGAGTGAATAACAGCCACATGCTACGCCACCTGAGATTTGTTTTCCGACTTTCTTAATATGATCCCAGTTTACTTCCAACAGCAAATCTGTGTATTTCAGTTCTGCTGCCTTTGCGTCGGTTTCCAACACTGGTATCATGGTCAGCATCATGACCAATACCAGTATGAAGCTCAATATTCGTTTCTTCATAAGCTTTTTCTCCTTTATCTTGTTTACGGCCCTGTGTCCGACTGTTTATGTATAGATGATACCATTGGATGTGATATAATTCAAGAAAGATGTTTCCGGTTGACACACTTTTGTTTGCCGCCAAGCAGGCGGAGACGATGCCGTGCTGCGATATACCAAAATACAGAGTGTATGTCTGAACAAAAATGGGCAGTCTCCACAAATACCGAGATGGGAACTCTCTGTTTTGTCAATTTACAACCCAATCCTTTCCAATTAAAATAATAGAACGTATTATGCCCATAAGTAGGTGATTTTGTGAAACTGATTTATAAAGGCAAATACAACTCTGAGGCTGACCTGCCTGTGCGTGAGCATCCTGTGGGATACGTACCCTTTCGTGAGCTGGAGGATATGAAAAAGCTGGGTTTGATTTTGAATCTGGCGTCTGTTCCGCTGTTTATCTTGACGATTGCAGGGCTGTTTTTGCGTGGTGCGCCTTATCTGAGTGAAAACGGTTTCGCGCTCACTATCGGCGCGGCTCTGTCTATGCTGGTGCTGTTTCCCCATGAGCTGCTCCACGCCATCTGCTTCCGCGGGGTAGTGGAGCTGTGGACCAACTTCAAGATGGGTATGCTCTTTGTGGTGGGCACCGAGGATATGACCAAGGCTCGTTTCGTGTTCCTGAGCCTGCTGCCCAATTTAGTGTTTGGGCTGATTCCCTATGTACTGTTTCTGCTGCATCCCCAATGGCTGCTGCTGGGTGCCTTCGGTGCTGTCAGCTTCCCTATGGGCATCGGTGACTATTATAATGTATATAACTGCCTGACCCAAGTTCCCAAGGGCGGGTTGGTGTATATGAGCGGTATGCATTCCTTTTGGTATCTGCCCGAGGAGGTGTAAGCCAATGAAGGTGACGGAAGTGGTCAAAACAAAACGCCTTGTGATTCGCGCATGGACGGAGGATGAACTCCGTGATGCTCTGAAGGCGGAATGTTCTGCGGCATCTGTGCGTATTTATAACGCTATGCTGGCAGGAGTCAAAGCGTACCCCATCCATCGGCTGTGGCACACCAACTGGGAAATTCGCCTTCGCAGCGACGGCACCCTCGTTGGAGAAATCGGCTTCGGAGGGCATCCCAATGACCTTGGTGAGGTGGAGATGGCATGCGCCATTCTTCCCGAATATCGCCACAAGGGTTATGCCCATGAAGCGGTGGCGGCTATGAAGGATTGGGCGTTCCAAAATGAGTTTGTGTATTTTATTATGGTAGAGGAATCCCGTGAGGGACTCCTGACCCAACGTGCCATGGAAAAGCTGGGCTTTGTGTCCACAGGGCAAATGGGGAAAAATGGTCTTCGCTATGAAGCGGAGCGCCCCTTCGAGTCTGCGGTAAAGTCTATGCTGACTATCGGCGTGACCTTTGGCTTGCTGGCGGGCGGATTTGTTCTCAGCGATTTGACTGCGGGAATTTTGATCGGCGCCGGGGCAGGCTATGTGATTGCATGGTTTTTAGATGCAAAAGACCGTAGAAATCGTGAAAAACTTCGGGAAAAACGGAAATAATCCATGGATATTCCGTTGCATTTTGCGATTTAATGTGATAAACTATTTAGAGTGGTTTATATAACTTGGAAAGGATTATTCCCAATGATATATAAATTTCCCGTCACCATTCCCAAGCTGAGTGGTGACGCACCCAGAATGCTGTACGTTTATACCCCCAAGGGCTATGAGCGAAACCGCAGGAAAAAGTATCCCGTGCTGTACCTGTTTGACGGGCACAATATGTTTTACGACAAAGATGCCGCCTATGGCAAAAGCTGGGGCGTGGGCAAGTACCTTGACCGTACCCGTACCCAAATCATTGTGGTAGCTATTGAGTGCGAAAAAACAGGCGGACGACTGTCCGAGTATTCTCCCTTTGATTTTTCTGACCACAAGTATGGTACCGTGAAGGGCCGAGCCAAGATTCACATGGACTGGATTGTCCATAAGCTCAAGCCTGAAATCGATAAGCACTTCCGTACCAAGCGGGGCAGAACCAATACCTTTATCGGCGGCAGCTCCATGGGCGGGCTCATCAGCCTGTATGCGCTGCTTGCCTATAACCGTACATTCGGCGGTGCTATGTGCCTATCTCCCTCTCTGTGGACGGCTCCGGAAAAGATTTACCATTTGGTAGAAGCCGCGAAAATCGATCCCGATACCCTGCTGTATTTGGATTACGGTGCCAACGAAATGATTTGGCACAAGGGCATGGATAAAATCCTGCCTACCATCGTCGGTGCGCTGTACAGGCGGGGCATCCCCCTGACCTTCCGCATTGTCCCCGGCGGAGAACATTGCGAGGCTTGCTGGGAAAAGCAGCTGCCCTTTGCGTTCAATACACTGTTGTACAAACGTAACTTTTAATAATATTATAGGAGGGGTTTCCCTTGGAAATGCAGTACTTTAAAAATTACAGTCCTTCTCTGGGCCGCGATATGGAGCTGAAGGTTTACGGTCACGCAGGCCGCCCCATGCTGTTCGTGCCCTGTCAGGACGGCCGTTACTTCGACTTTGAAGGTATGGGTCTGGCAGCAGACTTCGCACCCTGGATCGAAAGCGGCAGACTGATGGTATTTGCCATCGACACCATCGATAAGGAAACATGGTCCGATCTGAACGGCGACGCTTACCACCGTATCCGTCGACACGAAGCATGGATCGATTATATCACCAACGAAGTCGTTCCCTTTGCACGCAATATGGCAAATGAACGCAATGGCTGGAATGGCTATCCCAACCTGATGGTATTCGGCTGCTCTCTGGGTGCAAGCCACGCGGTCAACCTGTATCTGCGCCGTCCCGACCTGTTTGACGGTCTGCTGGCGCTCAGCGGTATCTATACTTCCGAGTTCGGATTCGGCTCCTACATGGACGAAGTAACCTACCGCAACTCTCCCGTACATTACATGGCAAACATGTCCAACGACCATCCCTTCATCCACGAATTCAATCAGAAGAAGGGTATCATCTGCTGCGGCACCGGTGCTTGGGAACAGCCCGAAACCACCTTCCGCTTGAAGCAGATTTTTGAAGAAAAGGGTATCAACATTTGGGTAGATATCTGGGGCAGCGACGTTAACCACGACTGGCCCTGGTGGCACAAGCAGGTCGCTTACTTCATGCCCATGCTGATGGATTGATATACGACCAAAGAAAAGAGAGGTCTTTGTTGTGAAAAATTTTGTTTTTATCTCCCCCAACTTCCCCACCAACTACTGGAACTTCTGCAAGGAACTGAAGAATAACGGTCTGAACGTGCTGGGTATTGGCGACTGTCCCTATGACGAGCTCATGCCCGAGCTGCGTGCCAGCCTGAATGAATACTACAAGGTCAGCAGTCTGGAGAACTTTGACGAAGTTTACCGTGCGGTTGCATTCTTTGCATTCAAGTATGGCAAAATCGACTGGCTGGAATGCAACAATGAATACTCGCTGGAAAGAGATGCACAGGTGCGTACCGAGTTCAATATTACCAGCGGCTTCAAGGCTGAAGATATGGCTCGCATTAAGTACAAGTCCAAGATGAAGCAGTACTACGAAGCAGTTGGTGTCCCCGTGGCTCGCTACCTGCTGCCCGAACTGAACGACTTCGACGGCTGCAAGAAGTTCATCGATGAAGTGGAATACCCCGTTGTTGTCAAGCCTGACAACGGCGTTGGCGCATCCCACACCTACAAGCTGAAGAACGACGACGATCTGCGTAACTTCCTGAACGAATGGGCTTCTGAATACCCCGAAGTTCCCTACATTATGGAAGAATTCGTTCCCGCGGAAGTCAATTCCTATGATGCAATCATCAACTCCAAGGGCGAACCCATCTTCGAAGCAGGCAACGTCACCCCCGGCTCCATCATGGACATTGTCAATGACAATGACAACTCTCTGTTCTATATTGTGAAGGACCTGGCTGATGATGTTCGTGAAGCTGGCCGCAAGACCGTCAAGAGCTTCGGTGTTAAGAGCCGCTTTGTTCACTTCGAATTCTTCCGCCTGACTGCCGATAAGGGCAATCTGGGTAAGAAGGGCGATGTCATCGCACTGGAAGTCAATATGCGTCCCTCCGGCGGCAACAGCCCCGATATGATGAACTTTGCACGCAGCACCAGCGTTTACAAAATCTGGGCAGACATGATTGCATACGACAGCACTCTGTACCCCGTTGGTCAGCACTACTACTGCGGTTTCGCAGGTCTGCGTGACGGCAAGCCCTTTGCTATGAGCGAACAGGATGTTATGAATAAGTACGGCGCAAATATGCGCATGGCATCCCGTGTTCCCGAAGCACTGTCCGGCGCAATGGGCAATCAGATGTATATTGCAACCTTTGATACCAAGGAAGAGCTGGATGCGTTCTATGCAGATGTAACTCGCTGCATCTAAACTGAATCTACGGTAAAAATTACCAAGGGGAGCGACCGACGGGTTGCTCCCCTTTGTGCGTTTTGCGGAAGCGCAGAGAATGTCGAAAAAATGTGCAAAAAGTGTTTGACAAACGGGTTTTGCGGTGGTAATATAACCAAGCTGTCGCGAAACGGGGCGGCAACAACGAAAGAAACTTCGAGAGAATGTAAAAAAAGTTGTTGACAAACGCTTCGCTGAGTGATACAATACAAAAACTTTCGCAAATGACGCTGAGCGGTCACGACGAAAAAAGTTTGAAAAACTTGAAAAAAGTTGTTGACAAGCAGAACGGTTTGTGATAAGATATAAAAACCGTCGCGAGACGGCCTGTACCTTGAAAATTAAACAATGTAAGAAAAAAGCTAACAAAGCTTTTAAGCACCAGAAATAAAAGGGCTCTTTTAAAGTCGGATGGAACACCGACTATAAAAAAGAATTCTATTTTGAGATTTATTTTGAAACAGATTAAATTTCAGTAAATCGATTTTAATGCGGC
>JAZREI010000096.1:0-2369 GCA_045660685.1 Oscillospiraceae bacterium
TGCAGTGATCGAACTGCGCGACGGCTCCATGGCTCGCGTATTCACCAACGGCATGGTAGACATCCGTAAGTTTGTTGATTACTCCGAAGAAGAACTGGCAAAGCTGGGCGTTAAGGAACGCGTTCGCGGTATCGTTATGCGTCAGCTGGCTGCACAGTTCGAAGGCGACGCTCTGAAGCGCGCTGTTCGTGACAACATCGATATTCTGATCCCCAAGCACATCGTTGTAGACGACGTATTCGCATGCGTCAACTACATGTGCGGTCTGGCTCGCGGCGTTGGCGCTGCTGACGACATTGACCATCTGGGCAACCGCCGCGTAAGAAGCGTAGGCGAACTGCTGCAGAACCAGTTCCGTATCGGCTTCACCCGTATGGAACGCGTAATCCGCGAACGTATGACTCTGCAGGATATGGATGTTGTAACTCCTCAGTCTCTGATCAACATTCGTCCCGTAACCGCTGCCATCAAGGAATTCTTTGGCAGCTCTCCTCTGTCTCAGTTCATGGACCAGACCAACCCTCTGTCCGAACTGACTCACAAGCGCCGTCTGTCCGCTCTGGGCCCCGGCGGTCTGTCTCGTGAAAGAGCATCCTTCGACGTACGTGACGTTCACTACTCTCACTACGGTCGTATGTGCCCCATTGAAACTCCCGAAGGTCCCAACATCGGTCTGATTTCCTATCTGGCATCCTTCGCTCGCGTAAACGAATACGGCTTCCTGGTAACTCCCTACCGTAAGGTGGAAAAGGGTACCTGCCGTGTTACCGACGAACTGGTTTACATGACTGCTGACGTGGAAGACGATTACATCGTTGCACAGGCTTCCGAGCCCATCGATGAAAACGGCTACCTGGTGAACCAGCGTGTAAACGCACGCCGCAGAGAAGAAATCGTTTCCATCGACCGTGAACTGGTTGACTTCATGGACGTTTCTCCCCGCATGATGATCTCCATTGCAACCGCAATGATTCCCTTCCTGGAAAACGACGACGCGAACCGTGCACTGATGGGCGCGAACATGCAGCGTCAGGCAGTTCCTCTGATGGTCACCGAAGCACCTATCGTTGCTACCGGCATCGAACACAAGTGTGCGGTTGACTCCAATGTTGTTGTTCTGGCTAAGGAAGACGGCATTGTAGAACGTGTTTCCGGCACCGAAATTACTGTTCGCTACGACAACGCAGGCGAAGTTACCCACAACCTGGTTAAGTTTGTCCGCTCCAACCAGTCTACCTGCGTAAACCAGCACCCCATTGTTAATGTTGGCGACCGTGTTCACAAGGGCGACGTTATTGCAGACGGCATGTCCACCTGCAACGGCGAACTCTCCCTGGGCAAGAACATTCTGGTTGGCTTCATGACCTGGGAAGGCTACAACTACGAAGACGCAGTTCTGCTGAGCGAACGTATGGTCATGGACGACGTGTTCACCTCCATCCACATCGAAGAATTCGAATGTGATGCTCGTGACACCAAGCTGGGACCTGAAGAAATCACCCGCGATATTCCCGGCGTTGGCGAAGACGCTCTGAAGTATCTGGACGAACGCGGCATCATCTCCATCGGTGCTGAAGTTCGCAGCGGTGACATTCTGGTCGGTAAGGTTACCCCCAAGGGTGAAACCGACCTGACTCCCGAAGAACGCCTGCTGCGCGCAATCTTCGGCGAACAGGCAAGAGAAGTTCGTGATACCTCTCTGAAGGTACCTCACGGCGAAACCGGCATCGTTGTTGACGTTAAGGTCTTCACCCGTGAAAACGGCGATGAAATGGGCCCCGGCGTTAACGAAGTTGTCCGCGTATATATCGCACAGAAGCGTAAGATTTCTGTTGGCGACAAGATGGCAGGTCGTCACGGCAACAAGGGTGTTGTATCCCGCATCATGCCTCGTGAAGATATGCCTTACCTGCCCGACGGCACTCCTCTGGACATCGTTCTGAACCCCCTGGGTGTTCCTTCTCGTATGAACATCGGTCAGGTTCTGGAAGTGCATCTGGGCTACGCAGCACATGAACTGGGCTGGAAGGTTGCAACTCCCACCTTCAACGGTGCAAACGAAGCTACCATCCGCCAGACTCTGCTGCAGGCCGGCCTGCGCGAAGACGGCAAGAGTGAGCTGTACGACGGCAGAACCGGTGAAAAGTTCGATAACGACGTTACCGTTGGTTACGTTTACTTCTTGAAGCTGCACCACCTGGTTGACGATAAGATCCACGCTCGTTCCACCGGTCCCTACTCTCTGGTTACTCAGCAGCCTCTGGGTGGCAAGGCTCAGTTCGGCGGCCAGCGTTTCGGCGAAATGGAAGTTTGGGCTCTGGAAGCTTACGGCGCTGCTTACACCCTGCAGGAAATCCTGACCGTGAAGT
>JAZREI010000097.1:0-17314 GCA_045660685.1 Oscillospiraceae bacterium
ACCGAACATTTCCTTGCCCTTATTGCCTGTGAAATAGCCGTCGGTGAAGCCCTGACGGGAGAATGCCAGCTCCAGCTGTTCCATTTCCGTGGGGGTGGGCTGACGGTGTTCACGCAGCACCTTGGAATAGATATTGGAAACCACCGCTGCGTATTCGGGGCGCTTCAGGCGGCCTTCGATTTTTGCGCAGGCAACGCCCGCTTCTTCCAGCTTCTGCAGGTGGGTTACCAGACAGTTGTCCTTCAGAGACAGGGGGTAGTCGTCCATGCGACCGCCCAAGCTGTACTGCATACGGCAGGGCTGGGCGCAAGCACCGCGGTTGCCGCTGCGGCGGCCGATGAGAGAGCTCATGTAGCACTGACCGGAGTGCGCAAAGCACAGGGCACCGTGGACAAATACTTCTGTTTCAATGGGGGCGTGCTTGGTGATGAAGGCAATCTGCTCATAAGTCAGCTCTCTTGCCAAAACCGCACGGGTCAGACCCATTTCCGCACAAGCCTGCACACCTGCCAGATTGTGTACGCTCATCTGGGTGCTTGCGTGGAGGGGGATGTCGGGGACAGCTTCCTTCACCACGCGAATCAGACCCATATCCTGAATGATAATGCCGTCAGCGCCGTAGTCGGAAGCCATACGAGCCAAGCCCGCAGCCTCACCCAGCTCACGGTCACCCACCAGAGTGTTCAGAGTGACGTAAACCTTTGCGCCGCGAATATGGCAGTAGCGCACAGCCTTTTCAAATTCTTCTTCGTTAAAGTTTGCCGCACCACGTCGTGCATTGAAGCTATTGAGCCCCAAGTATACGGCATCGGCTCCGCTTTGTACGGCGGCAATGATGCTTTCCGGCGAGCCTGCCGGTGCTAAAATTTCCATCATAGTTCGATTCCCATTCCTTTGAATCTATTTAAAAGACATAATTTCCCTAATTATACAATTTAACAACATATTATAGCACACAATCCCCTATTGCGACAAGAGCGAATTGATGTTATACTGACAGAAAAGATTAACCACAAGGAAGCAACACCACTAAGTTAGCAAATGTTCGGATCAAGAGTACCTTCCCCTTGAGGGGAAGGGGGACCGCTTGCGGTGGATGAGGTGTCGTACAATCTCAGTTGAGCATTGCACAGAACAAGGACGGCATTTGCCGAACTACTCCTAATACCAAGGTCGTACCGCACACCTCCTCAGTCATCCGCTCGTTCCTCACGGATGCCAGCTCCCCCTCAAGGGGAAGCCACGCACCGAAATCAGTTTCCTCAAAAGCTTGACTTAGCGGCATTATCCAAAAAAGAGGTGAGTGCATGGACCATACAGAATATTTCCTGTCCAATCCCCCCTGCCTGTCTGTCCCCGTGTCGGACGCGGACAAGCTGCTGGGCTGCAGCGACCTGCTGTGCCTGAAGCTGTACCTGTACCTGCTGCGTGCAGGCAAGTCCGTGACACTTGAACGGGCAAGCGAGGACCTGAGCATCGCTCCCGCAGACCTGAAAAAGGCCGCAAAAGAACTGAAGACCATGGGGCTCATGGGCACTGCAGGCAAGGGCAAGGTCCCTCCCGAGCAGGCCATCCCCGAATACGGCAAAAGCTACATCGCCAAGCGCACCATGGAAGACCCCATGTTTGAAGCCATGCAGGCAGAAGCCGCCCAGTGCGTGGGCCACAGCCTGTCGGGTCCCGAGCTGAACACCCTGTTCGGCATTTACGACCATCTGGGGCTGCCCCCCGAGGTCATTTACGTACTGCTGACCTACTGCAAGGAAGAAATTCAGGACAAGTTCGGCCCCGGCCGACTGCCCACTATGCGCCAAATCGAAAAGACCGCCTTTATCTGGGCCAACGAAGAAATCATGACTTGGGAAATGGCAGATGCCTACATTGCCCGCCGCAAGGAGCGCAAGGACGTTCTGGGCGAAATCAAGCGCATGATTGGCATTTGGGACCGCGCCCTGACTAAGACCGAAACCGACACCTTCACCGACTGGCTGGAGAAGGGCTTCGGACTGGAAGCCATCAACATGGCATTCGACCGCACCGTTGCGGGCACAGGTGACTACCGCTTGGCCTATATGAACAAAATCATGCAGAATTGGCACACCAAGGGTCTGCACACCCCCGCAGAAATCGAAGCGGAAGACAAGCCTATGGGCAAGAAGCAGAATCAGCCCGTTCCCCGTATGCAGACAGGGGGCAACGCCACTCCCAGCGGCGAAAAGGAACGTCTGCTGCGTCTGCTCAACGAAATGTGAGTGCAAACATAACAGGAGGAAACCATGGCACTGGACGGAAAGCTGCTGGCACAGGCCAGAAAAAAGCTGGATGACATTCGGCATCATAACGAAGAAACACAGGCTGCCCGTCAGCGAGAGGTTTATGCCCGTCTCCCTGCCGTGCGCAATATTGACCTGCGGATGCAGAATCAAATGCGTGAGCTGGCCTCCATCGCAATCCGTCGGGACAGCGAAGCCAAGGCAGCACTGCAGCGACTGGAGGAAGAAAATCTGGCACTGCAGGACCGTCGCAAGGAGCTGCTCATTGCCGCAGGCTACGCCCCCGACTACACCGACGACCTGTATGCCTGCCCCGACTGCATGGACAAAGGCTACCGCATGGACGGCCGTATGTGCGCCTGCCTAAAGCGCCTGTACAACGCAGAAGTCACCCGTGACCTGTCGGGTCTGCTGAAGGGCGACGAGGACTTTGCCAAGTTCCGTCTGGACTATTACAGCAATCAGCCCGACGAAAGCGGCAATGTCCCCCGTGAGATTATGGAAATTATTCTCACCATGTGCAAAAACTATGCCGTGAAGTTTGACGGCAGAGGCACCAATCTGATTTTCACAGGCGGTCCCGGTCTGGGCAAGACCTTCCTGTCCGCCTGCATCGCACGCAATGTGTCCCGCAAGGGGTACAGCGTGGCATACGACAGTGCCTCCGCGGCACTGGGCGCATTCGAGAAGGAAAAGTTCTCCCGTGATATGGACGAAGCCACAGCTGCGGCGGCAAAGGTCAAGCGGTATCTGGACTGCGACCTGCTGATTCTGGACGACCTTGGCACGGAAATGAACACCGCCTTCACCCAAAGCGCACTGTACACCATCATCAACCAGCGCCTCATCAGCGGAAAGCAGACCATCATCTCCACCAATCTGGACGAGAACGCACTGGCTGCCCAGTACTCCGCGCAAATCACCTCCCGCCTGCTGGGAGAATACCGCTGGCTGCACTTCCTGGGAAGCGACATCAGACAATTGAAGCACTAAAAAAACGCACCTCCGATGGAGGTGCGTTTTTGTTATGTGCCCAGATATGCAGCCTTGACCGCTTCGTTGGTCAGCAGCTCGGCGCCTGTGCCCTGCAGGGTGATGCGGCCCGTTTCCATAACGTAGCCGATGTCTGCGGTCTTCAGTGCCATGTTTGCATTCTGTTCGATCAGCAGAACGGTTACGCCCTGCTTGTTGATTTCCTTGATGATGTCGAAAATGCCCTTAACGATGATGGGCGCCAGACCCAGAGAGGGTTCGTCCATCATAATAACCTTGGGACGGCTCATGAGCGCACGGCCTACTGCCAGCATCTGCTGTTCGCCGCCGGACAAAGTGCCGCCTGCCTGCCAGGAGCGTTCCTTCAGACGGGGGAACAGGTCAAAGACCCAGTTCAGGTCGTCGGTCAGGTCGTCCTTACGGAGGTACGCGCCAATCTTCAGATTTTCCAGAACGGTCATATCGGGGAAGATGCGGCGGCCTTCGGGAACCAGAGTAATGCCTCGCTTCACGATTTCGTTGGCATCCATGCCGGTAATGTCTTCGCCCTTGAAATAGATTTTGCCTGCAGCAGGCTTTACCAGCCCGGAAATGGTACGCAGGGTGGAGCTTTTGCCCGCACCGTTTGCACCAATCAAGGTGACGATTTCGCCCTCGGGCACTTCCAGACTGATGCCCTTAACCGCTTCGATGCCGCCGTAGCGCACCTGCAGGTCTTTGATTTCCAGAATATTACTCATCTTCCGCTACCCCCAGATATGCGTCAATGACGCGCTTATTCTGCTGGATGTCCTTGGGAACACCGCGAGCGATTTCGCTGCCGAAGTCAATGACGTAGATATAGTCGGAGATTTTCATGACCAGATCCATGTGATGCTCAATGAGGAAGATGGTCAGGTTGTGGGTATCACGAATCTCCTTGATGTATTCTGCCAGCTCCAGCGTTTCCTGAGGGTTCATACCCGCAGCAGGTTCGTCCAGCAGCAGCAGCTTGGGCTCGGTTGCCAGCGCACGAGCGATTTCCAGACGGCGCTGCAGACCGTAAGGCAGACTGGTTGCGATTTCGTCCTTGTACTTATCCAGACCCTGTTCACGCAGCAGCTCCAAGGTTTCTTCACGCATACGTGCTTCTTCCTTGGCATTCATGCGGAAGGTTGCGGAGAAGACATTCTGCTTGGCGCGCATATGCTTTGCCACCAGTACGTTTTCGAATACGGTCATGGTCTTCCACAGACGGATGTTCTGGAAGGTACGTGCGATGCCCAGCTTCACAACCGCGTCGGGATTGGGGTCGATGTTCTTCTTGGAAGCGTATACGTCCCCATTCTGACCCAGATAGTTCTTCTTCATCTTGCCTGTGGGGTGGGCGCAGATATAAGTCTCGCCGTCGAATTCCACACGGCCGTTGGTGGGCTGGTACACGCCGGTGATGCAGTTAAAGGCAGTGGTCTTGCCTGCACCGTTGGGACCCATGAGAGCAACGATTTTGCCTTCGGGAACGTCCAGAGACAGGTTATTCACAGCCACCACGCCGCCAAACTGCATGGTGACATTTTCCATACGGAGAAGCATTTTTTCACTCATGGCTTAGCCCTCCACTTCCGCTTTCGCGGTTTCTTTCTTGGTAAATTTCCCTTTCAGCTTTTTCAAAGCACCGCCGATGCCTTCCCAGCTCAGTTCCTTATCGCCCATAATGCCCTTGGAGAAGAACAGAACGATAATCATAATGACAACAGAGAAGACTACCATACGGAAGCCGCTGCGGAGCAGAGGCAGCTTGAAGGAGCCGATATAGGTTTCCATATCCAGGAAGCGCAGCCACCATTCGGAGCATGCCACATACAGGAAGGTCGCCAGCACAGAGCCGGATACGGAGCCAATGCCGCCGATAACAACAATCAGCAGAATTTCGTAGGTCATGGTAGAGGTGAACACCTTTGCCTGTGCGTTTGCAACGTACATAGCAAACAGTGCGCCGCCCACGCCTGCAAAGAAGCTGGAGATTACGAAGGACAGCAGCTTGTGCTTAAACAGGCTGATACCCATAGCTTCCGCAGCGATTTCATCGTCACGGACAGCCTTGAAGGCACGGCCATAGGAAGAATTGATCAGCAGCACCATGATGGCGATGCAGACAATCATCAAAACAAAGGGGAACAGAGTGCTCAAACGCAGAATCACCTGACCGTTTGCGTTCTTCAGATTGAAGGAAGCAAAGGTGGGGAAGCTCTTAATCATGTTTGCGCCGTTGGTAACGGGACCCAGAGTCTGCCACTGGAAAATTGCGCGGAGAATTTCCGCAAAGCCCAGCGTTGCGATTGCCAGATAGTCGCTCTTGAGGCGCAGTACGGGCAGACCGATGAGGGCTGCGAAGGCAGCCGCTACCAGACCCGCCAGCAGGATACCAACCAGAACAGCCAGCAGCATAGCCACATAGCCGCCTGCACCGTCAGCACCCAGCATACCCTGGAACAGGTCAACCAGAGAGAACTTCACAGCAGAGCCGCCGTACAGGTAGTATACCTGTTCCTTGGCTGCCATGGGAACGGTCAAAATTGCATAGGTATAAGCACCCAGCAGCCTGAAGCGCGCCTGACCCAGAGAGAACAGACCCGTAAAGCCATTCAGCAGGTTCATGGATACAGCAACCAGTGCGTACACCGCGCCTTTTTTCAGCACGGTAAACAGCTGGCTGGTGGGATACAGAATGGGAGAAACCCCGGGGATATAGTCGCTGATATTTTCCAGCGCCACGATTGCCATCAGCACAACCAGAATGGCAATGAGAGTTTTGAAGCTCCGCTTCTTATTTGTATTTTCAGCAAGCATACGGAAACCTCCTTAAACCTTGTCGGTGGCCTTTTCGCCAAACAGGCCCGTAGGCTTGCAGGTGAGAACCAGAATCAGCAGTGCGAAGGTGAACGCATCGGAGAACACGGAAACGTCCCAAGAAGAAGGCAGCGCCTTGATGATGGTTTCGCAGATGCCGATGAGGAACGCACCGATAACCGCACCGGGAATGGAACCGATGCCGCCGAATACAGCAGCAACGAAGGACTTCAGACCGGGCATAGCGCCTGCCATGGGAGTAATTGCAGGGTAGGTGGAGAAGTACAGAATGGAACCCACTACCGCCAGACCGGAACCGATGATAAAGGTAGCGGAAATGACGGAGTTGACCTTAATGCCCATGAGACGAGCGGTTTCAAAGTCCTTGGATACCGCGCGCATCGCCATACCAATCTTGGTGTGGTTGATGAGCTGAGTCAGAGCAACGATCAGCACCAGCACCAGCACGGGAGTCATCAGAACTACCAGCTTGGTGGGTGTGCCTGCGATCTCAACAGTCTTGTTCAGAGCCTCGATGGTGGGATAAACCATGGGCTGACCGCCTGTAATATAGGTAGCGGTGTTCTGCAGCAAATAGCTGACACCAATGGCCGAGATCATAACGGACATACGGGGTGCCTCACGCAGAGGCTTATAAGCCGCACGTTCAATGAAGAAGCCCAGTGCCACGGTCATGCCAATGACGATGGGGATGGCAATGTAAATGGGCAGTGCTGCGGAAATATAAATCCCCAGCAGACCCGCAACCATGAACACGTCGCCGTGAGCAAAGTTAATCAGTCTCAAAATGCCGTAAACCATGGTATAACCGATGGAAATCAGCGCCAGCTGACCGCCCAGAGAGATCCCTGTGAGCAGAGTCGAGATGATATATTCTAAGGTAAACAATTGTTCCATAACGGAAGCCTCCGTCCTCTAATTCCTGTGTCTATGTCGCTTTAACAGCGTATGGCGGGGGCGAAACGCCCCCGCCGGAGATGTCAAATTTTAGCTGTGTATCAGCTTGCGGAGCCGGTCTGAACGGTTTCCAGAATCCATGCGCCGTTAGCGGTGTCAGCGGTCTTAATGAACGCGGTGTCGCGAACTGCGTCGCCGATGTCGTCAAATGCGATTGCGCCGGAAACGCCTTCGTAAGTAACGGAGGGCAGGATGTTCATCAGGTCGCCCTTGTTTACGCTGTCAGCCTTCTTCATAGCTTCCAGAGCAACGTAGTAAGCGTCGAAGCCCATTGCGGTAACTGCGGAGATGGTGTCGTTGCCGCCGTTTGCTGCCAGAGCATCGGAGTTGGTGTTGATGTATTCCTTGATGCCTGCGTCGAAGTCAGGAGCGCCGCCTTCCTGATAGAAGGTGGAAACGAACAGCTGCAGGTCGGTGCCCTTGATAGCATCCAGAACCATGTTATCGTCCAGAGTGTCGGAGCCCAGGAAGGGAGCTTCGATGCCCAGAGATTCAGCCTGCTTCAGAATCTGAACTGCGTATGCGATGGAAACGGGGGTGAAGATAACGTCAGCGCCTTCGCTCTTAGCCTTGTTCAGGTAGGAGTTGAAGTCGGAGTTGCCATTGGGGAAGGAGTCGGTGATTACGGTGGCGCCTGGTGCTTCGAATAGCTGCTTAAAGAAAGCGATCAGACCCTGGTCGTATTCGTTGCCGCTTTCGCCCAGACAGTAAGCAACCTTAGCGTCGAACTTATCCATTGCGAAGTTTGCCAGAACGTCAGCCTGGAAGTTATCCAGGAAGCAAATACGGAAGTAGTAGCTGTTGCCTGCGGTTACGTTGGGGTTGGTGCAGGTAACGCCGATGGCGGGGATGCCTGCTTCTTCAAACTTGGGGCCGCCTGCCATGGAAACGCCGGAACCGTAAGAGCCCAGAACCACGGAGACACCTGCGCTTACCAGAGAGGATGCAGCGGAGGGAGCCTTGTCGGTGGAAGAACCGTTGTCGCCGTAAACCAGCTCAACCTTGTAGGTTTCGCCGCCGATGACAACTTCGGGGGTCAGAGCGTTTGCGTACTGCATACCCAGAATTTCCTTCTTGCCGCCGGAAGCGGAGTCACCGGAAGAGGGTTCGAATACGCCAATCTTTACAACCTTTTCGCCGGAGTCAGCTGCTTCGCCGCCGCTGCCGCCGCAAGCGCAAAGGGTGAATACCATGCACAGTGCAAGAATGAGAGCAATGATCTTTTTCATAATTAAATCCTCCAAACCATAAACAGCATCCGCAAGACGTGGACAACTGTTTTTCATGTTGGCTATTATACACTACTCCGCTAAAGAATGCAATTCCCAAATACTACATAATTATATGGCACACATAGGCAAAAATGCACAAAATTATAGGATGTGTTGGCATCTTCAAGGGGGGCTATCCCACAATTCGGACAGCCATATCCATATAATATAGGTATCAACCAAAGACAAAGGAGTGCAGTCACATGGCAAAGACACAGGAACAGAAAATTTTGAACATCGTCATCAACGGCATCGAAGCAGCGGGGTACAATCCCTACGCACAGCTGACGGGCTACATGGCAACAGGGAATGCCGCGTACATTACCAGAAAGTTCGGGGCAAGAAAGCTGGCGCAAAGCCTCTCCCCCGCCGTCATTCGCGGGTATCTGGCAAGCCACGCAAAGACAGCATAACTCGTAAAATCCTCTCGTAGGAGCGTCGAAGGCGCCGCCCCCTACATTTATGTCATTCAGAAAGCCAAACGGCCCTATTCTCGCAGATTTTGCGGAAATAGAGCCGTTTATTTCGTCCCAACCGCCATGTTGTATTGCGGACATATGGGATACAATATACTCAAGAAAAGAAAGGAGACCCGATGATGAACCACTTCTGCAAAAAGTTTTTCACCGTATATTTCACAGTCACGACCATCGCCATGGGGCTCCTGTCCTATGGACTGATTCATAGTCTGGGTATTATGTTAGGAGGAATCACATGAGCAAGAAAAGACGATACTTGATCATTGCCCTGATCATTTTGTATATGGTCGCTCCCGACCTGCTTCCCGGTCCCATAGACGACCTGCTGGTTCTTCTGCTGACCGCCCCCACCCTCGTAGACGGCACACCCGATAAAAAGGAGTAATATTATGATTCTGCTGACTATGCTGATTCTTTTAAAAGGACTGATTTTATAAAAACCCAAGCTCCCGTTTGGGGGGGGGGTTGGTTTTTTAAAATTTCGGGGTTGATGTATCTGGGAGGCTGTTCCAGCAAAGTGGGGTCCTTCAGATATTCCTTGATTCTGCTGAATGCGGTTGCGAAGTAATGACCGTTGCAGATACGCTCGTCCATAACCACACCCATAGGCAGGTGACGTTCCAGAACAATGCCGTTCTTGGTCTTCTTGGGCAGGTCACGGAGATTGCCCATAGCAATGGCGACGCTGGTGGTGCCGAAGTCATACACATGGTGGTAAATATGATTGGTACGGATGGATGCCAGATTGGTAATCAGCAGACTTGCATGGAAGGGGCTGATTTCGCACACAGGCGCAGGCAGCCAGCCGTGGCGGTCCAGGAAGCGCAGCAGCGCCACAGCACCGCGAGCAACACCGGGGATGGCCAGCAGCACACGCATGAACTTATCCAAATTGTTGTCATTGGATGCGTCACGGTTCTTTTCAATAGCCTCTTCGATTTTCTTGTTCACATCGAAGATGGTGTCGGTGTAATCAAAGTGCAGCTTAATGGAAGTACCGCCGATGGTACCGGGGCGCAGCACTACCATGGATACAGAGAAGTCCTTGTGGGCATAGATGCGGTGATTGCTGCCGCCGATGAAGCGGTTGAGATGAGGGTACTCTGCCACAGTGCGCACATAAGCCGACAGCACCAGAGCCAGATGGCTGATGCGCAGACCTTCCTTACGCTTGGCATTGATATAGTCATGCATGGGGGCAATGGGAATGTCAATGGTGATCATATTCTGTGCATCGTAACGACGAGGCAGGAAGAAGGGAATCAGTTCGTACATGGGGTCCTGATTTTTCACACGAATACCGTCAGGGCGCATAGAATTACCTCCGAATCTCTGTTTTTATGGGGGTCTACAATAAAAACAGTATATCAAAATATGGATACATTGTAAACAATCCCTGTATATTCTCCCGACAAATTTCGACAAACACAGGAACACACTTACAAAAAAATCGCCGCTGATTGCTCAGCGGCGATTCTTATTTCAATGATTCAATTTGCACGGTCGCAAAAGAAACTTACTTTTCCTTCTTGCCCAGCTTGATCAGCAGAACGACAACTGCCAGACCCAGAACGCAAACGCCAACAATCAGACCGGTGTTAACGGGATTTTCAACGGTAACGACTTCGGGAGCAACTTCTTCTACGGGAGCATTCAGAGACAGAGAAGCAACGGACTGACCTTCTTCACCGCGGTAGATGGGGTACTGGGTACGGGTTTCAGCGGTGATTTCGTCCATGGACAGGCTGGTCCATACAACGGTGTCATAGGGACGGATGTACATGGTCTGGTTGGAGATGTCGTATGCTACGGTGTACTGAGTGTAGCTTGCAGCAGAACCTTCGATAGAGGTGTCTTCAACGGGACGGTTGTTGGTAGCCATGATGCCTGCGCCGCGAGCCAGCATTTCGTCATTGGGGATGTTGTTGCCTTCTGCGCAGAAGTAACGAGACATAGCCAGACGAACCAGACGGTCGGGAGCGGACATGGTGCCGGGCATGGACTGTTCAGCGCCGGTGGGAGTGCCTTCGATGGTTACATTTTCCAGAGTGATGGAGTCGATGCCCTTTGCTTCCAGAGCGGTGGAGTCGCCAACGTAGTTAGCGAAGTTTTCCATCTGCCAGTCGTAGGGAGGAGAGTTGGTCATAACGCCAACGGAGTCATATACGGTGTAGAAGCCTGCGTTTTCGGTGTCAGCAGCTTCGATAACGATGCCGCGGCCGTTGGGGTCAACAAAGTTGAAGTGCAGGGTAGCAGTCAGGTCGGAGCCGGGGATGCCGGGAACGTCCAGAGCCTGGATGTTGGTGCGTTCGCACAGTTCGATAACTTCGTCGATGGTAGCGCACTGAGCCAGAATGTAGGTAACGCCTTCCATAGCGGACATAACTTCATTGCCTTCGGGAACGTCTTCGGGCAGGGTTTCGGTGCCTTCGTCCAGGAACAGCAGACCGCCGGTCAGACCTGCGTCATTGATGCCGTCCAGCAGAGCGTAGGAGTCAGAGAAGGACATACCGATAACGGTGTGTTCTGCAACTACATCACCGGTAACGAAGGGGATAGCTTCGCCCTTGGGGTAGGATACCAGGTAAGATGCTGCGATGTAGGAACCGTTTTCGCCGAATACGTTGTAGCTGTTGTCCATGTCACAGGTACGGAACCAGTAAACGTCGCCTTCAGCGCTGGTCAGTTCCAGAGCGGAACATGCGGATGCGGTGGGAGCAGTGATCACCATTGCGAACAGAACCATGATGATGGTCAGCATAGAGGTCACGCGCTTAAAGTTTTTTGTGAATAACATTGCTGTTTTCCTCCTTGATTGTTTTTTCGTGTATTTCTCCGTAAATACACCAATTTCTGACACCATCATACTCGTTAGTTATTTGATTGTCAATCTTTTTTGTGAGGTTGAAAATATTTTTATTTTCAGGCACTCAAACAGAAAAATATATTGTACGCAATGAAAATTTTCATTTTTTTCCAAGCCGAACGCAAACGCAATTGTTCTTCGTTCGCGTACACATCTGTATAAACCGTTGTCTCCGACGGTCTATACAAAAAACACCGAGCCATGGCTCGGTGTTTTTTTATTATTGATATCTCCCAATGACCGCTTCTGCGCAGCGGATGCCGTCTACGGCAGCACTGGTGATGCCGCCTGCGTAGCCTGCGCCTTCGCCGCAGGGGTACAGACCCTTTACGTTCAGGCTCTGGTAATCCTCGCCGCGGACAATGCGCACAGGGCTGGAGCTGCGAGTCTCGGGACCTGTCAGCACCGCATCGGGATGGTCGAAGCCACGGAGCTTCTTCCCCAGTGCAGGGATGGCGGGAGCCATAACATCGGTGATGACCTCAGGCAGCACCTGACGCAAATCACCGTAGACCACACCGGGCTCATAGGTGGGCTTCACGCTGCGGCTGCCCTTACTGGGCTTGCCTGCAAGGAAATCCCCCACCAGCTGACAGGGTGCGCGGTAATCACCGCCGCCATAAGCGTATGCCGCACGTTCAATTTCACGCTGCCATTCCATACCGCTGAGCACATGGTCAGAGGGGAAGTCCTCGGGCATGAGAGTCACCAGCAGTGCGGAATTGGCGTTGTCGCCGCCGCGACCGGAGTAGCTCATACCGTTGGTGCAGACACCGCCTTCCTCGCTGGCTGCGGCAAACACATAGCCACCGGGGCACATACAGAAGGTATAGGCACTGCCGCCGTCGGGCAGATGTACATTTAAATTATAGCTAACAGGAGGCAGGTACTTCCCGCGGGACATGCCGTACTGGGAATTGTCCACCATATCCTGCAAATGCTCAATGCGGACACCCATGGAGAAAGCCTTCTGGGTCATATGCACACCCATGTCATACAGCCATGTGAAGGTGTCACGGGCACTGTGACCGATGGCAAGGATGACATCATCGGTTTCGATGGTTTCATTTCCGTTGACGATGACACCTGTGACGGTATCGTTTTCCACCTTCAGACCTGTGACCTTAGCGCCGAAACGCACTTCGCCGCCTCCGTTAATGACGGTCTGTCGGATATTTCGCACCACCTTCACCAGCACATCTGTGCCGATGTGGGGCTTATTGTCGTACACGATGCTCTGCTTGGCACCGTGCGCCACAAACTCACGGAGCACATAGCCGATGCGGGGGTCGTGGGTATTGGTGTTCAGCTTGCCGTCAGAGAAGGTGCCTGCGCCGCCTTCGCCGAATTGGACGTTGTTTTCCGTATCCAGAACGCCTGTTTTGTGGAAGGTATTGACCGCTTCCTGTCGGGATTCCACATCGCCGCCCCGCTCCAATACGATGGGGCGCAGCCCTGCCTTGGTCAGCAGCAGCGCAGCGAACATACCACCGGGACCGAAGCCCACCACAACGGGGCGTTTTCCGCTCTTGGCAGTGGGAATGTCATAGGCAAAGGCAGGCTTAATGACCGCCTGCTTGCAGCGAGAAGCAACCGCCGCCTCGTCCCCGTCCACAGTCAGTGCCACAGCATATACATAGTGGATGTCGTTCTTGCGACGGGCATCCAGAGACTTCTTATAAATAGAAAAGGAAGTGAAATCCTCCACACGCAGCTTCAGAGCTTGCGCAGCCATCTTTTGCAGCCGCTTCTCGCTCTCGCCGGGGCGCAGCTTCAAATTATTCACAACAATCATCCGTGCATACCTCCTGCCATTGCGCCGCTGCTCCATGCCCACTGCAGGTTATAGCCGCCGCAGTCGCCGTCGATGTCCAGCACCTCGCCACAGGCATACAAGCCCGATACCAAGCGGCTTTCCATGGTATGTGGGTCAAATTCCGATGTTTTGATACCGCCAACGGTCACCTGTGCGGAGTCGAAGCCCCCTGTGCCAATGGCGTGGATGACAAAGTGCTTGGCCATAGCAGCACACTTATTCAAATCCTTACCGCTCAGATCACCGATGCGCTCGGCGGATACCCCTGCGGCACGGCAAATGGTTCTGCCCAGCTTATTGTGGAGAATCCCCGTGAACAAATCCTCTGTGCTGAGCATAGGCAGCGCTTCCGCTCTCTGCTGCAGCAGTCCGAAAATATCTCTTACAGAGTGGTCGGGCAGGAAGTCCAAAATCACATCACAAGCGCCGCCTGTGCTGACCTCACGACTCAGCTCAAAGACAGCAATGCCGCTGATGCCCTTTTCCGTAAACTGCACTTCCCCACGGTTTTCCGCAACAGTCTTACCCTTCCGCTCCAGACGGATTGCCGCCTGTGCGCGGACACCCTTGAGGCTGCGGGGATAGGGGCTGTCGGAGGTGATTTGGGTCAGCGCAGGGTACAGAGCTGTACGGCTGTGGCCCAAAGACTGGAGGATGGTGTACCCGTCGGTGACCCCGCCCAGCTTGCTGCCTGCGCAGCCGCCGCAGGCCACAATGACCTTGTCGGCATAGTCCTTGCCTGCTTCTGTTTCCACCATGAAGCCCTTCTTTGTGCGGGTAACTGCGGTGACAGGCGCACCTGCCTTCAGTTCCACACCTGCCGCATCAATGGCAAAACGCAGCACATCCAGCACAGAATTGGCGGAGTCGGACAGGGGGTACATTCTGCCGCCCTCGCCCTCCACGGTCAGCAGACCGAGACTGCCGAACAGCTCCAGTGTATCATGGACGTTCAATGCTTCCAGCGCGGGACGGACAAAGTTGGGGTTCTGTCCGTGATAGTTGGACACAGTGGCATTGAGATTGGTCAGGTTGCAGCGACCGTTGCCCGTAGCAAGGAGCTTTCGCCCCACGCGAGCCTGTCGTTCATATAAAATTACGCGGTCTTCACCGCTGCGGGATGCGGCATAGGCTGCCATGAGCCCTGCTGCACCGCCGCCGATAACAGCAACAGTTTTCATACGTTAGATTCTTTCGTAGGTGCTGAACTGATAGCGAACACCTTCATGCTCTGCCCATTCCTCTGCCTGTACGCACTGCCAGTCAGCGGCAGCATCCAGATTGGGGAAGAAGGAGTCGGAGAAGGGAGCGGCATCGATTTTGGTCAGATGCACCTTGGTGAGCATGGGATAAAATTCCTTGAACACACTTGCACCGCCGATTACGAAGCAGCGGTCATGTTCCTTTGCCTTTTCCAGTGCTTCTTCCATGCCATGTACCACTTCTGCACCATCGATGGTGATAGACTGACGAGTGATGACAATGTTATGGCGATTCTTCAGAGGCTTGCCACCGGGGAAGTCCTCCAGAGTCTTTCTGCCTACGATGACTGCATGACCTGTGGTCAGCTCTCTGAAACGGACACGGTCAGCGGGGACTACCAGAGGCTGAGTACCTGCGGCACCAATGCCCCAGTCGGAATAAACGGCTACTACTGCTTCCATAGAAACATCTCCTTACTATATCAATAGAATCAAATTCAAAAACTATATCAGTTTATTATACCCTATTGATAGGTTGCTGTCAAAAATCAATTGCGGCATTATTCCCCCACCCTTCTGCATACAATGACAAAGAAGGAGGTGGTTCCTTGATTTTCACTGTATTGGGCGGTGATCTGCGGAGTGTGTATCTCTGCCGCCGCCTGCTGCGAGACGGGTATACGGTGCAGGCATGGGGTTTGGAGCTGTCGGATGTGCCCCAATGCTGCCGCTGCGACACCCTCGCCGCCGCACTGGACGGCACAGACTGCGTGGTGCTGCCCATCCCCTCTGCAGGCAGCGACCTGCTGCGCGCCCCGTATAGCTGCGCCCCTATTCCTTTGGATGCGGTGGCAAAAGCTCTGCCCAAAGGCCTCCCCGTTTTCGGCAGCAAATGCGGTCTGCCCATCACCGATTTGACCGCCATTGAGACCATGGCTGTGGGAAATGCAGCCCTCACCGCACAATGCGCCCTGCTGCTGATTTTGCAGAACACCCACCGCGCCCTCATGGGGCAAAACATCTTGATTCTCGGTGCAGGGCGCATCGGTACCCTGCTGAGTCTGCAATTAAAGGCATTGGGCGCAGAGGTCACCCTCACCTCTCGTGACCCCATCCGCAGGGCATGGTGCAGTGCCATGGGCATGAACGCAGCCCACACCCATGAAATCAGCCACATTCTGCCCACACAAGACATAGTCATCAACACCATTCCCACAACCATATTGGACAGTCACGCCCTGTCCCTGCTGCCCGACCACACCTTGCTGCTGGAGCTCGCCTCCCTGCCCGGAGGCTTCAGCCCTGTGGAAGCGGAAGCTATGGGGCTGCGGACAGTCATGGGCAGAGGCTTGCCGGGGAAATACACCCCTGCAGGCGCAGCAGACATCATTGCGGAAACCATTTATAAGGAGCTGAGCTTATGAAAGACAAACTGCGTGTGGGCCTTGCCATGTGCGGGTCCTTTTGTACCTTCGACAAAGTGCTGGACATTGCAAAAGATCTCAAAGACCGATACGACCTGACCGCCATCCTGTCGGAAACCGCTGCCAATACCGACACCCGATTCGGCAGAGCGGAGGACTATATTAAGAGGCTGGAAGCCCTGACCGGAAAACCCGTCATCCGCACCATTCCCGATGCGGAGCCTATCGGCCCCAAGAAGCTGTTTGACGTGCTGGTCATCGCTCCCTGTACGGGTAACACATTGGCAAAGCTGGCCCACGGCATCACGGACACCGCCGTGACCATGTCCGCCAAGGCACATCTCCGCAACGGCCGACCACTATGTATAGCGTTCACCACGAACGACGGCCTGTCGGTTACCCTACAAAATGTTGGAGCACTGCTCACACGCAAAAATGTGTATTTTGTGCCATTCCACCAAGACGACCCCATTGGCAAACCCAATTCACTGGCCGCAGACTTTACAAAATTGGAACAAACTTTTCAGGCTGCGGTTGACCATAACCAGCTCCAGCCCCTGCTTGTGCCGTAATTCTTGGTTTTATAGGGGCAGAAAGTTACATCTGCCCCTGTTTTTGTGTCGAATAGTTACAAAATAGTAAAGTCAAGCTCTTTCTCGTGTTTTTTGTGAAATTCCGCAATTTTCGTTACTTTGCCGAAAATGTGCAGATTGGTTGAAAAGCACAAGAACTTGTGTTATAGTTAATCTCGCACCACAAGATATACAATATCTTGTGCGATGCATCACAACAGATTGTTTCTCGTGGACACACGCTCCACATAGTATAGAAAGTGAGGACATTATGGGCATCCGAGTCATCAAGCGTAACGGCTCCGAAGTTACATTTGACCCCAAAAAGATTTTTGACGCGATCTGCAAGGCAAACGAAGCCGTTGCGGAAAAGCACCGCCTGAACATTGAAGACATTCAGGACGTTACCGACATCGTTGTTTACAAGTGCGGCAAGCTGGGGCACACCCCTTCCGTTGAAGAAATTCAGGACTTGGTAGAAATGCAGCTCATGGGCCACGGCGCATGGGTACTGGCAAAGACCTACATCACCTACCGCTACAAGCGCTCTCTGGTTCGTCAGGCAAACACCACCGACGACACCATTATGAGCCTCATCGACTGCACCAATG
>JAZREI010000098.1:0-1586 GCA_045660685.1 Oscillospiraceae bacterium
GCGTATTTATCAACAACCGCACCGCTGCCGCTTCCCTGTTCCTGGCTGTTCCCAAGGACCTGTTTGACGCTAAGGTAAAGGACATCTACATCCGTGCCGTTAAGGACACCTTCGGCGATGTTCCCTATGCAGTAGCAAACGACGGCGATGTATCCGCACTGGCAGGCACCATGAGCCTGAACGACAATAACGTTCTTGGTATCGCAATGGGCACCTCCGAAGCTGTTGGCTACATTGACCAAAGCGGCAATGTCACCGGCTGGCTGAACGAACTGGCATTCTGCCCCGTTGACGCAAACCCCGATGCTATGCAGGATGAATGGTCCGGCGATATCGGCACCGGCTGCAAGTCCTTCTCTCAGGACGGCGTCATTAAGCTGGCACCTCGTGCAGGCATTGAACTGGACCTGAGCGAGCCCCCCGCACACAACCTGAAGGCTGTTCAGAAGCTGATGGAAGCTGATGATGAACGCGCTGCAAAGGTATTCCACGACATCGGCGTATATCTGGGCCACACTCTGGCTTACTACTATGACAACTATGGCTTCAAGTATGTTCTGCTGCTGGGCCGTGTAATGAGCGGCAAGGGCGGCGACCTGCTGCTGGATACCTGCAAGAAGGTTCTGGAAGAAGAATATCCCGCTGTAAACGAAGCAATCCAGCTGACCCTGCCCGACGAAAAGTTCCGCCGCGTTGGTCAGTCCATGGCAGCTGCAAGTCTGGCAGCCTCCAAGTAATCTCAAGCAGGTTCAAATATCATCATTAAGAAATGATCAGACCCCTCTGTTCTAAACGGAACAGAGGGGTTTTTATAAAAAAGGCCCCACAGCCTAAGGCTGTGGGGCGTTGTTATGTAACTGTAAAATTACTTCTGCAGGGGCAGCAGATTCTTTTCGGTGTTGGGATCGAACAGGTGGATTTCGTTGGAACGGAAGGTGAAGTTGAAGTCACTGCCGTATGCGAAACCGCCGCGGTTGCCTGCTTCCAGGTCAACGGTGGGAACGCGAACAACAACGTCCTTGCCTGCAGCAGCAACGTGCAGGTGGATTTCGGAGCCCATCATTTCGGAAACGTCAACCTTACCGTGGATAACGTCTTCGCCTTCTGCCTTCAGCAGAATGTGTTCGGGACGGATACCAACCAGAACGTCAGCATTGACGTAGCCCTTCTTGGTCAGGCCCTTTACGATTTCTTCGCCAACGGGAATCTTTGCGCCGCCAACTTCTACTTCGTAACCGCTTCTGGTTCTCAGCAGCTTGCCGTTGAACAGGTTCATCTGAGGCATGCCGATAAAGCCTGCTACGAATACGTTGTTGGGATGGTCGAATACTTCCTGAGGAGTGCCGATCTGCTGGATCCAGCCGTCCTTCATGATAACGATACGGTCACCCAGAGTCATAGCTTCGGTCTGGTCGTGGGTAACATATACGAAAGTGGTGTCGATACGCTGACGCAGCTTGATGATTTCTGCGCGCATCTGGTTACGCAGCTTTGCGTCCAGGTTGGACAGAGGTTCGTCCATCAGGAATACCTTGGGTTCACGAACGATTGCACGACCGATCGCTACACGCTGACGCTGACCACCG
>JAZREI010000099.1:0-10808 GCA_045660685.1 Oscillospiraceae bacterium
GACCTTGTTTTCCACTGCCCACAGCACAGGTTCATAGAACCAGTCGCTTTCCATCACATCCGTAAAGGGATTCACGAGTACAGGCTTGGTCAGCGGAGGAATTTCCATGTATTCGGTCTTTCCGCAGTCCTTGCAGGTATATGCAGCCTGCCCCGCTTCGTCATAGGTAGGCTTCTTGACAATGGATTCTTCCATGCTGTGCTTGTCCGTAGCACTGATGGCCGCCTGCTTTTTCAGCACCAAGCCGCACACGCCGCAGTGGCTGCCTTCCATAAGCCCCTTGCTGATACAGGTGGGTGCCACGTAGGGGTCAATGACAACCGTGTGCTCTGCAAGGTCGGTATAATCGTCCACATAGCTGTCACCACATTCGGTGCAGGTGTAAGTAGTGTAGCCCTGCTCGGTGCAGGTGGGCGCTGTAACCACAGCGGTATAGTTGTGCTGCTTTACGCCTACATAATCATCCTTGTAGCTGTCTCCGCAGACAGTGCAGGAATAAGTGGTATAGCCCTGCTGGGTGTAAGTGGGAGGGGTGACTTTTGATTTGTAGTCATGTCCTGTGGCAGTGTCGGGTGCCTTCACGGTGTCCTTCACGCCGCAGACAGTGCATTCGCGAGTACGGGTGCCATCCGCTGTGCAGGTGGCGTTGTTGTCAAATGCGTACTTCCCGTAGCTATGTCCGAGAGCGGTGTCGGGAATCGCAACGGACTCCTTTTCTCCGCAGCGAGAGCAGATGCGGGTCTTTGTTGCATTCTCCATACAAGAGGCGTTGTTGTCCTCCGCATACTCCCCATAGCTGTGTCCAAGAGCAGGAACAACATCGGTTGTATAGCTGTAACCGCACTCACGGCAGGTATGCAGCTGTGCCCCCTCTTTGGTACAGGTGGCTGCACTTACTACGGAATCCACGGTGGCATCAGATGAGTTTCCTTCGCCATTTTCCCAAATACGCATATCAAGCTTCTGATCCGCGATTTTCAAATCCATGTTTTTGTTGCCAATGTGGTCAAACACAATATCAAGACCGGAAATCTCTTTGGATTCCGCTTCCACCAACACATGCTCTCCCTCTCCACCGTATTTGATCCAATGGTTATCCATAGGCTCGGGACCATATACCCATTCTCCCAGACTCTGATTGTAAATACTGAAATAAATCATATTACTACCATCATCGGAGAGAATATTTTCCAGACGATATGTGTAATCGTGTTTTGCGGAAAAGTCAAAGTTTCCCTTAATATCCACACCAAAATAATGGAAATTACGTGTTCTTTCTTCGGTTTCGGGATCAGTTATATCTTCATGAAGCAGTACCCACACATTTCTGGTGCCGCAGATATAAAGACCGGGAATTGCAGAACCCAGCGCTGCGCCGTAGCTAAATATGCTGTAAATAAAAGAGGAGCGTTGGTCAATTTCCATCACCCATGGCCGATCGTGAATCAGCTTCACAGAGTCGTCAATCACAAAGTACTCTTTATTCTTGGCTGTATCACCACTGCTCGCATCGGAAGCGACGTAGATTTCTTTCCATGCAGGATTCAAATCGAAACTGCCGGAACTATCACTGTTCAACGCATTTTCGCCCACCTCACTGTACCACCGATAATCGCTTGTTTCATGATCGCACAGATTGGGAATTTCAATGTTTACTGTTGTATGGAGTTCCCAGTCAAACTCGTCCAAGCCCATGATTACAAACAGCATCCCCAAGTTTTTCAGACGCTCGTCCTTGCTTGTATTATAGCCCAAGTCGGCAATGTCCTTATAACTCCCGGAAAAGTCAAAGCGATCGTAGATATCCAGGTCAACTGTGTACTGTATGGTGGATTTCTTCACAGCTTCTCGTTTGATACTCATTTCCACAACAACGGTACCCGCCAGCAGCTCCAGTACCTCGTCATTTTCATTCTTCGCCCCAAGATATTTGTCATCGTCATACACGCGGCGAACACCGGTCAGTGAAGATGCCTTGTTTTCTTCACGCCATTGGGTATCCATTTGACAAGAAAAACCGTAATCATAGTAGTAGTTGTGCCATGCGGCAGTACCATGAACAACCATAGCCTCGCTGCCAATTGCCTGCATATCCAATATGGCTTCCAAAAACGCGTTGGTCAGTGCATCTTGAAGCAGACAGGAGTTGAATAAAACCGCGGTCATGGGGCTATTGTCTGTCAGTACCATTTTCTTCCCGTTTCCGAAAAATCCGTGAACAAAATAGTCCGTAAAGGCATCGTCGTCCGCATCTGCCTGATTTACCTTTGCGGCATACTTCGTCAAAGGCTGTTCCACCGCCGCACGAATGTCATCGATTGTAGTCTGTGTTATAGCGGCTGCAGGCATAGGCAACAAACCGCACAGAAGAATCACAACCAGAGCAGAAGAAATAAGCCTATATATTCGGGAGAGTCGATTGCTGTTCTTATTCATAATAGCACCCCTTAGATTGCATCATACTGGTTGTATTTTAGTCGTTTCTGCACCATCTGTCAACGAAAGTCAATCATCGGTGCTGACTCAAGTGACACTGGGAAAACCAACATCTTTGTGACAAAAAAGCATTTTCTTACTATGTGCAGCAGGGGATCCCTCCTTACAAATGCTTTTGCCGCAGTGCGTGAAGGAAGGGATTTCAAGGGGAACCATGGTGGGTTCCCCTTGAAATCCCGTCGGCGACAGCCGATATAGGAAGGTTACAACTTGCGCGCGGGTGCGAGTGGAATCGGAACCGAATGTGTTGCGACTTAGAGGAAATGCCTAAGGCGGGGGAACGGAATCGGTGATTCTATCGTCAAAGGGATTGGCATTATCTCCCAAATGGGGTATAATAAAACGCAACACTGAATTGGGAGTGTATATTGTATGAAGTATATCCTCATGGGGGCGTTGATCCTCTTTATCATATATGTGGGCTATCGCTTTACCGAGCAGATTGCTGTACACAAGACAGGTCCCGGGAAGACCAC
Source organism: Oscillospiraceae bacterium (assembly GCA_045660685.1). Lineage (GTDB taxonomy): Bacteria > Bacillota > Clostridia > Oscillospirales > Oscillospiraceae > HGM13010. Next base: position 2,973 of record JAZREI010000099.1, read on the forward strand.
AGGGGCTATGGAGCGTTTGGACTGTATTTTGCTGGCGGCGCTGATGCTGGTTTACGGCTGTACCGCATTTGCCAATCTGGGCAGCAATGAGGCTCCCGAGACCTTCCACCACTTTGAGCCCGGCGGAAGTGTGACTCTTGACCTCGGGGAAGTGCGTGATATTTCTCACATCTATTTTTACACAGGGCTGAACACAGGCAGCTATGACCTGTGGGGCAGTGTGGATGGGTCAAGCTATGAGATGTATGAGACCATCGAGCAGAACTTTGCGGAGCTGTTTGACTGGTGCAAAAGCAGCGGCGACACCCCCCATACCGCACGGTATATCTGGCTTGGCACAGGCAATGACCTGTATCTGGGGGAAGTGGTTGCGGTGGATACCTCGGGGAATGTATTGTCCCTGCAGCCTGTGGACGAGGCAGGCGTGGCACTGACCGATGAATTTGAGAGCTTCCCCAAGGATTTGAGCTATCTGACAGGCACGTATTTTGACGAAATCTACCATGCCCGTACTGCCTACGAACACATTGTGAAGATGTGGCCCTATGAAATTTCCCATCCCCCTCTGGGGAAGGTGCTGATGGGTGTGGGCATCCGAATGTTCGGCATGAATCCCTTCGGTTACCGCTGCATGGGCACTCTGGCAGGGGTGCTGATGCTGCCCTTCCTGTATCTGCTGGCAAAGCGGATGCTGAAAAATACCACAGGGGCATTTGTTGCCACTACGGTGTTTGCTTTTGACTTCATGCACTTTGTGCAGACCCGTATCGCAACCATCGACAGCTATGCACTGCTGTTTATTGCGGCTATGTACTACTTCATGTATCGATACGTGACGGAGCGGAATTTGAAGTGCCTTGCTTTGAGCGGCGTGTGCTTCGGCTTGGGTGCTGCCAGCAAGTGGATTTGCATTTATGCAGGCATTGGCTTGGGCGTGATTTGGCTCATCCACTGGATTCGCCGTCTCCGCAAGGAAGGGGACAGCAAGGCGTATTTCAAGAACATCGGATTCTGTCTGGTTTGGTTTGCGGCTATCCCCATTGCCATTTACTATATGAGCTACTACAACTACGGGGAAAGCCTTGGTATGAGGGGCATTGGAATGTTCTTCAATCCTCGCTATGCCCAAATTGTCTGGGACAATCAGGTGAGCATGCTCAGCTACCATGTGGGGGTCGATGCCACACATCCCTACTCCTCCAAGTGGTATGAATGGATTTTCAACATCCGTCCTATTTTGTATTATCTGAACTACGGCACAGACACCCGCGGTTCCATTGCCGCATTCCTAAACCCCTTGACTGCATGGGGCGGTTTGCTGGCTATGGTGGCTATGAGCTATCTGGCGCTGTTCCGTAAAGATTCCAAGGCTGCATTCATCGTGCTGGGTTATCTGGCGCAGCTGTTGCCCTGGGTATTTGTGGAACGTATTGTGTTCAATTACCATTACTTTGCTTGCACCGTATTCCTTGCCCTTGCCATCGGTTATGTGGCGGCGGTACTGAACAAGGGTGGACGGCAGAAGCTGGCTTGCTCTGTGGCAGGGGTATCTGTGGGACTGTTTGCCCTGTTCTATCCCGCACTGAGCGGTATCCTTGTGGCACAAAGCTATGGAGACAATATCATGAAATGGCTGAATACATGGCCTATATGATTGACGGAAATCCATTTTGGATTTATAATAGAGTGGTTAAATTATAAAATAAGATTGCGAGGTAATTTACTATGATCGCTTTGGGTTGTGACCACGGCGGCTTCGGTCTGAAGCAGGCTGTGATGAAGTATCTGGAAGAAAAGGGTCTGGAATACAAGGATTTCGGCACCTACTCCGAAGAAAGCTGCGACTATCCCGTTTACGGGGAAGCTGTTGCACGTGCTGTTGCAGCGGGCGAATGTGACCGCGGCATTATCATTTGCGGCACCGGCATCGGCATTTCCATTCCAGCAAACAAGGTTCCCGGCATCCGTGCTGCGCTGTGCCATAATGCGTTCACCGCACAGATGTGCAGAGAACACAACAACGCACAGATCGTATCTCTGGGGGCTCGTGTTCTGGACGAAGCAACTGCTCTGGAAATCGTTGACATCTTCCTGAACACCGAATTTGCAGGCGGCAGACACACCGGCCGTGTAGAAAAACTGATGGAGATTGAAAACCGTTGAACGAACAGCGCAATTGGGATGTCTATCCCGGCAAAAAGAAACACTATAACTGGCTGACCTTCGGGATCGCTGTGGCTGTGGTGGCAGTGGCTGTTGTGGTTTTGATGTTCTCATCCTTCCAGAAGTATCTGGTATATCGTCAGGACGGGGTGCATTTGGACCTGCCCTATATGGAAAACAGCTATGAGGCGTTGGAGGATCTGGATGGCGTTGTCCGTGAGCCTGTGCAGGCGGAGCTGGTACTGGATGGTTATGACTTTTCTGACATTGAGACCAATGCAGGGGAGGGCGTAAACATCGTCAAGGCGATGTATGTAACCTATGACCAGATCAACGACGAGGCTCTGGAAAACTATGTTAACCGTGCCAAGCTCAACAATGCCAAGGCCTTGGTGCTTCAGGTAAAGCCCGAAAGCGGGCAGCTGGTGTATCCTTCCGAAACCGACTTTGCCTTGGGCTACGGTTTGACCGGTACCTACGATCTGAAGAACAAGGTGCTGCAGTTGAAGGAACGTGGCTATTATCTGATTGCCGATGTGACTTGCCTGCTGGATTCCACCATTGTTACCCGCTATATGGGCTCGGCACTGACTGCCTCCAATGGGGCGGTACTTGCCACAGAAGCAGGGTACTGGATGGATCCTTACAGCCCCGAATACCGACAGTATCTGGTGGATGTGAGCAAAGAACTGATTTACATGGGCTTCAATGAAATCATGTTCAGCTATATGTCTCACCCTGTGGCGGATGATGTGCGCTACACCCAGCAGATGACTCAGCAGCCTACCCCCGATGCGGCTATTTCCAGCTTTGCTATCCATATGGAACGTGAGCTGGGCGAGCTGGCACCCATTGGTCTGCGTGTTTCTGCGGAAGCACTGTCTAACGGTGTGGGCTCCAATGGTCAGGATATGGAGGTTTTGGGCAAGATTTTTGACCGCATCTATTGCACCAGCACTTCCAACACCTATCAGGATGATTTGGATCGTGCGTTGGGCTACATGAATTCCACCGACACCGACCGCTTTGTGCCTTACGGCTATTCCGCTCCCACGGACAACAGCTGGATGCTGCTGACATGGGTAGACACGGAAGAAGACGAATAATGAATCGTTTAGGTGAAATCCAACTCATCAAATTGGATTTCTATGAAAACAGGCAGGTGCGTTTTGCAGCTGCCTGTCTTTTTTTTACGAGAGATTTTTGGAAATCAACTATAGAGCGAAATGAGCAATGTAGCTTCGCAGAAGCGTTACCGGGCCGAGCGGTTTTGGGGAATCTTAGTTAGAGCGAGCTGTTGGTTGATTTTTGCAGAATCGATACCGTGCTGAGCGATTTTAGGAAATCTCAGTTAGGGCGAAACGTTCGATAATTTTTGTAAAAACGATACCGTGCTGAGCTAAAACGATACGCAATCTGTTAGTACGAGCTGAAAATCTACGGAGGGGAGAGCGGGAGAGTGGAGGAGTTTCTTTATTGTTTAGAAATTTAGGGTATAATTAAGCTATCGAATTATGCTTATAAGAAGGAGAATCCTTATGTCTTATCAGATTTTTACAGATGCTTGCTCCAACCTGCCCAATCATCTGCTCCGTGATTTGGAAATCAATGTGCTGCCCTGCTCCTATGTTATGGATGGTGAAGAAGGCGTTTACGCAGGTGATATGGATGGCTTTGACTTCCACGCCTACTACAATAAGCTGCGCAGCGGCTCCGAGCTGAAAACCAGCCTCATCAACAGCCATATGTTCATGACCCATTTCCGTACCGCTTTGGAAGTGGGTGAGGATGTGGTGTACGTGGGTCTGTCCTCCGGTGTCAGCGGTACACTGCAGGCTGCGCGTATTGCTGCGGATGAGCTGGAGGAGGAATTCCCTGACCGCACAGTAGCTGTTGTGGACTCTCTGGGGGCTGCACTGGGTCCCGGTCTGCTGGCATGCCGTGCCGCTGACCTGAGAGCGGAAGGAAAGTCCGCCGCGGAAGCAGGCGCCATTCTGGAGGATGAAGTGAAGCATTTGCTGCAGTTTTTCACTGTGGACGACCTGAACTTCCTGAAGCGCACAGGCCGCGTCAGCGGTGCAACAGCCATGATTGGCAGTGTGCTGAACATCAAGCCCCTGCTGTGGGGTGACCCCACGGGGCATATTGTGGCCCTGCAGAAGTGCCGCGGCCGCAAGAAGGCCATCGATGCCATTGTAGAGCTGTACCGTAAGCGTGCTGTCAATCCCGAGCAGCAGCGCATTGGCATTACCCACGGTGACTGCCCTGAGGAAGCGGAGCAGCTGGCAAAGCGCGTATGCGAAATTGCCAAGCCCAAGGAACTGATTATTGTCCCCCATGAACCCTTCACCGGCGCTCATGTTGGCCCCGGTATGCTGGCTCTGTTCTTCTTCGGCGACGAAAGATAAAATGAGCTGTTGCAAAACGCAACAGCTCAGTGAAGTAGATTTGCATTGCAAATCAGTGAAGTTCTGCTTTGCAGAGTGAAGTAGACCTTGTCCGTGAAGTATTTTCTTCGAAAATGATGTGGTCAATCTGAATTTGAAGAATTCAGATTGTAATTTAAATCAGTTGCATAGAGACACCACAACTTGCGTAGCAAACTTCACATTGCATAAGCAATTCTTCACACAGCCAAAGGCTGTACTTCACTTCGACTAACAGGAGAAACTTAACAAGGCGTGTTGCAAAATTAGCAACACGCCTTAATTTTATTTGCCTACGCAGAAGCGAGAGAAAATTCGGTTGGTGACATCCTCGCGGATGGTCTTGCCGGTGAGCTCGCCCAGTGCGCCCATGGCTTCTTCCGCCTCGGTGAGGACAGCGTCGGGGGTAATGCCCATTGCCATGGCGTCCTTTGCGGCGCGGAGGCTTTCCAGTGCGCGGCCGACCGCATCGGCGTGGCGTGCATTGGTCAGAATTTCGCCTACAGGAGCGTCGGGGGTGGGGAACAGCTCAGCCACGGCGTCTTCCAGTGCGGTGAGACCTGTCTGCTGCTTGGCGGACAGGACACAGACCTTGGTGAACTTATCCGCAACCACATCCGCAGTCACGACCTGTTCTAGGTCGGACTTGTTGATAACTGCAATGCTCTTTTCGCAGGCAGCGGCAGCTTCCATAGCGTTGTAGTCTTCTTCTGTCAGCTCGGCAGAGCCGTCAAATACAGCAATGACCAGATCAGCGCTCTTTGCGGTGGTCAGGGCGCGGTCTACGCCGATCTTTTCCACAGTGTCGTCAGTCTGACGGATGCCTGCGGTGTCGGTGAGACGAATGAGAACATTGCCCAGACGGACACGTTCTTCGATGGTGTCACGGGTGGTGCCTGCAATGTCGGTAACGATGGCACGTTCATAGCCCAACAGTGCGTTCAGCAGGGAGGACTTGCCTGCGTTGGGCTTGCCGATGATGGCAGCCTTTACGCCTTCGGTCATGATGCGGCCGCGATTGAAGGTGTCCTTCAGACGGCGCAGCTGGTCAATGGCATCGTCCAAGGTGGATTCGTAGTCCGCCAGCTGGAAATCTTCAATGTCTTCGTCGGGGTAGTCCAAGACTGCGTGATAGTGGGAGCAGATTTCAACCAGTGCATTGTAGATGCCGTCGGTCTTGTTGAGGATGGCACCGTTCAGCTGACCAACTGCGTTTTTTGCAGCTTCTGCAGTTTCGGAATGGATGATGTCAATGACCGCTTCAGCCTGGGTCAGGTCCATGCGGCCATTCAGGAAGGCACGCTTGGAAAATTCACCGGCACGAGCCTGTCTTGCGCCTGCTGCAAACAGGGCTTCCAAGCCTGCGCGGAGTACCACGGGAGATCCGTGGGTCTGCAGCTCTGCAGTGTCCTCACCGGTGTAGCTGCCGGGACCACGGGAAATGGTGCACAGACAGATGTCCAGAATGGTGCCGTCGGCATCTACCATGTTGCCGTACACCAGCTGACGGTTGGGGTAGGAGGACATGGGCTTGCCGGAAATGGGCTTGAATACTTTGTCAATAATGGGGAGTGTGTCATCACCGGACACGCGGAGAATGCCAATAGCGGCAACGACTCCGCCTGTGGCGATGGCGGCAATGGTATCGGGCATAAAATAACCTCCGGTTATTTAAGTGAATAGTGAAAAAATTTGTGATTGAAAGAACGGGCGGGGAGGGCGTTAATCTGCGGAGAAAGGATACCGGGCTGCAATCTAACGACCCGCACAATCTTCGTGCGAACTGAAATTACTTTTTTGCAGACTGTTCGTCCTGATATTCGGACAGGTAGTAGCCCAGTGCCAGCAGACTGTCGGAGAAGTAAATGTTTTCCACAACGGTCTTATCGGTGGGAATGTCCAGTTCTACGTTGGTGAAGTTCCATACACCGCGGACACCGCATTCCACCAGCACGGGAGCGACCTCATTTGCATAGAAGCTGGGAATGCACAGGATGGCAACGTCAGCCTGCAGCTCGTTCAGCTTGATACGCAGTTCGTTGATATTGTATACGGGAACATTGTGGAGCTTAGAGCCGATGATGTCGGACTTGATATCAAAGGCAGCCTTCAGCTCAAAGCCGTAGTTATTGAAATCGAAATGATCGATCAGCGCATGACCGATGTTGCCCACACCTACCAGTACGCAGGTGAAGCTGCGGTCCATGCCCAGAATTCGGGAGATTTCCTGACGAAGGGCAACTACGTTATAGCCGTAGCCCTGCTGACCAAATTCGCCGAAGCAGCTAAAGTCCTGACGAATCTGAGAGGGAGTCAGGCCCATCTGGCGACCCAGCTCACCGGAGGAGATACGTTCCACGCCTGCGGCACGGAGGTCATCCAGCTTGCGGAGGTACTTGGGAAGACGACGGATTACGTTGTTGGAAATTTTAATGCGCTTCATATGTTCACCTCAATTTGAGTTTTATTCTACAGGAATAAGATTGTTAAATTTATTCACAAGTATCATATCACAGTTTTATTTTTATTTCAACGAAATGTGTAAGAAAAAAGCAAAACCACCGATTGCTCGGTGGTTTTGGGTTTGTTCCCTTGTTTTAGCCTTCGGGTGTGGGCTGAGGTGCCACTGCGGGCTCACCCAACAGGGCTGCCAGCTGCGCAGGTGTACCGAAGGTGTACCATGCAGTGCCTTCGGCTTCCGCCTTGCAGTAGATGCGCTCACCGTCCAGCCAAATCTTCAGTTCCACCCGGGTGCCGTCTGCTGCCGTGACTGTGACTTCATAGGCAGGAGATTCCGTGAACAGGTCGAAATCTGCCTTCTCAAATACCAGCAGCAGGTCCTCTGCAAACAGCAGGTCCATCTGGGGGATGGGGGTCGCTGTCACTGCGGGAGGGGGTACAGGTGCTTGAGACACCATGGGAGGAACACTTTCGGTGATGTCCATAATCGGCGCCTCGGCGTCAATAGCCAAGGTGGGCTGTGCGGTCATGTCAACAGACTCCGGCTGTGTTGCGGGTGCCTTGGCTTCTTCTCCCGCAGCTTCCTTGATGTCAGAGTGAGTGCTTACGGTGCTGTTGTCCTCAGTTTCGGCAGCAGCATTGTCCGAAATGAAGCTGATTTGATTCTCCGCTTCGGGTGTGGGGGTAGCTCTTTCCAGCTGCACGTATTCTGCGCTGTCTGCGGTGCCGCCGCCTACATACATATGGGTGTTTGCGAATTTTGTGCCTGCCATCAGCACCAGTGCGG
>JAZREI010000100.1:0-9048 GCA_045660685.1 Oscillospiraceae bacterium
GTCCCGCTGCGATCAAGCAGCTGGAAACCGTGGGCAAGCAGCTGGGCATTCCCGTGTTCCAGGAGGGACAGGGCAACCCCGTTGAAATCGCGAAGCACGGCATTGAATATGCCAAGCGCCGCGGCTACGACATGGTGTTCCTGGACACCGCAGGTCGTCTGCACATTGACCAGACCCTGATGGATGAGCTGGTGGCTATCCGCGATACCGTGGAACCCGCCGAAATCCTGCTGGTTGTTGACGCAATGACCGGTCAGGACGCTGTCAACGCAGCATCCGCATTTGACAGTGCACTGGGCGTTACCGGTGTGCTGCTGTCCAAGCTGGACGGCGACGCACGTGGCGGTGCGGCACTGTCTATCAGAGCTGTAACCGGCAAGCCCATCAAGTTCGCAGGTGTGGGCGAAAAGCTGGACCAGATCGAACCCTTCTACCCCGAACGTATGGCAAGCCGTATTCTGGGTATGGGCGACGTGCTCAGCTTCATCGAGCGTGCCGAACAGGCCATCGACCAGAAGAAGGCCGAGGAAATGGCACAGCGCCTGATGGAAAACAAGTTCACCCTGAACGACTATCTGGATCAGCTGGACACCGTTATGGGTATGGGCAGCCTCACTGAGCTGGCAAGCATGATGCCCGGCATCGATGCAAAGGCTCTGGAAAACGCTGACCCCAACGACACTACCATGCGTCGTACCAAGGCGATTATCCAGTCCATGACCATGAAGGAAAGGGAGAACCCCGAAATTCTCAACGCAAGCCGCAAGCGCCGTATTGCAAGAGGCGCAGGCGTTTCTGTAGTAGACGTCAACCGTGTGCTCAAGCAGTATGAAACCATGCAGCAGATGATGAAGCAGATGAACGGTTTCGGCAAGCGTCAGATGAAGAAGATGACCAAGCAGGCAAAGAAGTCCAAGCAGAAGCAGGGCAAGAAGGGCGGAAAGAAGTCCCAGCAGCCTCAGGGCATGCAGCTGCCCAAGGGCTTGGCAGGTCTCGGAAACCTGTTTAAGTAAGGTTAAAAAGGACTCGCTCCTTTTTATATAAACGACATTTAAAATAACCGGAGGTGAAATGTAATGGTTAAAATCAGACTGCGCAGAATGGGCGCTAAGAAGGCTCCCTTCTACCGTGTTGTTGTTGCTGACTCTCGCAACCCCCGCGATGGTAAGTGCATCGAAGAAATCGGCATCTACGATCCCATGACCGAACCCGCTACCGTTAAGATCGATATGGAACGTGCTAAGTACTGGATCGCTAACGGCGCTCAGCCCACCGATACCGTTAAGGGCCTGCTGAAGAAGGCTGAAGCAGCCGAATAAGGAGTTAAACCGGCAATGAAAGAACTTTTGACCTACATCGTGAGAAATCTCGTCGATCATCCTGACGAGGTCTCCGTGACCGAGCGCGAGGCCGGCGGCGAAACCGTATTTGAGGTGCGCGTGGCCGACGGCGATATGGGCAAGGTCATTGGCCGGCAGGGCAGAATCGTGAAGGAAATCCGTATTCTGATGAAGGCCGTTGCCCAGAGAAAGGGCAAGAAAGTATCCGTAGAGATACTGGATTAACGCAAAAAGGTGCCTGAGAACACCGCCACGCTGCGGTGTCCAAGGGTGCCTTTTTCAATTCCGGGCTAATTTTACAAATTGGCCCGGAATTGGTAAAATAAGAGATAGACTATTCGTAAGGACCGTTCTGATGGTCCGCTTTGTGATATAACTACGAAACGGAGGATTCCACTTATGAAGCAGCAGTATTTGGAAGCAGGACAGATTGTGAATACCCACGGCATCAGAGGCGAAGTACGCATTGTGCCCTGGGCTGATGATGCACTGTTCCTCAAGCGTTTCAAAACCTTTTACATTGATAACAAGCCCGTCCGTGTGCTTTCCAGCCGCGTCCACAAGGATATGCTGATTGCACAGCTGGAAGGGATTACCGATATTAACGCAGCCATGCCCCTGAAGAACAAGGTCATCAAGATTGACCGTAACGATGCCCGTCTGCCCAAGGGCTCCTTCTTCATTCAGGACATTCTGGGTGCGTCTGTTGTGGACGAGCAGGGCAACGAAATCGGCAAGCTCACCGACGTTATGGACGTCCCCCGCGGACAGATTTACGAAGTCAAGGGCGAAACCGACCATCTGATTCCCGCAGTTCCCGAGTTCATTCTGAATGTGGATGCAGATGCGGGCATCATCACCGTGCGCCTGATTGAGGGGATGTGACAGGTATGAGAGTGGATATTCTCACCCTGTTCCCCGACAGTATGCGTACTGTGCTGGGGGAAAGCATCATTGGCCGTGCGGCAAAGAAGGGGATTCTGGATATTCAGGCCCATCAGATTCGTGACTACACGGAAAATAAGCAGATGCAGGTGGATGACTACCCCTACGGGGGCGGCTTCGGCTGTGTCATGATGGCACAGCCTCTCAAGAGCTGTCTGGATGATGTAATGCAGCAGGCAGGTCAGCGCCGCAGCCGCGTGATTTATATGTCTCCTCAAGGCAGACGTTTCAATCAGGAGGAGGCACGCCGACTGGTCCGCGACTATGACCATCTGGTACTGGTTTGCGGTCACTATGAAGGCATTGACGAGCGATTCATCGAAGCCTGCGTGGACGAGGAGTTGTCCATCGGTGACTTCGTTTTGACCGGCGGCGAGCTGGCTGCCATGGTGGTTACCGATGCGGTATGCCGCATGGTGCCCGGGGTTCTCAGCGATGAGGCCTGCTATACAGGGGAATCCCACTGGGACGGTCTGCTGGAATACCCCCAGTACACCCGCCCCGATGTGTGGGAGGGCAGAGAGGTGCCCGAAGTGCTGCGCAGCGGCGACCACGCCAAGGTAGAACGCTGGCGCAGAAAGAAGCAGCTGGAGCGTACCATGGACAAGCGTCCCGATATGTACGAGAGCTTCAAGCCTGTGGATAAGACCGACATTGCCCTCATTGAGGAAATCAAAAAAGACCGCAGCCGTATGCGTTTGGAAGAGCCTGTGAGCTTCCATGTTGCTACAAGCGCTGACCTGCCTGCCATTCTGGACCAGGCGGTGAAGGCACGCAGCCGCATGAAGAAGCACAAGATTTCCTTCGGTGCAAAGCAGGATACGGACACCTTCCGCAAGGATGTGGAAAACGGCTGCTGCTATGTGGTCCGCTACGGCAATGCCTTCGCAGGCATGTTCTCTGTGGTGGAATCCGACACACCCTTCTGTGAATCCACCATCACCGACGGTCGCTGGCATCATACAGGCAAGCACGTGGTACTGCGCCGTGTGGCTGTGGAAAACCGTTACAGCGGCACAGGTATGGCGGACATCGTTATGGGCTTCGTGGAACGCATCGCCCGTGAAAAGGGTGCGGAGGCCATTCGTGTGCCTGTGCACAAGAAGAATGTGCCCATGAAGAAGCTCCTTGCCAAGCACAACTACCGCTACCGCGGCAACATCGATCTGGCGCTGACCCCCGACGGGCTGGACCTGCGTCAGGCATTTGAAAAGATTTTGTAAAGGGGAGACGAGCCATGACAGTTGATCAGCTGTGCAGTCCCACAACATTGAAATATCTGCTGGATAAGTACGGCTTCCGCTTCTCCAAGTCCATGGGTCAGAACTTTCTGATCGATTCTTCCGTGCCTGTGCGCATTGCGGATGCTGCGGATTTGGACGAAACTGTGGGCGTGCTGGAAGTAGGTGCAGGCTTCGGCTGCCTGACCGCTGCTACCGCAACCTATGCGGGCAAGGTAGTGTGCGTAGAGCTGGATACCTCCCTGCAGCCTGTGCTGGCAGAAACCATCAGCGAATACGACAACGCCGAAATCGTTTACGGCGACGTCATGAAAACCGACATTAAGGCATTGGTGGAAGAAAAGTTTGCGGGGCTTCGTCCTGTAGTCTGCGCCAACCTGCCTTACAATATCACTTCCCCTGTTATCACCGCGTTTCTGGAAGCAGACTGCTTCGAGACCATTACGGTTATGATTCAGAAGGAAGTGGCAAAGCGCATGAACGCCAAGCCCGGCACAGCCGACTATGGTGCATTCACCCTGCTGGTGCAGTGGTACTGCGATACGGAGATTCTGTTTGATGTATCTCCCAATTGCTTCATGCCCGCACCCAAGGTCACCAGCTCCGTCATTCAGCTGCGCCGCCGCAGCACACCCCTGTGCAGCGTAAACAACGAACAGCTTATGTTCCGTGTGATTCGTGCAGCTTTCAACCAGCGCCGCAAGACGCTGAACAATGCCCTGGCATCGGGCTTCGGCGAGCTGAGCAAGCAGAACATTGCCGCTGCCATTGCTGAATGTGGCTTCGATGAACGTGTACGCGGGGAAGCACTGAGCTTGGAGCAGTTTGCGCTGCTGGCAGATGTACTTGAAAAGTACCTGTAAGTTTGATATAATCTACGAAATACCGATTTTTTACCCCCGAAAGAGGTGAGCCTATGGCCATTACCGCATCCGTAGCGGACTATTTGGAAGCAATCATGATGCTGCAAAAGGAAAAGACCCACGTGCGCAGCATTGACATTGCCAATCATTTTGGATATTCCAGACCTACCGTCAGCCAGACCCTGAAGTCCTTCCGCGCAAAGGGCTATGTGGAAGTGGACGAGGACGGTCACGTATCTTTGACCGCACTGGGCAAGGAAATTGCGCAAATCACCTATGAAAAGCACGTGGTGCTCATGGGGCTGCTGACCGCCATCGGTGTCAGCGAGGAGACCGCCAAGGAGGACGCCTGCAAGCTGGAGCATGACATCAGCGACGAGACCTTCGCGGCCATTCGAAAAGTATATGAGCAGATGAAGAAGTAAGTCTGCATGAAAAAATCCCACCGTGAAAACGGTGTGATTTTTAGTTCGTACGAAAATTGCGGGAATCGTTTTGTATATGCACGGTATCGTTTATGCAGAGGTGTTTTACACCATTTCCACGATTTTCGGCAATTCCTGTTTTTCTGCCTGCCACATGACCAGCAATGTGCCGTCTGTGCAGCCGATGGTGGCGGGGCCTTCCATAAACTCATTGCTGACCCCAATGGGGAAGCTGCTTGTGAGTTCGGCATCCTCCAAGGGATAGCTCACATTGCGGAGGAATACGCCCTTCGCCTTTGTGTCCATGGAGAATACGGATAAGGTGCCGCTGCCTTCCACGGTGATGCTGCCGTCTGTGACGGCGGTGACTGCAAAGCCGTCTCCGTACAGCAGACCTCTTGCTCCGCGGTCACGGAGGAACAGCAGGGTTTGCAGATTGGCAAATGTGTGGTCCAGTCTGCCGCCTAATGCGCCCGTGATGACGAAATTGCGGTAGCCACGCTCCAAGCCCAGACGGATAGCCAGCAGGGTGTCGGTATCGTCCTTGCGGACGGGGTGCTGCACAATTTCCTCTGCCTCGGGGACGTAGCCCAGAGAGTCAAAGTCCCCCACTACCAGATTGGGCTTAATACCCAGAGCCTGTGCTGCGGCGTAGCCGCCGTCGGCGGCGATGACGAAGTCAGCAGAAGTGGGGAGGATGCAGGCATCCTCCCCATGATATGCGCCGATGATGTAGCAGATATTCTGCATCTTACTTGACCAGACCCTTTTCGGTCAGGTATTCAGCCAGCAGTTCAGCAGTCAGAATGCAGGTCTGTACGCAGCCTGCTTCTTCGGTACGGTACTTGGGCTTCAGGTCATTGCACATGTGGCTGCCCAGCTTTTCTGCGAACTTTTCCATGAACTCTGCACGGATGGGACCGAAGTTGGGCGTGTCATGTGCCTTTCCAGTAACGGTCAGAGCACTGATGACGCCCAGAGCGCCAGCCAGAGCGCCGCAGATGTGACCGCAGCCGCAGCCGCCGCCAAATGCTGCCATGACCTTTACGGTCTTTTCGTCCAGACCCAGATTGCAGGCATCATTGCCTGCCAGAGTCAGAGCTTCTGCACAGTTATATCCATTTCCGTAGTAGTTCTTAGTGTTTTCAACCAGCATGGTGTTGTTCTCCTTTTTGGTTTATGTTGGTTACAGTATATACCATTTTGTGTGATTTGGCAAGCTTGATAGATATAGGAATTTATGATACAATTAAACAATTCTGTGAGGGGAATCGGGTGCAAATCCCGAACGAGCCCGTCGCCGTGAGGTACATGATAAGCGGACTTCTTACCTTTTTGCCGCCACAGCAGAAAGGGACACAGCCATTGGGATACCGAGAAGGCTGAAGTCACTGCGTACCGAGTCGAAATACCCGAACGGAAGCAGCCTCTGTTTCATACCGCGAGTGCCGGTTTTGGAGGGAATTTCATAATACAAAGGAGAATATGCAAATGAAGCAGTTCAATAACAAACTCTTTGCATCCGTCCTTTGCATGGTGCTGATTGTGGCTATGGCACTGAGCATGACGGCATGCGTGGCGGAAAACGCCGAGCAGGAACAGACACAGGTTGTGGAAAAGTCCTTCACCTTTGAGGTAGTGGACAAGGACGGCAATGCCGAAACCTTCGACATTACCACGGACAAGGCTACCGTAGGGGAAGCCCTGCTGGAGGAAGGTCTCATTGTGGGTGAGGATGGACCCTACGGTCTGTATGTTACCGAGGTCAACGGCATTGTTGCGGATTATAACGTAGACGGCACCTACTGGGCTTTCTATGTGGATGGCGGCTATGCGGCCAGTGGTGTGGATACCACCGATGTGACCGATGGTGCCACTTACAGCTTTAAGGTAGAAAAATGAAGCTGAGCATTCGGGAAACCGCTGTGTTTTCTATGCTTGGGGCTATGATGTACGCTTCCAAAATGATTATGGAAGTGGTACCCAATGTGCATTTGTTGGGGATGTTTGTGGTGGCCTTCACGGTGGTGTACCGCAAAAAGGCACTGTACCCCATCTATGTGTTCGTGTTTATCATCGGACTGATGAATGGGTTCAACACATGGTGGCTGCCCTATCTGTACATTTGGACGGTACTGTGGGGCATGACCATGCTGCTGCCTGCGGGAATCCCCGAAAAGCGGAAGCCTTTGGTGTATATGACCGTCTGCGCCCTCCATGGGTATTTGTACGGTGTTTTGTACGCACCTGCTCAGGCACTGCTGTACGGTCTGGATTTCAAGGGGACCATTACATGGATTATGGCAGGGCTGCCCTTTGATTTTGTTCATGGCACATCCAATTTCCTGTGCGGGATTTTGATTTACCCCTTGGTGAAGCTTCTGCAGCGCATGGAAAAACACAGTTTGGCGTAAAAATTCAGAACCGCTCTCCATTTGGAGGGCGGTTTTTCAGCTCGTACGGAAGCCGGGCTTTTTATTTCGGGAGATTTTGGTATAATAAGGTCAGAGCTTGTAACTTTTGGGCGGTTTGTGTCGTCTATTCCTACAGAGGAGGGAGAATATGGAAAAGAAAATCTTTGCTGTGTTGTTGGCAATTGTTCTGCTGAGCCTTGCCGCCTGCGGTGGTGGGGAGCTTCCGGAGGAGCAGCCTACCCCTGAGCCCACTGTGGAGGCGGCAACACCCACACCTGTGCCAATACCTGAAGCCACGCCCACACCCGAACCCACACCCACGTACTCCGAGACTCCTGAGTCCATGACCATTCTGTTGGAAGGGGAGGAGGAAACCGTCAGCGGCTATCGGTATACAAGCCATTTGGGATACAGTATGTTCTATGACCCTGACTATGTGCGTCCTGTGCAGCATGTGGGCTATGACCGTTACATCCCTGTTTTGGAGATGGACGTACCCGAAATTTATATGCGGGTGACCAAGTCTGACCGTTCTATGGAACAGGTCATTGCGGAGCTGGAAGCCAAGGGTGCCGAGGAAGTGGGCACGTCTCTGTTTGGCGGCTGCCCCGGTGTGCAGCTGTCCAAGTCTACGGGGTATAGTGCTTACGATGTAGTGGTGCAGTACTATGTGACCCAAGCGGGGAAGACGGTATATGTGCTGGAAACCTCCTATTTTTGGGAGGCAGCGGAAGGCTTCGGCACTCGGATGTGGTATATGCTGGATTCCATCCGCTTTGCGGACGTACCCCCTGCCACAGAGCTGAAGCTCATGTTCCGAGACGAGGAAATCAAGGACTTTACCTCCGCCATCGGAGATGTGACTTATGTGGCGCTGCGCGCCGACGAGGGCACATATCTGGAAGGAGCGGAATGGAGTACAGACAATGAGGATGTCTGTGAGCTCTATGCCGACAATGGGGGCTGTTATATTGAAATCAAGACGGAAGGCTTTGCTAAGGTCACCGCAAAATGCGGAGATTTGGAGCAGACTGTCTTCGTCCGCGCCATCAAGGAATGGTAAATAACAAAAGCTCGTGTTCATAAGAACACGATCTTTTTCCTTTATTCGTTGCTGCAGTTGCCGCGGCAGTCTTCGCAGCTGCCGGAGGGGCAGCCGATGCAGCCGGAGCTGCGCTTCTTCTGCTTGTAAATATACCGTGCTGCCAGACCTACGACGGCAACAACTACGGCGATAATCAAAATATCTGTCATGAAAGTCTCCTTTATGATGGATTATACGGTTTGCAGTTCTTTATCGGTTTTGCGAATCTGCAGGAAGATGACAACGGCAATGGCTGCCACTACCAGCAGACCGGGGAGGAAGCCGCCGCCAAAGCTGCCGATGGTGACCAGCGTACCAATCTGGTACACCAGGAAGGATACGGTGTAGCCCGTTGCGAACTGCAGTGCCACGCCGCCCCAGAACCACTTGCGGTCAGCCAGCTCGGAGCGCATAGCGCCCAGTGCGGCGAAGCAGGGGGGAGTGAACAGGTTGAACATCAGGTATGGCAGTGCGGCGACCTTGGTGATGGCGAAGACGGCTGCAACTCCTGCTTCCGCGCCTGCCATCATTTCCAGTGCTTCGGTGTCGATCAGGTTTTCCAGACCCACATAGCACACTGCCAGAGTGCCAACCACGTTCTCCTTGGCGATAAAGCCGGTCACGGCGGCGGCGGCCATCTGCCACACACCGGCGCCGATGGGGATCAGCAGCACAGCCACGGGAGCGGCAATGGAGGCCAGGATGGACTGGTCTGCGGACTCAGCAGCCTGGAAAC
>JAZREI010000101.1:0-21821 GCA_045660685.1 Oscillospiraceae bacterium
CAGCTTCCTTAGCGATTTCGTCTGCAGTCAGAGCTGCACGAGGAATTTCGATCATGGTGCCAACCTTGTACTTCAGGTTTGCGCCTGCTTCTGCGATCAGAGCGTCAGCGGTTGCGCATACAACGTTCTTAACGTACTTCAGTTCCTTAACTTCGCCTACCAGAGGAATCATGATTTCGGGAACCAGGTTCCAGTCGGGGTGAGCTGCGGAAACCTTCAGAGCTGCCTTGATAACAGCGCGGGTCTGCATTGCAGCGATTTCGGGGTAGGTGACGGACAGACGGCAACCACGGTGACCCATCATGGGGTTGAATTCGTGCAGAGAAGCGATGATTGCCTTGATGTCTGCAACGGTCTTGCCCATGTCTTCAGCCAGCTTTTCGATGTCAGCTTCTTCAGTGGGTACGAATTCGTGCAGGGGGGGATCCAGGAAGCGGATGGTTACGGGGTAGCCTTCCATTGCTTCGTAGATGCCTTCGAAGTCGGACTGCTGCATGGGTTCCAGCTTAGCCAGAGCCTTTTCGCGCTGTTCAACGGTGTCGGAGCAGATCATTTCGCGGATAGCGGGGATACGGTCAGCTTCGAAGAACATGTGTTCGGTACGGCACAGACCGATGCCCTGTGCGCCGAACTTACGTGCCTGGATTGCGTCAGCGGGGGAGTCAGCGTTGGTGCGAACTTCCATGCGACGGTACTGGTCAGCCCAGCCCATTACGCGGCCGAATTCGCCGGAGATAGCAGCTTCAACAGTGGGGATAGCACCGTCGTAGATCTTACCGGTGGAACCGTTCAGGGAGATCCAGTCACCTTCAACGAAGGTCTTGCCAGCCAGTTCGAACTTCTTGTTTTCTTCGTCCATCTTGATAGCAGTGCAGCCGGATACGCAGCAGGTGCCCATACCACGAGCAACAACAGCTGCGTGAGAGGTCATGCCGCCGCGAACGGTCAGGATGCCCTGTGCTGCCTTCATGCCTTCGATGTCTTCGGGAGAGGTTTCCAGACGAACCAGGATAACCTTTTCGCCCTTTTCTGCCCATTCCTTAGCATCTTCAGCGGTGAATACGATGCGGCCGGAAGCTGCACCGGGAGATGCTGCCAGAGCTGCGCCGATTTCGGGAGTAGCCTTCAGAACTGCTTCGTCGAAGGTGGGGTGCAGCATGGTGTCCAGAGAACGAGGATCGATCATTGCAACAGCCTGCTTTTCGTCGATCATGCCTTCGTCAACCAGGTCGCAAGCGATCTTCAGAGCAGCAGCGGGAGTACGCTTGCCGTTACGGGTCTGCAGCATGTACAGCTTGCCGTCTTCAACGGTGAATTCCATGTCCTGCATGTCGCGGTAGTGGTTTTCCAGAATGCCGCAAACTTCAACGAACTGTGCGTAAGCTTCGGGGAACTTTGCTTCCATTTCGGAGATGGGCATGGGGGTACGTACGCCAGCAACAACGTCTTCGCCCTGTGCGTTGGTCAGGAATTCGCCGAACAGCTTCTTTTCGCCGGTAGCGGGGTTACGGGTAAATGCTACGCCGGTGCCGCAGTTTTCGCCCATGTTGCCGAATGCCATGGACTGAACGTTAACTGCAGTGCCCCAGGAGTAGGGAATGTCGTTGTCACGACGGTAGATGTTTGCACGGGGGTTGTCCCAGGAGCGGAAAACTGCCTGAACTGCGCCCAGCAGCTGAACCTTGGGGTCAGAGGGGAAATCTTCGCCGATCTTTGCCTTGTATTCAGCCTTGAACTGCATTGCCAGTTCCTTCAGGTCTTCTGCGGTCAGGTCAACGTCCTGAGTAATGCCGCGAGCTTCCTTCATTTCGTCAATCAGAACTTCGAAGTACTTCTTGCCGACTTCCATAACAACGTCGGAGTACATCTGGATGAAACGACGGTAGCAGTCCCATGCCCAGCGGGGGTTGCCGGACTTAGCGGACATAACTTCAACAACTTCGTCATTCAGACCCAGGTTCAGGATGGTGTCCATCATGCCAGGCATGGATGCACGTGCGCCGGAACGTACGGAAACCAGCAGGGGGTTTTCCAGGTCACCGAACTTCTTGCCGGTAACTTCTTCCATCTTGTCGATGTATTCCAGAATTTCTGCCTGAATTTCAGGAGCGATCTGGCGGCCATCTTCGTAGTACTGAGTGCAAGCTTCAGTGCTGATGGTGAAGCCCTGGGGTACGGGCAGGCCGATCTTGGTCATTTCAGCCAGGTTTGCGCCCTTACCGCCCAGCAGGTTGCGATAGCTGCCGTCTGCTTCGGTGAACAGGTAACAATACTTTTTGCTCATTAATATTCCTCCGTCTTTAGTAATCGCCTACAGTATTTATAGGCGAATCGTTTATGAATAAAATTTGCCACAACATTATAATATTTTTTTAACAGGAAAACAATACACAAATATGATAATTCCACCATTTATTTTGCGGCTTTTCTGGTGATTGTGTGGCAAAGTGACGAATTTTGCATTTTTCGATTGCTGATATGACATTGAAAATTGTGCGATATGATAATATATTAACAAAGACTGATTCGCTTGAAAATGGGATTTTCCTGTAAGAAATTATAGCCGAAATTGTACATAAATTTTTCATGACATTTTCAAAAATATGTGTATAATATTGCACATGCCAAAGATGAATTGGAGGAACGAATATGAAAAAGATAATGACTTTGCTTTTGGCTGTGTGCCTGCTGCTGACTGTGACTGCTTGTGGAGTGCAGGGCAGCGAAACCGCACAGACTGAAGTAATTACCAACACCGAGCCTACTCCTGCACCCGAGGTGTCTATTGAGTTGCTGGATGAGAGCAAGACCTACTACGTAGATATTGAGATTGCCGATTACGGCACTATCACCGTGCAGCTGGACCAGAGTGCTGCGCCTATTACTGCTGCCAATTTTGTGGCACTGGCAGAAAGTGGCTTTTACAATGGTCTGACCTTCCACCGCATTATGAGCGGCTTCATGATGCAGGGCGGTGACCCCAAGGGCAACGGCACCGGCGGTAGCGATGTGAAAATTAAGGGGGAATTTGCTGCAAACGGGCACAATAACCCCATCTCTCATGAACGTGGTGTCATTTCCATGGCACGCAGCAAGGCATACGACAGTGCCAGCTCCCAGTTCTTTATTATGCATGTGGACTATCCCGGTCTGGATGGTCAGTATGCAGCCTTCGGTCGTGTGATCGAGGGGATTGAAGTTGTGGATGCGGTTTGTGCAGCGGCCAAGCCCACCGATAACAACGGCAGCATCGCAAAAGATGCACAGCCTGTGATGACATCCGTGACTGTCAGAGCAGAATAAACAAGAACCGAAATCTCCGTGTTTGGGGATTTCGGTTTTTCATTTTTGAGTAATCTTGCAATTTGAATTGTTTTCGGCTATACTATATCAGTTAAAATAGGATAAGTATCAATATTTTTAGAGATAAAGGAGAACCCATGGCGGAAAAATACGGTAACGACAGTATATCTCAGCTGAAGGGCGCGGACCGCGTCAGAAAACGCCCCGGCGTTATTTTTGGTTCCGACGGTCTGGAAGGCTGCGAGCACGCTGTTTTTGAAATCCTGTCCAACTCCATCGACGAAGCAAGAGAAGGTTATGGCAGTGTCATTAACCTGACTGCTTACGAAGATGGCTCCATTGAAATCGAGGACTTCGGTCGCGGCTGTCCCGTGGACTGGAACCCCAATGAAAAACGATATAACTGGGAGCTGGTGTTCTGTGAATTGTACGCCGGCGGTAAGTATAAAAACGAAGAAGGGGAGAACTATGAATTCTCTCTGGGTCTGAACGGTCTGGGCTCTTGTGCGACTCAGTATGCTTCCGAATACATGGACGTGACTGTGCGCCGTGACGGCAATCGCTATGACCTGCACTTCAAGAAGGGCGTACCCGTAGGCAAGAAGGGCAAGGAACTTTCTGTGCAGCCTACCGACCGCAAGGAAACAGGCTCCACCATTCGCTTCAAGCCCGATATTGAAGTGTTTACAGACATCAACATCCCCGAAGAATATTACCACGACATTCTGCGCCGTCAGGCAGTGGTCAATGCAGGGGTCAAGTTTGTGCTGCGCATTCAGAAGGGCAGCAAGTTCGAAAAGACCGTGTACCTGTACGAAAACGGCATTAAGGACTATGTTGGGGAAATCGGCGGTGAAAAGGCTCTGACCGCACCTGTGTTCATTCAGACCGAGCGCCGCGGCAAGGACCGACCCGATAAGCCCGAATACAAGGTGAAGCTGTCCGCTGCGTTCAGCTTCTCCAACCAGACCAACCGCATTGAGTACTACCACAACTCCTCTTGGCTGGAGCATGGCGGTGCCCCCGAAAAGGCAACCAACTCCGCCTTTGTCAGTGCGGTGGATGAGTATATCAAGAAGACCAATAAGTACCAGAAGAATGAATCCAAGGTGAAGTTCCAGGACATTGCCGACTGTCTGATTCTGGTGACCAACTGCTTCTCTACCCAGACCTCTTATGAAAACCAAACCAAGAAGGCCATTACCAATCGCTTCATTCAGGAAGCAATGACTGCCTTCTTCAGAGAAAATCTGGAAATCTATTTCACGGAAAACAGACTGGAAGCAGACCGTGTTATTGACCAGATTCTCATTAACAAGCGTTCTCGTGAGCAGGCAGAGCGTGCTCGTCAGACGATTAAGAAGAAGCTGACCGGTACCATGGACCTTTCCAACCGCGTACAGAAATTCGTTGACTGCCGCAGCAAGGACCCCAACGTCCGTGAGCTGTACATCGTGGAAGGTGACTCCGCATTGGGTGCAGTTAAGCAGTCTCGCGACTCCGAAACACAGGGCATTATGCCTGTCCGCGGTAAGATTCTGAACTGCTTAAAGACCGACTACGCCCGTATTTTCGGCAGCGATATTACTACCGATCTGCTGAAGGTGTTGGGCTGCGGTGTGGAAGTGAAGGACAAGCACATCAAGGATATTTCTCCCTTTGATATGGCAAACCTCCGCTGGAGCAAGGTCATCATCTGCTCTGACGCAGACGTGGACGGCTACCAGATTCGCACCCTAATCATTACCATGATTTATCGTCTGATGCCCACTCTCATTAAGGAGGGCTTGGTGTATATTGCGGAGACACCTCTCTATGAAATCACATGCAAGGGCAAGACCTATTTTGCTTATACCGACGAAGAAAAGAATAAAATCGTATCGGGCTTCAAGGGCGCAAAGCATACCATCCAGCGCTCCAAGGGTCTTGGTGAAAACGACCCCGAAATGATGTGGCTGACTACCATGTGTCCCGATACCCGCCGTCTGATTCGTGTGATGCCCGAGGACGCAGAGCGAACCCAGCTGATGTTCGATATGCTGCTGGGGGATAATCTGGCAGGTCGTAAGGAACACATTGCCCAGGAAGGCGGCTACTACCTCGAATTTGCTGATTTGAGCTGATTGGAGAACATAAATGGCAAGAAAGAAAGCTGAAAAAGAAACAAAGCGAACAAATGAAAATCCCAATGTCATCGGTCTGGTGGGACAGGTTGTTGAACAGCCCATCACCGAAACATTGGAGACCAACTATATGCCCTACGCAATGAGTGTCATTGTGTCCAGAGCAATTCCCGAAATTGACGGCTTTAAGCCCTCTCATCGTAAGCTGCTGTACACCATGCACCTCATGAACCTGCAGAAGGGCGCAAAGACCAAGTCCGCAAACATTGTCGGTCAGACCATGCGTCTGAATCCCCACGGTGACGCGGCTATCTATGAAACCATGGTGCGCTTGCCCAAGGGCAATGGGGCACTGCTGACTCCCTTCGTAGATTCCAAGGGTAACTTCGGTAAGGTCTACTCCCGTGATATGTCCTATGCGGCACCCCGATACACGGAAGCAAAGCTGGCGGATATCTGCTCTGAATTGTTCCGTGATATTGACAGCGATACCGTTGACTTTGTGGACAACTATGACGGCACCATGAAGGAGCCTACTCTGCTGCCCACCACCTATCCCAATATTCTGGTCAGTGCCAATATGGGCATTGCGGTTGGTATGGCAAGCCAGATTTGCGGCTTTAATCTGAACGAATGCTGTCAGGCAACCATTGACTACATCAATGACCCCGAATGCGATTTAATGGCGTCTATGCCCGCTCCCGATTTCGCTACAGGCGGCGAGATTATCTACAACGAAGCGGATATGCGTAAGATTTATGAAACCGGCCGCGGCAGCTTCCCTGTACGTGCCCGCTGGCGCCATGACCAGAAGGCCAATATCATTGAAATTTACGAAATTCCTTATACCACCAAGTCCGAACTGATTATCGATAAGGTGGCTGAACTGGTCAAAACCGGTAAGATTAAGGAAATCTCCGATATGCGTGACGAAACAGGTCTGGACGGTCTGAAGCTGGCCATCGACCTGAAGAAGGGCACCGACCCCGAACTGCTCATGCAGAAGCTGTTTAAGATGACCACTTTGCAGGATAACTTCCCCTGCAACTTCAATATTCTCATTGGCGGCTATCCCAAGGTTATGGGCGTCCGTGAGATTTTGTCGGAGTGGACTGCGTGGCGTACGGAATGCGTTAAGCGCAGAGTGCACTTCGATTTGGGCAAGAAGAAGGATAAGCTACACTTGCTGCAGGGTCTGGGGCGTATTCTGCTGGATATCGATAAGGCTATCAAAATCATCCGTGAAACCGAAAAGGAAGCGGATGTTGTGCCCAATCTGATGAGTGGGTTCCAAATCGATGAAATCCAGGCAAATTACGTTGCGGAAATCAGACTGCGCAATATTAACCGTGAGTACATTCTCCGCCGTTTGGAGGAAACTACCAAGCTGGAAGAAGAAATTGCGGATTTGGAAGCAATTCTCAAGAGCAAGACTCGCGTAAAAAACATCATCATCCGTGAACTGAAGGATGTGATGAAGAAGTACCCCACACCTCGCCGCACAGGCATCATCCGTGCGGAGGAAGTGGAAACTCTCAATTTGGAAGACATTGTGCCCGACTATCCCTGCACCGTGTTCCTGTCCAGAGAGGGCTACTTCAAGAAGATTACTCCTCAGTCTCTGCGTATGAATTCCGAGCAGAAGTACAAGGACGGCGACGGTCCTCTGGTCAGCTACGAGACCACCAACCGCAAGGAGTTCCTGGTATTTACCGACAAGCAGCAGGTCTATAAGCTGCGTCTGCGTGATGTGGAGGATGCAAAGGCATCCGTACTGGGTGTGTACCTGCCCTCCAAGCTGGAAATGGACGAAGGGGAAAGCGTGCTGACCATGATTCCCGCAGACCCCGATACCATGCTGCTGCTGTTCTTTGAAAACGGCAAGGTGGCAAAGTTCCCCACAAGTGTTTACGAAACCAAAACCAACCGTAAGCGTCTGACAGGTGCTTACTCCGACAAGAGTCCTCTGGTACAGGTAGTACAAATGAAGGAAGAGGGCGAATATGTTCTGTTTACATCGGAAGGCAGAGCATTGCTGATGCACTCCGAAGTTCTGCAGGCTAAGTCCAGCCGTACCACACAGGGTGTGGCAGTACTGAAGATGAAGCCCAAGTACAAGCTGGAGCGAGTTGCGCCTGTGGATGAAAGCGGTATTCAGGACAGAAAGCGCTATAAGGCAAAGGCTCTGCCCGCCGCAGGTGCGCTGCTGCGCCCCGAGGATAGAGGCGAGACCCAGACCAGTCTGCTGGGTGATTGATTTGAGAAAGGAACGGACGTATGCTGGATAAACTGAAAAACATTGCGCGGCGCTATGAGGAAATTCAGCATCGTCTGAATCAGCCCGAAACCTACGATGATGTGGCTGTCAGCACCAAGCTGCAAAAGGAGCAGAATAAGCTGGAACCTCTCATGGAAACCTATCAAGCTTATCTGACTGCGGAGCAGACCATGGAAGAAGCGGAAATGCTGCTTGGTGACCCCGAGTTTCGGGAACTTGCCAAGGAAGAATTTGAGCAAGCCAAGGCTGACCGTGTGCGTTTGGAGCATGAGCTGAAGATTCTGCTGCTGCCCAAAGACCCCAATGACGACAAAAACGTCATTGTGGAAATTCGCGGTGGCGTTGGTGGGGAAGAATCCGCACTGTTTGCGGCAAAGCTCTATCGTATGTACTCCATGTATGCCGATTCTCGACGCTGGAAGACTGAGGTCATGAACCTCAATGAAACGGAACTGGGCGGTATCAAAGAAATCAGCTTTATGATTGAAGGGGAAGGGGCTTACTCCCGTCTGAAATTCGAGAGCGGGGTACACCGCGTACAGCGTGTGCCCGAAACGGAATCCGGCGGACGTGTGCATACCAGTACCGCAACCGTTGCGGTGCTGCCCGAGGTTGACCCTGTGGATTTCTACATTGATCCCAAGGATTTGAAAATCGATACCTTCCGCTCCTCCGGTGCAGGTGGGCAGAAAGTCAATAAGACATCTTCCGCAATTCGCGTGACCCATCTTCCTACGGGCACTGTGGTGGAATGCCAGGATGAGCGAAGCCAGTATAAAAATAAAGACCGCGCTATCAGTATTTTGACCAGCCGACTGTACGATGAGGAGTGCCGTAAGCAGGCAGATGCCATTGCTTCCGAGCGCCGCAGTCAGGTGGGTTCGGGTATGCGCAATGAGCGCATTCGTACCTATAATTTCCCTCAGGGTCGTGTGACCGATCACCGCATCGGTTTGACTCTGTATCGTATTGACCAGATCATGAACGGTGATTTGGATGAAATCATAGATGCAATCGTCACCGCCGATCAGGCGGAACGACTGCAGTCAGCGGAGGGGACTTAATATGAAAACAGAAATCATTACCAATGAAATTGAATGTGCCGCTGAAATCATTCGTCAGGGTGGTCTGGTTGCTGTACCTACCGAAACCGTTTACGGTTTGGCAGGCAACGGTCTCAATGAACAGGCGGTCAGCGAGATTTATCGTGTGAAGGGAAGACCCGAAGTGAAGCCCTTGAGCCTGATGGTCCATGACAGCAGTGCGCTGGACGCATACTGCGAGGATGTGCCTGCGGGGGCTTATGCTCTGGCAAAGCGCTTTTGGCCCGGTCCTTTGACCATTGTGCTAAAGGCAAAGGACATCGTTCCCGAAATCGTGAGAGCGGGAGGCAGTACCGTTGGTCTGCGCTGTCCCGACCATCCTGCGACCCTTGCGCTGCTGGAACAGTGCGGACTGCCTCTGGCTGCGCCTTCCGCCAATATGAGCGGCGCACCCAGTCCCAAGTCAGCAGAGGATGTATTGAACGGTCTGGGGGGCGAAATCGCTGCTGTCATTGACGGCGGTGTATGCGGTATCGGCACCGAGTCCACCATCATTGATATGAGCAGCAAGCCCTATCGCATTTTGCGTCACGGTGCCCTGTCTGAAGAAGAAATTGCACAGGCGTTGGTGGAGAATATGGTGGTCTTTGGCATCACCGGTGGCACCGGCTGCGGAAAAACAACCGCACTCAATCAAATTTCTTTGCTTGGGGGGCTTGTAATTGACTGCGATGAGGTGTATCATCGTCTGGGAGCGACAAGTGTCGATTTGAGAGAGAAACTGACGGCTCGCTTTGGTGATGTCTATGACAACGGTGTGCTGAACACCAAGAAGATTGGACAGGTGGTCTTTTATGACCCCGAAGCACTGCTGGAGCTGAATGCCATTACCCATGGTGCAGTAGGTGAGGAAACTGCTCGTTTGCTGCGTGTGTGGGCGATGGAAGGCGGAAGACTGGCTGCTGTGGATGCCATTGCACTGATTGAGAGCGGTATGGCAGAAAAGTATCGTCCTTTGGTGGGTGTGCTTGCACCTGTGGAAGAACGTGTCCGCCGCATTATGGCTCGTGACAGCATTGATGAGGATTATGCCCGTCATCGTATCGCCTCTCAGAAATCCGACGAATTCTACCGTGAGCATTGTGACCATGTACTGGTCAACGATAGCACACAGGAAGCGTTTGCTCTGAAAGCAAGACAATATTTTATGGAGGTAATCGGGAAGCATGAACGCACATGAACTGACAAATGAACTGTTTTATAAGCCTAAGCACGGCTATGATCTGCTGGATGCACAGGAAGTAAGCCTGCTCAATGCGTACAATGAGGAGTACAAGAAGTTCCTCAATGACGGACGCACTGAGCGTGAATGTGTAAACATTGCAGTGAAGATGGCTCAGGAAGCCGGCTTCGTAGAATACGAAGTTGGTATGCCTATGGAACCCGGTACCAAAATTTATCGCAATGTTCGCAATAAGTCTCTGCTGCTGGCTGTTATGGGTGAAAAGCCTCTGGACGAAGGCTGTCTGATGGCAGGTGCTCACATTGACTCTCCTCGTCTGGACCTGAAGCAGAATCCTTTGATGGAATCCGATGAATTGGCATATTTCCGCACCCATTATTACGGCGGCATTCGCAAGTATCAGTGGGTTGCTGTTCCTCTGGAACTGCACGGTGTGGTTGCACTGAGAAACGGTGATGTGGTCGATGTTGTTATTGGCCGTGACCCCGAAGATCCTCAGTTTATGATCACCGATCTGCTGCCTCATCTGGCTGCTGATCAGAATAAGAAGGGTCTGACCGAAGCACATACCGGCGAAGGTATGAAGGTTCTGATTGGTTCCGTACCTTACGACTGCGAAGGTCCCGACCGTGTAAAGCTGGCGATGATGAGCATTCTCAACAGCCGCTACGGTATCGTGGAAGAAGACTTCCTGTCTGCTGAACTGGAAGTTGTTCCCGCTATGGATGTTCGTGACATCGGTCTGGACCGCTCCATGATCGGCGGTTACGGTCATGACGACCGTTCCTGCGCATTTGCGGAACTGAAGGCAATTCTGGATCTGGATGTTATTCCCAGCAGAACCGCAATCTGCATTCTGACCGATAAGGAAGAAACCGGCTCTATGGGCGTTACCGGCATTCTGTCTCGTGCATTTGACCACTTTATGGAAGACCTGTGCGACGAACAGAACGCTCATCTGCACACCTGCTACGCAAACAGCTTCTGCATCTCCGCAGACGTTTGCAACGGCTACGATCCTCTGTACCCCGAAGTCAGCGACAAGCAGAACAATGCAAAGCTGAACTACGGCATCGGCGTATGCAAGTACACCGGTTCTCGCGGCAAGGCAGGCACCAGCGATGCTTCCGCTGAAACCGTTGCTTTCCTGCGTAAGATTTTTGCAGACTACGGTGTTGTATGGCACATGACCGAAATGGGTAAGGTCGACCAGGGCGGCGGCGGTACCATTGGACAGTACATGGCAAACCGTAATATTGAAACCATCGATGCAGGTGTTCCCGTGCTGAGCATGCACGCACCTTACGAACTGGTTTCCAAGTTTGACTGCTACATGACCTATAAGGCAATGGCTGCACTGTACCACGCAGAATAAAATACATAGCATGAAATACCCTCTCACTGTACAAAATACAGTGGGAGGGATTTTTTATGAATGAACAGCAGCGTGAAACGCTGAAGGAATTGGGCAGCACGGATGTGAAAGGCAAGCACGGCAGCATCCATTGTCTGACCATAGCGGGACTGATTGAGGGACACACGCCTGCCCCCGATGAAGGGAAAGGAACAAAATACGAGCATGTGCTGCCTATGCTGGCAGCGGTGGAGGAATCGCCTGAAATTGACGGTCTGCTCATTATGCTTAACACCATGGGCGGTGATGTGGAGGCAGGGCTTGCCATTGCGGAGGTAATCGCAGGAATGCGGAAACCCACAGCGACTTTGGTGTTGGGGGGCAGCCACTCCATTGGTGTAGCCCTTGCGGTTGCTGGGAAACGGTCATTTATTCCGCCCAGTGCGGTGATGATGATTCACCCTGTCCGCATGACGGGACTTGTTATCGGTGCACCCCAGACGTTCCGCTATTTTATGCATACACAAGAGCGAATTATGGAATTTGTGACCGGTCATTCAAACATCAGTCGTGAGAAGTTCAACGACCTGATGATGGCTACCGATGAAATTGCAAATGATGTGGGTACCATTGTGGATGGGAAGCAGGCTGTGGAATATGGTTTGATTGACAGTCTCGGTGGCTTGAGCGATGCACTGGATTTTCTGCACAGTGAAATCGATAAAAGAAAAGAGAAAAATGCGTAGTACTAAGAGTCGGAGAAATCCGACTCTTTTTTGTAAAGTATTTGTGAAGTGAATGTGTGCGCTGTACAAATGTTTTTGGGAGTGTTATAATACATACAAGAATGAAATTCCGAAAGGAGAATGAACTATGGGTCTTATTCGTGCAGCGTTGGGCAGTGCAGGCGGCGTGCTTGCAGACCAGTGGCGTGATTATTTTTATTGTGAGGCAATGGCTTCCGATGTTTTGATGGTGAAGGGTCAGAAGCGCGTCAGCGGCAGGTCCTCCAACAGAAAGGGCAGTGACAACATCATTTCCAATGGCTCTGTCATCAATATCAATGAAGGTCAGTGCATGATGATCGTGGAATCCGGTAAGATTGTGGATGTTTGTGCCGAGCCCGGTGAATATGTATATGATACCTCTACTGAACCCTCCTTGTTTACGGGTGGTCTGGAAGGCAATATTAAAGCAGTGTTCCAAACCATGGGTAAGCGTTTTGCTTTTGGTGGGGAAGCACCTAAGGATCAGCGTATTTATTTCTTTAACACCAAGGAACTGACTGGGCAAAAGTACGGTACAGCCAATCCCGTGCCCTTCCGTGTGGTAGATGAACGTGCAGCCATCGACATTGACATCGGTCTGCGCTGCTTTGGTACATACAGTGTGAAGCTGGTAAATCCTCTGCTGTTTTATAAGGGATTGGCAGGGAATGTGCCTGCAGAATTTAGATATAGCGATATCGAAGACCAGATGCGCAGTGAGCTGCTGACTGCATTGCAGCCTGCTTTTGCCCGTCTGTCTGCTATGGGTGTCCGCTATTCCGCTATTCCCGGCTATACAAAGGAAATTGCGTCAGCTTTGAAGGAAGAACTGTCTGCGGACTGGTCCGAAGGTCGTGGTATTGAAATCAAGAAGTTCGGCATTACCTCTCTGACAGCAAGTCCCGAAGATGAGCAGATGATTAAGGAAATGCAGCGCAATACTGCATTTATGGACCCCACCCGCGGTGCGGCACATATGGTCGGTTCTACCGCATCTGCTATGCAGACTGCGGCAGGAAACTCCGCAGGTGCGACAACTGCCTTTATGGGCATGGGTATGGCACAGGGTGCAGGCGGTGTGAATGCGCAGAATCTGTATGCAATGGGACAGCAGTCTCCGGCGGCTGCGGTGAGTGGCTGGAAGTGCAGCTGCGGCGCAGTGAACGAAGGTAGGTTCTGCACGGAATGCGGTGCGAAGAAGCCCGAGGAAGGCTGGAAGTGCAGCTGCGGCTCTGTAAATAAGGGGAAGTTCTGTCCCGAATGCGGCGGCAAGAAGCCTGCTGGCGTGCCTCAGTATAAGTGTGACAAGTGCGGCTGGCAGCCTGCTGACCCCACTAAGGCACCGAAGTTCTGCCCTGAATGCGGCGACCCCTTTGATGCGGGGGATATTGTGTGATATATTTACAGGGGTGCTAAGGCACCCCTGTATTGATAGAGTTTGAAAGTGAGAGAAATAGGAATGCGTGCAGACGAGTTTGATAATCTGTATTGTCAGAAACTGAATACGCAGCAAAGGGAGGCTGTTCACAGTGTGGACGGCCCTGTTTTGCTGTTGGCAGTACCGGGGAGCGGAAAGACAACGGTTTTGGTGAATCGTTTGGGGTATATGGTGAAGTGCTGCGGCATTGACCCTCGCAGTATTTTGACCATGACCTATACAGTTGCCGCTACCAAGGAAATGAAGCAGCGCTTTGGCGATTTGTTCGGTGGGGAAGCTGCCCGTCAGATGACTTTTTCTACCATCAACGCATTGTCTGCCCAAATTGTTCGATTTTATGCGGAGCGTCACGGCAGCGGACGGGCTTTCTCTGTAGTGGAAAATCCCGAGGCGGCAGCAATCGTCAGCAATATATACAGAACGGTTTTTGATGAATATCCCACGGACAGCACGATTAAGGAAATTCGTACAGGTATTACATATGTCAAAAATATGATGCTCACCGATGAGGAAATCAAAACCATTGATTTGGGCATCGACCGTTTTGACAAGCTATATGAGCTGTACTGCAAGGAACTTTCCAAGCGAAGACTCATGGATTTTGATGATCAGATGATTTATGCTCTGCGCGCCTTGCGGAAGTATCCCGATGTGTTGGAATACTATCAAGAGAGATATCCCTATATTTGCGTGGATGAGTCCCAGGATACTTCCAAAATCCAGCATGAAATTATTAAGCTGCTGGCATCCAAGTATCACAATCTCTTTATGGTTGGAGACGAAGACCAGAGTATCTACGGCTTCCGTGCGGCTTATCCCGAGGCACTGCTGCAATTTGAGCAGGAGTACCTGGGGGCGAAGGTTTTGCTCATGGAGAAAAATTATCGCTCAACTCCCGAAATTGTATCGGCTGCAAATGCCTATATTGCCCGCAATACCTTTCGTCATCCCAAAAGTCTGGAGGCAACACGAGATAGCGGCTCGCAAATCAAGCGCATCCGTGTGCTGAATCGGGAAATGCAGTACGCCTATCTGTATGAAATAGCTGCGGCGTGTACTTCGGAAACAGCGATTTTGTACCGCAACAACGACAGCGCTTTGCCGCTGATTGACCTCTTTGAGCGTGAGGGAATTGCCTATCGCTGCAGGCAATTTGAGGATGCGTTCTTTACCCATAAGGTTGTTACGGATATTCGTGATATCATTCAATTCGCCTTTGACATGAAGAATGTTGATATCTTCATGCGAATTTATTATAAGCTCGGTCTTTCCATCAGTAAAAAGGCGGCGGTCTATGCCTGCGATATGAGCCGAAAGAGCGGGAAGACAATCTTTGATGAATTGGTCAATGCTCCTGAGATGAATTCCTATGGCAGAGATGGCGTTAGAAATGCGCAATTGATTTTGGAGGGCATGGACACCTACTCTGCGGAAGAAGCCTTGAATCTGATTTGGGGCAATCTGCGATATGGTCAGTTTGTGACAGAGCGAAAACTGGATGCAGGGAAAATAGACATTCTGCGGATGCTGGCTCGGCGTGAGAAAAGTGCTTTGGATTTGCTGCGCAGAATCGATGAGCTGCGACAGTTGTGTGCAAACCACAAGGAAAATCCTGAATGTCCGTTGATTCTGTCTACGGTTCATTCCAGTAAGGGGCTGGAGTACGGACGAGTCTATCTATTGGATGTGTTTGATGGGGTGCTGCCGTCAAAATGTGAGCATGAGCTGAAAAATCAAGAAGATTTGCGGCATTATGAGGAAGACCGCCGCATCTATTATGTGGCCATGACCCGTGCAAAGGATGAATTGTATTTGTTTGAATCCAACGCTATGATTTCTTCGTTTACTACCGAGATGAATGGGTATATTCCAAAAGAAATGGTTGATGGCGATGATGTATTCGCTCCTCTGCGAGGCGACCTTTTACGGAAGCGCTATCAAGACGCCGAGAAGGGGAAAGCGGTCATCAGTGGTCAGTGCGGCGATATGTTGCTGGTGATGTATGAAAACGGCGAAACGGAATTACTGACATTGGAAGAAATGCTGCAGCGCAGGGACCGTGCTGCGCGATATGAAACGGTGAACACTGTGCAAAAACCGAAGTTCCTTGAGAAAACAAGCGGTTCGGTTACGGCAGACCGTTTTATCCCGGGGAAGCGTGTGCGCCATAGCAAATTTGGAATTGGCTATATTATTGGCGTAAAGGGAGATAAAGTTGAAATTCGGTTTGAAAATCATGGTGTGAAAGCCCTTATGCTGGAAACTGTGGTGAAAAACGAATTGATAGAATTTGTGTGAATAGACATAAATAGAAAAGCAGGAACGGCGGTTCCTGCTTTTTGCAATTATGTTCAGAAAAAACCATGAAAACTGATTTGTTTTCTCATGGTTTGGCTATTGAGAAACAAGTTGTCCTATGATAAAATACTGCTATGTATGTAAACAAGGAGATGTGAATATATATGAAGCTTGGTATCGTAGGTCTGCCCAATGTTGGCAAGTCCACTTTGTTCAATGCAATCACCAATGCAGGTGCTGAATCTGCAAACTATCCCTTCTGCACCATCGAGCCCAATGTTGGCATGGTTACCGTACCCGATGAAAGAATGGATTTCCTGGCTGAAATGTACAGCCCCAAGAAGTTTACCCCCGCAGTTATCGAATTCGTTGACATTGCAGGTCTGGTAAAGGGCGCTTCCAAGGGCGAAGGTCTGGGCAACAAGTTCCTGGACAATATCCGCGCAACCGATGCAATCGTTCACGTTGTACGCTGCTTCGACGATGAAAATGTTATCCACGTTGACGGTTCCACCGACCCTCGTCGTGACATTGAAACCATTGACCTGGAACTGATTATGTCCGACGCAGAAATGGTTACTCGCCGTATCGATCGCCTGTCCAAGGTTGCAAAGAGCGGCAACAAGGGTGCAATGCACGAACTGGAAGTATTCAAGCAGCTGCTGGAACACCTGAACGACGGTAAGTCCGCAAGAAGCTTTGACTGCGACAGCGAAGATATGGCAATTGTTCGCGGTGCTGACCTGCTGACTCTGAAGCCCATTATCTACGCTGCAAACATGGATGAAGACGGTGTTGCTGCATACGAAGGCAATGCATACTATCAGACCGTATGCGAAATCGCTGCAGGGGAAGACGCACAGGTTCTGCCCATCTGCGCACGTATCGAAGAAGAACTGGCTCAGCTGGATGAAGAAGAAAAGGCTATGTTCCTGGAAGAACTGGGCATGGAAGAATCCGGTCTGGACCGTATGATCAAGACTTCCTATGCGCTGCTGGGTCTCATCAGCTATCTGACCGCAGGTCCCGATGAAGTTCGCGCATGGACCATCAAGCGCGGCACTAAGGCTCCTCAGGCAGCAGGCAAGATTCACTCCGACTTTGAACGCGGTTTCATTCGTGCGGAAATCGTTGCTTTCAACGACCTGAAGGCTTGCGGCACCATGGCTGGTGCAAAGGAAAAGGGTCTGGTTCGCAGCGAAGGTAAGGAATACGTCATGAATGACGGCGACGTAACTCTGTTCCGCTTCAACGTATAATCAAAATCAAAAGCGGCAGCTATGGCTGCGGCTTTTTTGCTTAGGTGTAAGTTATGCTTGGTAGTTTTGGCGGCAATATTGTCGCGATACTGTATTTTCTGCTGTATCAGCTCTGCGGCTTGATATTGGCGGAACGATTCCTGCAAACTGAAAAGAAAGCTCTGCGCCTGCTTGTGGGCAGCGTAATGGGCAGTGTGCTGCTTCAGTGGATGCCCGTGCTGTTTGCGTTCCTGTTCGATTTTACGAGAATGGGACACATGGTTGCCGCTATTGTTACGGTGCTGCTGACCTTTGTTTTGAGAAGAAAAGGGCGGAGACTTACAGACGAAAAGATTGCTTTCCGTTTGAAATACGCTGCGCTGCCTGTGTTGGTGTGGTGCATATTCGCTTACCTGGTCATCAGCGGCTTTGGAATCAGAGAGGGTGCGGTTTATTCCTCTCAGGCGACCTATGGGGATATGGCTATGCATCTGGGATTCATTACCTCCATAGCGGAGCAGCAGACATTCCCACCGGAATATTCCATCCTCCCCGGGGTGCGTTTGTCTTATCCCTTCCTGTCTGACAGCATTTCTTCCTCTCTCTATGTTTGGGGCTGTGACATTCGTCTGGCTTACATGCTGCCTATGCTTTTTGCTGGGGCGCAGGTGATGCTTGGGGCATGGATGCTGTTTGCTGTTTGGCTGAAGGATGCAGGAAAGGCATTGCTGGCGTGGGTGCTGTATTTCCTGAACGGTGGGTTCGGCTTTGTATATTTCCTGGAAGGAAACTTGGGGGAACAGATGAACCGCCTGTTTACAGGGTTTTATCAGACGCCTACCAATCTGACGGAAGAAAATATCCGCTGGGTCAACATGATTGTGGATATGCTGCTGCCACAGCGTGCAACTTTGTTTGGGTATGCGGTGCTGTTTACGGCACTAACACTGCTTTATCGTGCGGTATGGCAGAACGAAAAGCGACTGTTTCCGCTGGTTGGTGTACTGGCAGGTGCGCTGCCTATGATTCACACCCATTCTTTCTTGGCACTTGTGGTGGTGTCGGGCTGCTGGCTGCTCATGTGGCTCATGCGGGAATGTGAAATTGAGCGATTGCATTTTATGAAATTGCTGCCTGTGGTGGTCATTTTGGTGATGCAGGCTCTGCAACTTGCGATTGATTTCTCGGGGCAGCGACAGACGGATGTTCTGCTGTTGCTTCTGCTGGTGTTTGCGGCTGTGTTCTGTGTTGCGCTGTTTGTATGGGGCTATCGCTATGTGACAGAACGAGGATATAAGTTTGTTCTGTCTACTTGGGGTGTGTATCTGGTGATTG
Organism: Oscillospiraceae bacterium; assembly: GCA_045660685.1. Classification (GTDB taxonomy): domain Bacteria; phylum Bacillota; class Clostridia; order Oscillospirales; family Oscillospiraceae; genus HGM13010. The sequence goes on from JAZREI010000101.1 coordinate 18,421, forward strand.
CGGGCTGTTTGGCTGTGCCGCAGCTGGTGATTTGGACCTTCGGACAGGCAACAGGGGATGGATTCCTTCGCGGCTATTTCAACTGGGCCAATATTGATGATAACTATATTTGGTTCTATATTAAGAATATCGGCATTGTATGGCTGCTGTTTGTGCCTGCGTATCTAATTGCGGGGAAGCGGAGCGTTGCTGTTGCGTTCCCTGTGACGGTGATATTCCTCATTGCGGAGCTTGCGGTATTCCAGCCCAATGTATATGACAATAACAAGCTGCTGTATGTTGCGTACCTGCTCATGTGCGGTGTAACGGCTGATTTTATGACAGAGCTGTACCGCAGACTGAAGAATGGCTTCGGCAAACAAGTGATGGCTGTTGTGGTGCTGTTTCTGTGTACGGTTTCCGCGGTGCTGACCATTGGGCGTGAGTGTGTGGCGGAGTATCAGCTGATTGGTCCCGACCAGTATAAGCTGGGGGAATATGTTATGGAGCATACCGAGCCCCATGATAAGTTCCTCACCGACACCAGACACAACAACGTGGTTGCTGCTTTGACAGGTCGCAACATTCAGTGTGGCAGCGGGTCCTATGTGTATTATCATGGTCTGGACTATTATGAACAGGAACAGGCAATTCGTGTCATGTATGAGGAGCCTGCCGTGTATCCCGAGGCCTTTGGGTACTATGGCATTGACTATATTGTGATCAGTGCTTATGAGTACAGTAATTACAACGTGGACGAATGGTCCATTGCGGCTATGTACCCCTGCGTGTACGACGTAGATGGGGTTCGAGTCTATCAAGTGAAAGAATGAAAAAAGCACCTTCCAAGTCTTTGGAAGGTGCTTTTCGTATTGAATTTTACTTTGCGATGTTGCCGTATGCTTCTACGTGTCTGTCCAGACGGACGGCAGGACCGCCTGCCATGGTGATGGATTCAACGATGTCAGCTTCAGCGTATACAATGCCTTCGCCCCAGCCGGTGCATGCCATTTCCATGCCGAAGGGGTGGGTGATGCGGCTGTGACCGCAGTAGTTGATGGTGCCTGCGGTGCCGCACTGGTTGCAGGAAATGAAGAAGACTGCATTTTCCGCAGCGCGGGTCATGTCGTACATATTGTAAATGCCCAGAATGGGGTCGTTATCATCGGGAGCGGAGGGATCACCTGCCATGGGCCATGCAGCGGGTACACAGACGATGTCTGCAAACTGGCAGTACAGCTCACGAGCGGATTCGGGGAATGCCTTGTCGTAGCAAATCATGAGACCGATTTTGCCGATGGCGGTTTCGAATACTTCAAACTTGGTGCCATGGGTGTAAATCAGGCTTTCGCAGCCGGGCTGATGTACCTTGCGGTATTTGCCTACGAAGCCTTCGGGACCAACCAGAACTGCGGAGTTGTACAGGATGTTTGCGTCATCGGCATCACGTTCGGTCATGCCCCATACGATGTAAATGTCATGCTGCTTTGCCTTTTCAATCAGCAGCTGAGTGCTGGGACCTTCGGGAACAAGCTCGGCGTTTTCCAGCTGATATGCACGGGTTTCGTCGCTGACTTCTTCCAAAGTAGGCAGGTAGCCCTGCAGAGACTGTTCGGGGAGAACAATGAGTTTTGCGCCTTCCGCTGCAGCGGATTCAATAAAGGAGATGTACTTTTTCAGGTTTTCTTCTTTGTTCAGTACGGCGGTAAAGCTTGTGGTTGCAAGTTTGGTCATGGAAAACATCCTTTCAAAATGATTCTTGTCATTAGTTTAACATTATACAATTCAGATAACAAGTATCTTGGATGCTTGACATTAAGAAAAAGCGGTGATATTATATCAACGTTGATAAAAAAGCGATGACGGAGAAGGCGAGTATCAGCGCCCTTTCAGAGAGTTCGGCATTTGGTGTGAGCCGAATAGGGAAGGATACTGCAGCTACCGCTCCCGAGCAGGTGTCCGAACCCAAGTGTAGTAGGCGCACCCGGTTAACGCCCGATACAGCGTTGCTGAGTGAAAGCTCAGGGTGGAACCGTGTAATTTTAGCACCCCTGACATTGGTCAGAGGTGTTTATTTTTTTATCAGAAAACTTTTAATTCATATAGGAAAGAGGATGTATGAACATGGAATTCACTTTCGAAAACAAAGAATACCGCGACATGTATCGTCACACCACCAGCCACATTCTGGCGCAGGCTGTTAAGCGCCTGTACCCCGATGCAAAGCTGGCAATCGGTCCCTCCATCGATGACGGCTTCTACTACGACATCGACTGCGACACCGTATTCACTCCCGAAACTCTGACTGCTCTGGAAGCAGAAATGCGCAAGATCTGCAAGGAAAAGCTGAAGCTGGAACGCTTTGAGCTGCACCGTGCAGAAGCTCTGGCGCTGATGGAAGAAAAGAACGAACCCTACAAGGTTGAGCTCATCAATGACCTGCCTGTAGATGCTATTATCAGCTTCTACCAGCAGGGCGACTTCGTTGACCTGTGCGCAGGTCCTCATCTGGACTCCACCGCACGCGTCAAGGGCAACGGCATCAAGCTGATGAACGTTACCGGCGCATACTGGCGTGGTGACTCCAGCCGCAAGATGCTGCAGCGTATCTACGGCACTTGCTTCCCCAACAAGACCGAACTGGATGCTTACCTGAAGCGTCTGGAAGAAGCTAAGAAGCGCGACCACCGTAAGCTGGGTAAGGAACTGGGTCTGTACATGCTGCGTGACGAAGGCCCCGGCTTCCCCTTCTTCCTGCCTAAGGGCATGGTTCTGCGCAATACTCTGATCGATTACTGGCGCAGAGTTCACAAGCGCTACGGCTACGTAGAAGTTTCCACTCCCATGATGATGAACCGTCAGCTGTGGGAACGCTCCGGTCACTGGGGTCACTACAAGAACAATATGTACACCACTGTGATTGACGAAACCGACTTCGCAATCAAGCCCATGAACTGCCCCGGCGGTATGCTGGTTTACGCTTCCGAACCCCACTCCTACCGTGACCTGCCTCTGCGTGTGGGCGAACTGGGTCAGGTACACCGTCACGAGCTGTCCGGCGCACTGCACGGTCTGTTCCGTGTTCGCTGCTTCACTCAGGACGACGCACATATCTTCATGACCTGGGGTCAGATGAAGGACGAAATCAAGAACGTTGTTAAGCTGTTTGACGAAGTTTACTCTGTATTCGGTCTGAAGTACACCATCGAAGTTTCCACCATGCCCGAAGATCACATGGGCGACGAAAAGGACTGGGACTTCGCTACCGAAACCCTGAAGCAGGCTGTTTCCGAAATGGGCAAGGAATACATCATCAACGAAGGTGATGGCGCATTCTACGGCCCCAAACTGGACTTCCATCTGGCAGACTCTCTGGGCAGAACCTGGCAGTGCGGTACCATTCAGCTGGATATGCAGCTGCC
>JAZREI010000102.1:0-25172 GCA_045660685.1 Oscillospiraceae bacterium
GATGCATCTCTCGCATTATCATCTGCGTATCAGCAAGTCGCAACACGTTTGCATATTCGTTTTGCTGACGCGGCGGAATGGGATATTCCCATGTGTTTTGATGGTGTGCATTTTACGGAAGAAGGACACCTGCGATTTGCCCGAGGTTTATTCGATTATTTAGAAAAGGAGAATGTACTATGCTCGAAGCAGGAATGAAAGCCCCTGAATTTTCACTTTTGAATCAAAATGGAGAAATGGTTCGTCTGTCTGATTTTTACGGCAAACGTGTGGTGCTGTACTTTTATCCTAAGGACAATACGCCCGGCTGCACGCGGCAGGCTTGTGCCTTTGCTGCGGCCTATGAAGGTTTTAAAACGCAGGATGTACAGGTAATCGGCATCAGTAAGGATAGTGTGGCATCTCATCTGAAGTTTGCTCAAAAGCATGATCTGCCTTTTATTCTGCTGTCTGACCCCGAATTGACGGCGATTCAGGCTTATGACGTATGGAAGGAAAAGAAATTATACGGGAAAGTATCCATGGGGGTGGTTCGCAGTACCTATATGATTGACCCACAGGGCTATATTGAGAAAGTCATGCCTAAGGTAAAGCCTGATACCAATGCATCGGAAATCTTGGAATATCTGGCAGGGAAGTGATTATATGAGAATTATCATATCTCCCGCTAAGAAAATGCGAGTGGATACAGACAGTCTTCCATGGCGTGAGCTTCCGTGTTTCTTGCCGAAAACGGAGAAAATTCTGGAACGGCTTAGAGCAATGACGGAGACGGAATTGCAAACCCTTTGGAAATGCAATGATAAAATTGCTCGGCAAAATATTGAGCGGCTTCGGAATATGGAACTGCGCAGCGGGTTGACACCTGCCATTCTTGCTTATGAAGGCATCCAATATCAGTATATGGCACCCGGTGTGTTTACGGATGGGGAGCTGGAATATATACAGGAGCATCTTCGTGTATTATCGGGATTTTACGGTATTCTTTGCCCCTTTGATGGAGTGAACCCTTATCGATTGGAAATGCAGGCGAAGCTGCAAATTGAGGATAAGAAAGATTTGTACGCTTATTGGGGAGATGCCATTGCAGAGCAACTATTTGCCGAAACAGATTGCATTCTCAATCTTGCGTCTAAAGAATACAGTGTCTGTGTTTCCAAATATTTGCCCGAATCAATTCGGATGATTACTTGCGTGTTTGGCGAAAAAGTGAATGGTAAAATCGCGGAAAAGGGTACCATGTGCAAAATGGCCCGCGGAGAAATGGTACGCTATATGGCAGAGCATACTATTAAGGAGTTGGAATCGGTGAAGGCCTTTAATAGACTTGGATTTTCCTATTCCGAGATGGATTCCGATGAAAATCGATATGTATTTCTCCGCGGCACAGAAGGTGGTCAAGATGAAGCTTGTTTCGGTTGAGCAAATGCGGCGCAGCGACGCTTATACCATCGAGCATTTTGTGCCGAGCATGGAGTTGATTCGCAGAGCAGCCTATAGTATATTCCATGAGGTTGAATGGCATGGCAGTATCGGAATTGCCGTGGGCTCCGGCAACAACGGCGCTGACGGTTTTGCGTTGGCATGTATACTGAAAGAACATCATATTGACAGCACAGTCTTTACCGTCAGTTCACGGCTGCATACAGAGTGTGCGTTGTGGGCAGAGCGTGCTGAAAGCCTTGGTGTCAGGATTTTGCCTTATGAAAAGGGTTGTTTCAGCGGCTATGACATTTTGGTTGACTGTATGCTGGGGACAGGTTTCAGTGGCAGCTTGAAGGAAGGTTACCGTGATGCAATTTCTGAAATGAATGCTTCCGAGGCTTATGTTGTCAGTGTAGACATTAACAGCGGTATGAACGGTGACAGCGGAGCGGGGGAGACCATCGTTTCTTCGGATTTAACTGTGACGGTCGAGTTTGTTAAAAAGGGTCAGCTGACTGCCGCTGCGGGTGCATATATGAAACGACTTGTCTGTGTGCAGATTGGTATTGTGGATGCATACGGAGCGGAAGCAATTCCGCAGGAATTGCAGGTATCCTGGCTGGACAGACGACCCAGACGATATGTATGATGAAACATATTGACTTTATGCGCAATAAAAAATTTTACAATCTCTACAAAAGTAACTGAAAATTTTGTTTTTTCTGAAAAAACAGTGTATTTCGGAAATGAAATATGATATATTACGTTTAGCTATTTAATATTCACCAGGAGGTTTTTGAAAAATGGCAATTGTTACTACTACCGAAATGTTCAAGAAGGCATATGAAGGCGGTTACGCAATCGGTGCTTTCAATGTAAACAACATGGAAATCATTCAGGGTATTACCGAAGCAGCGATCGAACAGCGCGCTCCCCTGATTCTGCAGGTATCCAAGGGTGCAAGAAGCTATGCAAAGCACGTTTACCTCATGAAGCTCATCGAAGCAGCTATCGCTGATGCAGAACAGACCGCAGGTTTCGATCTGCCCATCGCTGTTCACCTGGACCACGGCGACAGCTTCGAACTGTGCAAGTCCTGCATCGACGGCGGTTTCTCCTCCGTTATGATCGACGGCAGCCACCTCAGCTTTGAAGAAAACATTGCTCTGACCAAGAAGGTCGTTGAATATGCCCATGACCACGGCTGCGTGGTTGAAGGCGAACTGGGCCGTCTGGCCGGCGTGGAAGATGATGTTCAGGTTTCTGCTGAAGATTCTACCTACACCCGTCCCGAAGAAGTACAGGAATTCGTAGAACGCACCGGCTGTGACTCTCTGGCAATCGCTATCGGCACCAGCCACGGCGCTTACAAGTTCAAGCCCGGCACCGATCCCAAGCTGCGCTTCGACATTCTGGAAGACATCCAGATCCGTCTGCCCGGTTTCCCCATCGTTCTGCACGGTTCCTCCTCTGTTCCTCAGGAATTTGTAGAAATGGTTAACACCTACGGCGGCAATATGCCCAATGCAATCGGTATTCCCGAAGAACAGCTGCGTAAGGCTGCTTCCATGGCTGTTTGCAAGATCAACATCGACTCCGACCTGCGTCTGGCTATGACTGCCAACATCCGCAAGTATTTTGCAGAACACCCCGACCACTTTGACCCCCGTCAGTACTTGAAGCCCGCACGTGTAGCCATTAAGGACATGGTTGCTCACAAGCTCATCAACGTTCTGGGCTGCAACGGCAAGGCATAATTGAGTCTTTCAATTATCATTCACAATTGATTACATAAGAAGGGAGTGAGTACGATGGACGTGAAAAAAGCGAACAAGCCGAATCCGGGTCTGACCCTTCGGTTGCTTCGTGTTATCGTGGGTGTGGCGATGTGTGTCAGCGTATCCATGTTTTCCGTTCAATTTCCTTACTCCCTGATTTTAATGCTATGCGGCGGCGTTGTAGCGGGGGGCGAGTTCCTGTTGGATGGTCTGAAGGGCTTCTTGCGAGAAGAATACTTTACCCGTAATTCCGTGCTGCTGCTAATTTTTATTGTATCGTTTATTATCGGTGTAGGGTATGAGGGGGTATTACTCCTCATCCTTACACAAGTTGGCATTGTCCTTTCCGACTATGTCAGAACTCTTGTCCGCAATCACATTCTTTCCATGACCGGGCTGGATTTTAAAACAGCTCATGTTTATCGTGGCGGATTGCTTGTGGACAATTTTATTTCCGAGATTCATCCCGGTGATGAGATTCTTGTCCATCCCGGTGAATATTTCCCCGTTGACTGTGTTGTGACAGAAGGACACTCCACGGTTCGCCCGCAGCTTCTGGATATGAAGAAGGAAGAGTCTGCGGTGAATATGGGAGATACCGTCTATGCGGGGACGATGAATCTTGGAGCAGACCTTCGCTGTGAAGTGGTTTCCGACGGAGCTTCTGTGGCTGCTGATATTCTGGAAGTACTTCGCAGACCCATTACTGTTCAGCCGCCTCGTTATGAGCGCTATTTCCGTCCGCTGATGTTTGTGCTTGCGGTTCTGATTGGTGTTATGGTGGCTGTGGTTATGGATGTGGATGCCTATGAGGCTGTGCGCAGAGGTCTTGCGATTTTGGCGCTGTCGGGTGCTGCTCCTGCTTATGCGGGCTTTGCGGATATTCGATTTGCCGCTCGTGCAGGAGCTGCTGTGCGCGGTGCAGTGTTTGCTGACGATGAAGTCTTTATGAAGCTTGGGCACTGTGATACGGCTGTGCTTTGCGCCGATGGCATTCTGACGGAAGGGAAGCTGCGTGTAACTGCGGCTTATTCCGAGCTGTACGATGAGGATACTTTCCTGTGTATTGCTGCCCATGCTATGGCGTATGCATCTGACCCTGCGGCGGAAGCCATTCTGGAAGTGTACAGCGGTGATATTGTTTTTGAACGAATCCGCGATTTCAGAGAGATTCCCAACTGTGGCGTCATGATTGACTACGAGGGAACTCCCGTGGTACTTGGTACTCAGGCGTTGATGGCATCGGTAAAGGGCTTGCTGCCCAAGAAGATGAGTGCTGACCGCCAGATGATGTTCATGCTGGTTGGTAAGGAGTATGCAGGCTATTTCGTTCTGACAGACCCCATCAGTGAGCTTTCTGATAGCATTCTGGCACAAATGGAAGAATTTGGCGTTAAGAATACTGCGTTTGTTACCTCCTATTCTTCTGAAACTGCCGAAAAGATTGCAGAGCGCAGCGGCATTGAACAGTATGCTTCCGGCTTGAGCTGCGACGAGCGCACACAGTATGTGGAACAGCTGGGCAATGATGTAGTGGATGAATACGCATATTTCTATGTGAAGAAGTTTGCGGATGAACGCCACTCTGCGGCGGACTACGATGTTTGCATCGGCGGCGACACAAAGAATTTGATGGAAGGCAAGGCGGAGGTCGTTGCCATAACTCATCGTCCCGAGGCTGTTTTGGAAGCTTTGCAGAATGCTCGTAGTGCTGTGCGTATGTGCAATGCATCTGCAAATGTCATGCTGGTGGTAAAGCTGCTGCTGGTGATGCTGGCAGGTGCGGGTTTGATTACCATTTGGTTTGCGGCATCCTTTGAACTGATTGCAACGCTGTTTGTGAAGATTTATTCCGCAAGTGCCTTTGAAGAAAAGACGCTGGCGCGTTTTATTAAGAAAACGGATACAAGACGAAAAGAGAAGGCTTGATGTTTGTTCAGCCTTCTCTTTTCGTATATTTGCATAGAAAAAAGCCACTCCGTAAGGAGTGGCTTTTTGTTGGTTGTTTTACTTGTCCTTGAACAGCTGCATGTAATCGTCGTAAGAGCACATACGGTCGATAATGCCGTCATCGGTGATTTCGATGATTCTGTTTGCAACAGACTGGGTCAGCTGATGGTCATGAGAGGAGAAGATGATATTGTGGGGGAATGCTTCCATACCATTGTTCAGCGCAGCAATGCTTTCCAGGTCCAGATGGTTGGTGGGCTGGTCAAACAGCAGTACGTTTGCGCCGCTGAGCATCATCTTGGACAGCATGCAGCGTACCTTTTCACCACCGGACAGAACGCTGACGTTCTTGTAAACGTCGTCGCCGGAGAACAGCATACGACCCAGGAAGGTACGCAGGTAGCTTTCGCGCTTGTCTTCGGAGAACTGACGCATCCAGTCGATCAGGTCATATTCACAGCCGTCGAAGTATTCGCTGTTGTCCTTGGGGCAGTAGGTCTGGGTGGTGGATACACCCCACTTGATGTTGCCGGAATCGGGTTCTTCTTCGCCCATGAGGATCTTGAACAGCATGGTAACTGCCAGTTCGTTCTTGCCGATAATGGCAATCTTATCTTGCTTGTTCATGATAAAGGAGATATTGTTCAGGAGCTTTACGCCGTCAACGGTCTTGCTGATTTCGGTGACGAACAGACGGTCCTTGCCGGGTTCGCGCTGTGCCTGGAAACCAACCCAGGGGTAACGGCGGCTGGACGCGGGCATTTCTTCAACGGTCAGCTTGTCCAGCAGCTTACGACGAGAGGTTGCCTGACGGGACTTGGACTTGTTTGCAGAGAATCGGCGAATAAAGGCCTGCAGTTCTTCAATCTTCTGTTCAGCCTTCTTGTTCTGTTCGCGCATGAGCTTCTGCATCAGCTGGCTGGATTCGTACCAGAAGTCGTAGTTACCCACGTACATTCTGATCTTGCCGTAGTCGATATCGACGATGTGGGTACATACGTTATTCAGGAAGTAACGGTCATGAGATACAACCAGAACGGTGCCTTCGTAGTCCATGAGGAAGTCTTCCAGCCAAACTACGCTTGCCAAGTCCAGGTTGTTGGTAGGTTCGTCCAGCAGGATGATGTCGGGGTTGCCGAACAGTGCCTGTGCCAGCAGTACCTTAACCTTCAGACGAGGATCCATTTCGCTCATCATGTTGTAATGCATGTCGGGGGTAATGCCCAGACCCTGCAGCAGACGGCTTGCGTCGGATTCAGCTTCCCAGCCGCCCAGTTCTGCGTATTCTTCTTCCAGTTCTGCTGCGCGCAGACCATCTTCATCGGTGAAGTCTTCCTTCATGTAGATGGCGTCCTTTTCCTTGCCGCAGTCGTACAGCCGCTGGTTGCCCATGATGACAGTATCCATAACGGTGTATTCGTCATACATGAACTGATCCTGCTTCAGCACGGACATACGTGCCTTGGGATCGATATGCACATGACCGGAGGATGCTTCCAGTTCACCGGAAAGGATTCTTACAAAGGTGGATTTGCCTGCACCGTTTGCACCGATAATGCCGTAGCAGTTGCCGGCGGTAAACTGCAGGTCGACTTTGGAAAACAGCACAGAGCCGCCAAACTGCATGGAAAGATTGTCAACAGTAATCATTCGTAGCCTCCAGATTAAAATTTTCTTTACAGACAGAATTATCATATCACATAATTCTGAAATAAGATAGTCTATTTTTGGAAAAAATAAAGCAGACGGAAATTTTCCGTCTGCTTTAAAAGCATAATGTCTTACTTTGCGAAGTAAATCATGTCTCTGCTGATTTCGTCCAGAGAATGTGCACCGCACATAGTCATGGTGTCAACCAGTTCTGCACCCAGCTTGTCGGTGTAGACCTTAATGCCTTCCTTGCCGCCGCCATATACCATGGGAACGTAGGGACGACCAATCAGAACGCAGTCAGCGCCGATTGCCAGTGCCTTGAAGATGTCCGAACCGGTGCGGATGCCGCCGTCAACCATGATGACGATGTCCTTACCAACTGCATCAACGATGTCAGCCAGAACTTCAGCGGTAGAGGGGCAGTTGCCCAGAACGCGGCCGCCATGGTTGGAAACTACGATGCCCTTTGCACCTGCTTCAACAGCCTTTACAGCGCCCTTTACGGTCATAATACCCTTCAGGATGAAAGGCATCTTTGCATATTCGATGATTTCACGCAGTTCTGCTACGGATTTGCTGCCTGCATTGGGGTTCATAGCCTTCAGGAAGGGCAGACCTGCACCGTCAATGTCCATTGCTGCTGCGAAAATGTTGGTTGCGTTCAGAACGTCCAGCTTTTCCTTAACTGCTTCAATGTTCCAAGGCTTGATAACGGGAACGCCGATACCGCCCAGCTCGTTCATAACGCGAGCGGAGGACAGCATAACTTCGGGGTCAACGCCGTCGCCGGTGAATGCTGCGATACCTGCATCAATGCAGCCGGGAATCAGCAGTTCGTTGTAGGTAACGTCGGTGTGTTCACCGCCGTAATGCATCTTCATGGAGCCGATGGGAGCAGCAAAGAAGGGGTACTTGAACTGCTTGCCGAACAGCTCGAAAGAGGTGTCGGGGGTGTCGTTGCTGCAGATGGTATCCATGTTGACAAAGATATCCTGCCACTTATCGTAGTTGCGAACTGCGGTCAGACCGGGGGGCTTGCAGCCGGGGCCGGGGATTCTGTTAGCGCATGCCCTGCCGTTGCAGGTGGGGCATACCAGACAATTCTTGCCGAAAATTTCACGGGCATTCTTGCAAATTTCCTGATAATCCATATGTATCTCCCTTACTATTTATTTTTCTTTTCTATAGTTTTTCGACTGGTTGTATCATACCATATTTGCATTGCAACGTCAATTTCCGAGGAGGCTTTTATTCCATTCTTCTTGCCATTTCTTTTTGCAGCCTGCTAATGGTGCGTTTTTCCAATCTGCTGATGTAGCTTTGGCTGATGCCCATGATTTCAGCCACTTCCTTTTGGGTATATTCTCGACTGCCATGCAGACCAAAGCGTAGTTCGATGATTCTGCGCTCACGGGGATTCAGAGCAGCTATGGATTCACGAAGCATTTTTTTGTCCGCATCATCCTCTAAGGGGCGGCTGACCGCATCATCCTCGGTGCCCAGCACATCCGACAGCAGAAGCTCGTTTCCGTCCCAGTCTGTATTCAGGGGTTCATCCAGACTGACCTCGGTTTTTACATTGCTGTATTTTCGCAGATACATGAGGATTTCGTTTTCAATGCATCGTGATGCGTATGTGGCAAGTTTGATGTTTTTGGTGGGGTTAAATGTATTGATTGCCTTAATCAGTCCGATGGTACCCAGAGAAATCAGGTCTTCCAAGCCGATTCCCGTGTTTTCAAAGCGTTTCGCAATATAAACCACCAAGCGGAGATTATGCTCAATGAGCAGCTGCTTGTAATATAAGCTTCCGTTGGTCATTTGGACAATGGCGGTATCTTCATCCTGCTTATTCAGGGGAGGGGGGAGCGTATCGCTTCCGCCAATGTAGAATATACAAGGTGTGTGTATGAAGGCGGACATGAGCTTCCACTTTAGGGTGATATGTAGGTTCTTATGTTGTTTTATCATAATTCCTCCTAATATATGGCTTGGTATGGGGATTCCGGGGAAAAGTCGACCTGAGAAAAAGCAACGATATGGGGTTCAGGCCTTCCGTTGATGGTGACGGAGTCAGCGTGAAAGGCCAGAAGTATTCCGCTTCCTGTAATCGTGCAGCAGGGAATCAGGCGCATTCTGCTTTGATATGGTTCCAGACTGCTTAGATAAGCAAACTGACGGTAGGGGTCATCGTCCCACGTGACGGACCGGGAAAATAGTGGGTACAGGGTATCGGGGCGGCAAATGAGTACGGGTCGATTAGTGATGGGGTCGTACAGCTCATTGCCGCTGTCACGCAGGGCACGAAAGGATACTGATTGATTGTTTAGTGAGACGGTGACTGTGTGGTGTGCTCGCCTATGAAGCTGAGGGATATTGCGAAAAAAGAGGCTTAAAATACAGTAAACGATGCAAAATGCAGGAAGCAGACTTTTGAAATGCATGGGTATGTATTGGATGCCGTTGTATGTCATGGTTGCAGCAGACAGAAAGCCCCCGGCCATTAGGGAGATGCACAGAAAAATGCAGGTGCATCGAAGCAGATGGTGCTCGCCGCTGAAGGATATTAAACAGAGCAATACACTGCAGCTGATTTTGAGCAGGGGATGACCTAACCAAGGAAGGTCGGGCAAACTGCAAAGACAGCCGTAGACGCCTCCAAGAATGGAGGATAGCAGAATGGGGACTCTGTGAATGACTGCACCTCCCACACGGGCGGTACACAATAATAGAATGTAATCGCATATGAAATTTACTAAAAATAGAATGTCGAGATAAATGATGTTCATGGAAATCATTATAATCTGAAGGTTGTAAGAAATTTGTCATTTGCAATAGTGTATTTTTGTGGTAGAATAAGTCTGTATAGTTTTGCCTTGATGAATGAGCTTAGGTTATTGCGTCAAAGGTCGGCTGTACAGTATGATCATGTATAATATTGAAAGGGGTAATCATATGTCCCAGAACAATCCTGTATATCGTCGAGTACTGTTGAAGGTGTCCGGCGAAGCGTTGTCCGGCGGAAAGGGCACCGGTCTGGACTTTGCGGTTATGAAGGAAGTTTGCCTTGCTATTAAAAAGTGCACCGATATGGGTGTACAGGTTGGTATCGTTGTAGGCGGTGGCAACTTCTGGAGAGGCGTAAAGAACGGCGAAGGCAAAATGGATCGTACCCGTGCTGACCGTATGGGTATGATGGCTACTGTCATGAACGCACTGGCACTGAGCGACGTGTTCGAACAGAACGGCGTAGATGCAAGAGTCATGACCGCGACTCCCATGCCCGCATTTGGTGAAACCTTCACCAAGGAAGCTGCTGTTCGTCACTTGAATAAGGGTCGTGTTGTAATTTTTGGCGCAGGCTCCGGCAATCCCTATTTCACCACCGATACTGCAGGCGTTCTCAGAGCGCTGGAAATTGAAGCGGAAGCAATTTTGCTGGCAAAGAATATCGACGGCGTATATTCCGCTGACCCCAATAAGGATCCCACCGCTGTGAAGTATGACACCATTACATACGACGAAATGCTGGCACAGCATCTGGCGGTTATGGATACTGCGGCAACTTCCATTGCTATGGAAAATGACCTGCCCATTGAAGTGTTTGCGCTGAAGGAACCCGAAAACATTGTTCGTGTGATTTTGGGGGAAAAGATCGGCACATCCGTTACTAAATAAGTTAATCAATTATATTTTTCAGGAGGAAATAAATATGTCTAGCCACAAGGAATTTAAGGAAAGAATGCAGAAGTCTCTGGATCATCTGGCAAGCGAATTTGCAACCGTTCGTGCGGGCCGTGCAAACGCAGGTGTTTTGGACCACATTCAGGTAGAATACTACGGCAGCCCCACCCCCATTCAGCAGGTGGCTTCCATTTCTTCTCCCGATCCTCGTTCTCTGGTTATCCAGCCTTGGGACAGCTCCATTCTGAAGGGCATTGAAAAGGCAATTCTGACTTCCGATCTGGGCATCAACCCCACCAACGACGGTAAGTGCATCCGTCTGCTGTTCCCCCAGCTGACCGAAGAACGTCGTAAGGATCTGGCAAAGCAGGTTAAGAAGTACGGCGAAGAATGCAAGGTTGCTATCCGTAACATCCGTCGTGACGCTATGGATACCTACAAGAAGCAGCAGAAGGCTTCCGAAATCACCGAAGACGACCTGAAGGGTCTGGAAAAGGACATGCAGAAGATGACCGACGAATACATCAAGAAGGTCGATGACATGACTGCAAAGAAGGAAAAGGAACTGTACGCAATCTAAAAGAATTGCTGCAGTGCAATATTTGGTATGAGTTTATTCTTTAAGAAAACAACCAAACAGGCGGAGAAGGTTGATTTTGACAACCTTCCCCGCCATATTGCCATTATTTTGGATGGCAACGGACGCTGGGCGCAGAAGCGCGGTATGCCCAGAACAATGGGTCATGCTGCGGGTGCGGAAACCTTCCGCACCATTGCCACTTACTGCAAAGAAATCGGTCTGGATTATTTGACCGTGTATGCATTTTCCACGGAAAACTGGAAGCGTCCCCAAGCTGAAGTGGATACCATTATGGAACTCTTGGAAAAGTACTTGTTCGAGGCCATTGACCGCATGGAAAAGGACAAGGTCAAAATGGAGTTCTTTGGGGATGTATCTGTTTTGTCCCCTAAGCTGCTTGCGCTGATTGAACGTACCCGTGAGATTTCCAAGCACTATGATGGCTGTCAGGTAAACATTTGCCTGAACTATGGCGGTCGTGATGAAATCATTCGCGGCATTATGAAATTTGCCGAAGAATACAAGCAGGGGAGCGTTACGGAGCTTACGGAAGAGTCCTTCAATAAGTACCTGTTCTCCGCAGGTGTTCCCGATCCCGATTTGCTGATTCGACCCGGTGGGGAATTGCGTTTGTCCAACTTCCTCATGTGGCAGTCTGCATATTCCGAACTTTACTTTACCGATACCCTGTGGCCTGACTTTACAAAAGCTGACATCAACGCAGCAATTGCGGAATATCAGCGCAGAGACCGCAGATATGGAGGCGTAAAACTTTGAAAACGCGTATTTTGGTTGGCGTAATCGCCATTCCTTTGATTTTTATATTGATCCTGTTCGCACCCATTTGGATGTTTGGTGCGGCTTTGGGCGCGGTAGCTGCTATCGCGGCATGGGAACTTTTGAAATGTGTAAGTCCCGCTATGCCTTTGCGCATGGTTGCGTATGCTGCGGTTGGGGCATTTTTGCTTCCCTTCGGCACAAGTCTTGGTGCTGACCTGCTCACAGAGCGTTTTGTGCTCTGGGGACTTGTTGTAGTGATGTTCTGCGAATTGATGATCAGCATTATGCGCGAAGAACAGATGAGCTTTGATCCGGTGGTCATGGTTTTGTTTGCGGGCTTCGTTCTGCCTATGCTGTTCACCTCTCTCATTCGTATTGATATGATGGAGAGCGGTCCTTATTTGCTGCTGATGGTATTCATTGTAGCGTTTGCAAGTGACTCCTTTGCGTATTTTGCAGGGATGTTCCTCGGCAAGCATAAGCTGGCACCTCGTTTGTCTCCCAAGAAGACCATCGAAGGCAGTGCAGGCGGTTTTCTCGGTACCATCGTTTGCATGCTGATTTATGGTATTGCAATGTCCGCTGCGGGTCACACAGTCAACTATCTGGTGCTAGCGGTGTACGGTTATCTGGGCAGTCTGGCAGGTCAGCTGGGCGACTTGTCCTTCTCCGCAATTAAGCGTCTTCACGATGTGAAGGACTACAGCCACATTATTCCCGGTCATGGCGGTGTGCTGGACCGTTTTGACAGTATGCTGTTTATTGCTCCCTTGATTGAACTGCTCATGATGTGGGTTCCTGCTGTAATGTGAGGGTGAAAATATGGTAAAGGCAATTTCTATTTTGGGTTCTACCGGTTCTATCGGTAAGCAGACCATCAATGTAGCTAAGCGTTTGAACCTACCTGTTAAGGCGATTTCTGTTCAGAAAAGCGTAGCATTGGCAGAACAGCAGGCTCGTGAACTGCATCCCGAGCTGGTTGCTGTGTTTGACCATGATGCGGCCGCTGAGCTGCGTTCCCGTTTGTCCGATACGAATATCCGCGTTGCGGAAGGGGAAGAAGGCTTGATTGAAGCGGCTACCATTGAATCCGCTGACTGTGTTGTGACTGCGGTTTCCGGTGCAATCGGACTGAAGCCTACTCTGGCCGCAATCGATACCGGCAGGCGCATTGCCCTTGCAAACAAGGAAACCTTGGTATGCGCGGGTGACATTGTTATGGCACGTGCCAAGGAAAAAGGGGCGGAAATTCTCCCTGTGGACTCTGAACATTCCGCTATTTTCCAGTGCCTTTGCGGCAGAGCCCCCGGTGAACTGCGTAAGATTCTGCTGACAGGCTCCGGTGGTCCTTTCCGCGGCAGACCCATTGAGGAACTGGAACACATTACCCCCGAACAGGCTGTAAAGCACCCCAACTGGAGTATGGGTGCGAAGATCAGCGTTGACAGCGCCACCATGATGAACAAGGGTCTGGAGTTCATTGAGGCTATGCACCTGTTTGCCTGCAAGCCTGATGATATTGAAGTCATCGTTCATCCCGAAAGCATCATACACTCTATGGTAGAGCTGGTGGATGGCAGCGTCATTGCACAGCTGGGTGTTCCCGATATGGAACTGCCCATTCAGCTGGCACTGACCTATCCTGAACGTGCGGCATCCGATTCCGACCGTTTGGATTTCTTCTCTCTGGGGAAAATGACATTTGAAAAGCCCGACCTGAAGAAGCTGCCTTGTTTGGATATGGCGATTCAGTCGGCAAAAATCGGCGGTACCGCCACAACGGTTCTCAGTGCTGCCAACGAAGTTGCGGTTGCACTGTTTTTGAACCATCAAATCGGCTATAATCAGATTTACAGAAGTGTTGCGGAAGCTTTGGAACACGTTAAGTTTACTGCTAAGCCTGATTTGGAAACAATTCTTGAAGCTGACCTTGCAGCTCGCATCTATGTCAAGGAGCATTTTGGTTAATGTACATTTTAATTTCCATTATATTATTTGGAATTTTGATCGCTGTTCATGAGTTTGGCCATTTCATTACGGCCAAACTCTGCGGCGTGAAAGTTCGTGAGTTTGCCATCGGTATGGGCCCCCTTTTGTTCAAAAAACAGGGGGAAGAAACGCTGTATTCTCTGCGTTTGCTGCCTATCGGTGGCTATTGTGCTATGGAAGGGGAGGACGAAGAATCCGAAGATCCCCGTTCCTTTACTGCGCAGCATCCTTTGAAAAGAGCGGTGATTTTGACCGCGGGTGCTGCATTGAATTTTCTGTTTGGTCTGCTGCTGATTCTGATTGTATTTCTGTACAGCGCACCCAAGACTGCCGTCGTTACCAGCTTTATGGAAGGCTGCCCCTATCAGGGAGAACAGGCTTTGCAGGTGGGCGACGAGTTTTATAAAATTGACGGCCATAGAATCTATGTTGTAGGCGATGTATCCCAGTATTTGGGTCAGGGCGGCGATGTCCATGACATCACTGTGAGACGTGACGGTAAGCTGGTGACCTTGGACGACATGACGGTTACCCTGCGAGAATATGACGAAGCAGATGTTCTGCGCTATGGATTCTATTTTGAAGATTACGCAGAGGGGCTTTTTGAGATGCTCCGTTATACATGGTATCATGCTATGGATTTCTCCGGGCTTGTTTGGGACAGCTTGAAATCTCTTGTGTCGGGCTTGTACGGTGTCAATGACCTGAGTGGTGTTGTGGGCATTGTAGGGGCTATGAATGATTTGGGACAGTCCTCCGGTGCGTTTGTCGTAGGTGTAATCAATCTGCTGTACTTTGCGGCGTTTATTGCTGTGAATCTGGCAATCATGAATTTGCTGCCCATTCCTGCGCTGGACGGTGGACGCATTTTCTTCCTGATTGTGCTGTGGCCCGTGGAAAAGCTTTTGGGGCACAAGCTCGATCCCAAATATGAAGGCTATATTCATACCGTAGGCCTTGTGCTGCTGATGGCATTGATGGTTTACGTGATGTTCAATGATGTAATGAGAATGGTTGGGTGAGTTATGAAACGATTTGATACCTCTGTAATCCATGTGGGCAACGTGCCCGTTGGTGGCAATCATCCTGTTGCGGTTCAGTCCATGTGTAATACCAAAACCCACGATGTGGAAGGAACCCTTCGTCAAATCAAGGCTCTTGCGGCTGCGGGCTGTGATATTGTGCGCCTTGCTGTGCCCGATATGGAAGCAGCTCGTGCAATCAGCGCCATTAAAGAAGGCTCTCCGCTGCCTATCGTAGCGGATATCCATTTTGACTATCGTCTGGCGCTGGAAGCTGCGGAACGTGGTGTGGACAAAATTCGCATCAACCCGGGCAATATCGGGGCCGATGAAAATGTAAAGGCGGTAGCGGAAATCTGCCGTCGCAAGAATATCCCCATTCGTATTGGGGTCAATGCGGGCAGTCTGGATAAGAAGCTCTTGGAAAAGTATGGTCACCCCACTGCGGAAGCCATGGTGGAAAGCGCTCGTAAGGAAGTTCGGCTGCTCAATCGCTATGATTTCGACGATATTTGCCTGTCTTTGAAGACTTCTTCCGTTCCTCTGACCATCGCATCTTACCGACTGGCAGCAGAGGAATTCAAATATCCTCTCCACGTAGGCGTTACCGAAACAGGTACTGTGAAGAACGGCACGATTTTGTCTGCTGTTGGCATTGGTACACTGCTGTGCGAGGACATCGGCAATACCATTCGCGTGTCCTTGACAGGTGACCCTGTGGAGGAAGTAACCACAGGTATTGCAATTTTGAAGGCTGCGGGGCTGCGGGAAGGTGGTTTGCGCCTGATTTCCTGCCCTACCTGCGGCAGAACCGAGATTGATCTGATCTCTCTTGCAGGTGAAGTAGAGCAGCGCCTAACAGGTATTGACCGTGATATTACCGTTGCGGTTATGGGCTGCGTAGTTAACGGCCCCGGTGAAGCCAGAGAGGCCGACTACGGCATTGCAGGTGGCAAGGGGAATGGTATCCTCTTTAAAAAGGGTGAAATCATTCGCCGTGTACCCGAGGACCAGCTCTGCGATGCCCTGATTGAAATGATTCAAAAGGACGTAACATAATGGCTAAAATACCATTTTTGGAAATTTTGCCCGGCTGCAGCGGCATGGAAGACATGTGCGGTGGTCTGCAGAATGCATTTGTGACGGAAATCGTCATTGATGAAAAACGAAATAGTATGGACATAGCTGCCTATTTCCAACAGGCGCCTTCCGCATCGGAGCTGTCTGCCATTCAGGGGCGTATTACCGGGGACTATGGTTTGAGCGGTGTGTTGATTATTCCGTCTTTCCCCAAGGAATTGGAAAAGGAAAAGGCTGACGATGCACCTGTTTTTGGCCGTAAGGTGAAGGTCCGTGAGATTACTCCGATGAACGAGCTGACTGCAAAGTCCGGTGACGTTGCGGTTACGGGTGAGGTGTTCTTTACCGATTCCCGAGAAGTGCCCAAGCACGATGCTATTGTATTTACCTTCGAAATGACAGACTATACGGGCTCTGTTCGATGCAGTCGCTTCCTCAGCACTGATGAGGAAAAGGCTGTGCTTGGTAAGGTCAAGGTAGGTGACTATATTACTGTTACGGGTAAGATGGGCTACAATAAGTTCGACGATGATACCATTCTGGATTTCCGTAACATCTGGAAGGAAAAGCGCGCTAAGCGCATGGACAATGCGGTCGAAAAGCACATTGAGCTGCATTTACATACCCGATTCTCCAATACCGACGCATTGACCGAACCCAAGGATTTGATTAAGCGCTGTAAAGAATGGGGCATTCCTGCGGTAGCTGTTACTGACCATGGCGTTGTACAGGCGTTTCCCGATATGTGGCACGCAGGCAAGGACTATGGCGTAAAGGTCATTTACGGCGTAGAAGGTTATTTTGTGGATGACCTGAATATTAAGCAGCCTGTGGTTGGCAGCTGTGACCTGCCTATGGACTGCGAATGTGTGGCATTTGATATTGAATCCACAGGCCTGAGTGCTGTGAACGACCGCATGACTGAAATCGGTGCGGTTTTGTTCAGCGGCGGCGAAATTAAGGATACATTCCAGACCTTTGTCAATCCCCATATGCCCATTCCTCCCGATATCAAGCGTCTGACGGGTATTTCCGATGAGGATGTGAAGGACGCTCCCGATGAAGGGGAGGCTATGCGCAAATTCCTGGAGTTTGTGGGCGGTCGTCCCATTGTTGCACATAACGCAAGCTTCGACACAGGCTTTATGAAGGAAGCCTGCAAGCGAAACAATATTGAATTTGACCCTGTTGTAATCGACACTTTGGTACTGTCCCAGTGTCTGATGACGGAACTGAAGCGATTTAAGCTGGACATCGTATCCAGAAAGCTGAAGCTGCCCGATTTTAATCACCATCGTGCATACGATGACGCTGCGGTGGTTGCCCGCATTATGGATAAGTTTATTCCCATGCTGGCAGAGCGCGGTGCCAAGACCATCAATGATATCAACGGTGCGGTTGCTGACCTGCATCGTATGGATATTGGCAGAAACCAGCATATTTGCCTGCTGGTTAAGAATAAGGCAGGTCTGAAAAATCTGTATAAGATTATTTCCGCATCCCAGATTGATTATTACAATAAGAGCCGTAAGCATCCCATGATGCCCAGAAGCGTAATCGAAAAGTACCGTGAAGGTATTTTTGTTGGTTCCGCCTGTGAAGCAGGGGAGCTGTATGATGCAGTGCTTCGCGGCAAGAGCCAACAGGAACTGGAGAAAATCGCATCCTTCTACGATTATCTGGAAATCATGCCTCTGTTCAATAACTACTTCCTCATTGAAAACGGCACTGTTCGTGATGAGGAGGATTTGAAGGAAATCAATCGCCGCATCATTGCTTTAGGCAAGAAGCTGGATAAGCCTGTTGTTGCCACTTGCGACGTACATTTCCTCGATCCCGAGGATGAAATCTACCGTAAGATTCTGCTGGCTTCCAAGAAATTCTCCGATGCGGACAAGCCTCTGCCTATTTACTTCCGTACCACGGAAGAAGTGCTGAAGGAATTCGAGTATTTGGGCGAAGAACTGTGCTATGAAGTGGTTATTACCAATCCCAACAAGATTGCGGATCAGGTAGAGGAATTTGACTTGCTGCCCCGTGACCTGTTTGCGCCTAAGATCGAAAATTCCAAGGAAGACTTGGAAAGACTGGTTCTGGATAAGATGCACAGCATCTATGGGGAAAATCCTCCCGAGCTGGTTACCGAGCGAGTCAACACAGAGCTGCGTACCATTCTGGACCATGAATACGACGTTATTTACATGAGCGCCCAGAAGCTGGTACAGAATTCTCTGGAGCATGGTTATCTGGTTGGCAGCCGAGGGTCTGTTGGCTCCTCTCTGGTGGCGTATATGTCGGGCATTACCGAGGTAAACTCCTTGCCTCCTCACTATGTATGCCCCAATTGCAAGCATTCCGAGTTCATCACAGACGGCTCTTACGGCTGCGGTGCGGACATGCCCGATAAGCCCTGTCCCGTGTGCGGTACGGAATACAGCAAGGACGGCTTTGACATTCCTTTTGAAACCTTCCTTGGTTATCCCGGTAACGAAAAGACCCCCGATATTGACTTGAACTTCTCCGGTGAATATCAGGCAAATGCCCACAACTATACCCGTGAGATGTTCGGTGATGACCATGTGTTTAAGGCAGGCACCATCGGCACACTGGCGGATAAGACTGCATTCGGTATGGCGAAGAAGTATCTGGAAGAACGCGGTATGCAGGTGTCCAAGGCGGAAGAAAACCGTCTGGCTAAGGGCTGTGTCGGCGTAAAACGCAGTACGGGCCAGCACCCCGGTGGTCTGGTCGTTATTCCTCAGGATATGGAAGTAACCGACTTCTGTCCCATTCAGTGGGCAGCGGAAGACCCCACCTGCGGTATTAAGACTACACACTTTGAATATCACTGTATGGAAAATAACCTCCTCAAGCTGGACGAGCTGGGGCATGATGACCCCACCATGATTCGTATGCTGGAGGATATGACAGGGGTCAATGCTCGTGAAATTCGCTTGGACGACCCCGAAACCATGGGTATCTTCAAGTCTCCTGCGCCTTTGGGATTGGCGGATGGTGACCCTGTCATCGGTAAGACCGGTACACTGGGTATCCCTGAATTCGGTACGGGCTTTACCCGTAACATGCTTGTGGAAACCCAGCCCACGCAGTTTGATACGCTGATTCGTCTGTCCGGCTTCTCTCATGGTACGGACGTTTGGGCGGGTAATATCCGTGAACTGGTCGTCAACGAAGGCGTTGACGTTAATGACTGTATCGGCTGTCGAGATGACATTATGATTTATCTGATCCAGGTCGGTATGGCGCCCAACCTTGCGTTTAAGGTTATGGAAGATGTACGTAAGGGCAAGGTAAAGCGTTCCGGTAAATTCCCCGGTGATGCGGAAGCAATCATGAAGGAGAAGGAAGTTCCCGAGTGGTACATTGAGTCTATGCGTAAGATTGCGTATCTGTTCCCCAAGGCTCATGCTGTGGCTTATGTTATGATGGCGTTCCGTATTGCTTGGTTTAAGGTCCACAGACCTTTGGCGTTTTACTCTGCATACTTCTATCGCCGCAGTCAGAAAAACGCATTCGATGCGGAATTGATGACACAGGGATTGGATAAGGTTCGTGCGAAAATCAATGAACTGCGCAATAAGCAGACCAGTGCTACGGAAGATGATATTCTCACCACACTGGACAGTGTATATGAGTTCTATATGCGTGGTTTCTCCTTTGCGCCCATGAGCGTTATGGACAGCGATGCTACGAAGTTCCTGATTGCCAATGAAAAGCAGCTTCGTGCGCCCTTTGTGTCCATTGGTGGTTTGGGCGAAGCGGCAGCCTATGACCTTGCCAATGCAGCCAAGAGTGGCAAGAACTTCCTGTCCGTGGAAGAACTTTCCGAGGCATGCCCCAAGGTTTCCAAGACCCACTTGCAGACTCTGAAGGCTCTCGGTGCGTTGGGTGACTTGCCCGACACCAGCCAGATGTCTCTGTTTTAAGTAAAATAAAAACCTCACTGCTTAGCAGTGAGGTTTTTTGTTTGTTTTTAGATGCCGAGCTTGGTCCAAAGGTCGTTGTACAGTGTGAGAATGTCCTTGGGGAGATTTTTGTACAGTGTGCAGCGTTCCAGGGTTTCATCGGCAGGTGCCATGATTTCGAAAATTTCAGGGTCCAGCTCTTCTTCGTACTGTTCCATGTAATATTCGGGGTACTTTTCCAGAGCCTCACGGTTGGGGGAGGCGTACCAGATGTAGTCCATGTTCTTCAGGCTGGCGTCGGTGCCTGCGATGAAGTTAATCCAAGCTTCTGCTTCGTCCTTGTTCTGTGCATCCTTCAGTATACACATGGAGTCAACGAACCAGTTGGAACCTTCTTCGGGAACCACAAAGGCAAGGTCTTCATTGTTTTCCAGCATGGAAAGGTAGTCACCTGCATAGTAGACAGCCATGGCAGCGTTGCCGCCTTCCATCTTGTTGTAAACTTCGTCCATGACGAAGGCCTGATAGACACCCTTTTCCTTTGCTTCGGAAAGATGCTCGTAAGCTTCCATGATTTCGTCGGTATTGGTCGTGTTGATGTCATAGCCAAGGTCCAGCAGGGAAACCGCCAGAGCATCTCTGGAGTTTCGAATCATGAGGACATTGCCTGCATACTTGCTGTCAAACATTGCACTCCAGCTGGTAATGGGTTCATCTACCATGGTAGTGTTGTAAATGATACCGACAGTACCCCAGGTATAGGGGACGGTGTATTTGTTCATGGGGTCAAAGCTGAGGCTCTTGTAGCGATCACCAATCAGCTGATAATTGGGAATGTCGCTGTAGTTCAGCTCTGCAAGCATATCTTCTTCGATCAGTCGTGCCACCATGTAGTCGGAAGGAACGATGACGTCATAGTCACCGGCACCCGTTTTCAGCAGGGAATACAATGCTTCATTGCTTTCAACGGTCTGATAGTTGACTGCAATGCCGGTTTCTTCTTCAAACTGTTCGATGAGACTGTCGTCGATGTATTCACCCCAGCTGCAAACATTGACCACGCGCTGATTGCCCGCGGTGTTCAAAGCTCTCAAGCCGAATACCAGACAGACTACAGCAAATGCGATGATGCCACGCTTGATCCAAGGGTTGGATTCGGGCAGCTCTGCAGCAGAAATATCTGCATCAGCGTCGTTCTTTGCAATGGCACGCTCATTTTCACGGCGCTGTTCCATGCGGGCTTCGCGGACATTGATGATGACCAGAAGCAGCAGAACGAACAGGAACAGCAGGGTGGAGATGGCGTTGATTTCGGGGGTGACACGTTTCTTCGTCATGCCGTAGATGGTCATCGCCAAGGTAGACGTGGAAGAACCTGCGGTAAAGTAAGAGATGACAAAGTCATCGATACTCATGGTGAAAGCAGTCAGTGCGCCGGAAATGATACCGGGCTTGATTTCGGGCAGAATGACCAGCCAGAATGCCTGCATCCATGTGCAACCGAGGTCCTGCGCAGCGTCTACCAGATTCTTATCCATCTGACGCAGCTTGGGGCTGACAGACAGAATGATGTAAGGGATATTGAACCCGATATGAGCAATCAGCAGAGTCCCAAATCCCATTTTCAAACGGGGCAGGGTCATGATCATCTGAACGGAATTGAACCACTTTACAAAATCGTTCCAGAAACCGAAGAATGCAACAAACAGCAGACACATGCTGACACCGGTAACGATATCCGCATTCATCATGGGGATATTGTTGACGGTCAGCAGGGGGTCACGGAATTTGCGGCGCATGGCGTAGAAGCCGATGGCGGCAAATGTACCTGCCACAGTTGCGATTGCGGTAGCCAAAACGGAGACCAGCAGGGTGGTGTACACACTCTGCATGATCAGTCTGTTGCTGAACAGCTGCTCATACCATGTCAGGGAAAAGCCCTTCCAGACAGAGCTGCTGTTGCCGGAGTTAAACGAAAAAATGATAAGGATAACAATGGGGGCGTACAAGAACAGGAATACCAGTGCTGTAAAAACACGGTTAAACAGTGTGGTGTTCTTTTTCACAGCATCACCGCCTGTTCTTCGCCTTCACCGAATCGATTCATAACCACCATGCATACCACAACGATTACCATCATAACCAAGGAGATGGCTGCACCCAAGTGGGGGTTATACGCGCCGCCCAAGAACTGCTGTTCGATCAGGTCGCCCAGCAGAACTTCCGTACCGCCGCCCAGCATTTTACTGATTGCGAAGGTAGATACGGAGGGGACGAATACCATGGTGATGCCGGAAATGACACCGGGCAGAGACAGGGGGAGAATGACTCGGTAAAATACCTGCAGTCCGTTTGCGCCCAGATCTCGTGCTGCCTGAATCAGGCTGCCATCCAGCTTTACGATTACGGAATAGATGGGCATGATCATAAAGGGAAGATAGTTATAAACCATGCCGAGAATGACAGCGCCCTGTGTGTTGAGCATTTGGAAATACGCAATAGGGGTGAAGTCTTCGATGAATCGCATACCGTACTGGTTATACAGATTGATCAAACCAATGTTCTGGAAAAAATGATTCAGCAAACCGTTATTTTCCAGAATGGACATCCAGGAATAGGTGCGCAGGAGGAAGTTCATCCACATAGGCAGCATAATCAATATCATGGCGACCTTTTGGAACTGAGGACCTTCCTTGCTCATCATATACGAAACGGGATAACCAATCAGAAGACAGATGATAGTCGCAATGGCTGCCAGCTTGAAGGAACGGGTGAACACTACGGTGTAGGTACCCATGCTTAAGAAATTGGCAAAGGTGAACCCGCCCTCCGCAGAGGTAAATGCATAAAGCACCACCATGATGATGGGAGCCACTACGAACAGCGCCATCCAGATTACATAAGGCGTAGCCGCGTGATAAAGCTTATTCTTCATCGCCGCTCTCCTCTTCCTCAGGATCGACAACGGGAACATCCAGTTCGTCATATTCTTCGGAGAAGGAGGAGTAGTCCCCAAACATACCGGAATAATGGCTCTTTTTCATAATGTGGATGCCGTCGGGATCGATCTTGATGCCGATGGAAGCGCCTTCGGGACTGTAATCGGTGGTCTGAATCAGCCACTTGAAATCACGGAAGTCAACAATGATGTCGTACATCATACCCTTGAAGGTAACGCTGGTAACAGTACCGATGAGCTGACCCTGTTCGGGAGATACGATGTCAATGTCTTCGGGACGAATGACAACGTCAACAGGCTCATTGGGCGCAAAACCTTCGTCAAGACAGGGGAACTTGCGTCCGTTGATCTCTACAACGTAGTCGGAACGCATGATGCCGTCAACGATGTTACTTTCGCCGATGAAGTCGGGTACAAAAGCGTTCTTAGCTTCGTTGTAGATGGCTTCGGGAGAACCGATCTGCTGAATTTTGCCGCCGTCCATAACAACAACGGTATCAGACATTGCAAGGGCTTCTTCCTGGTCGTGGGTTACGTATATAAAAGTAATGCCCATCTGCTGCTGTATACGTTTCAGTTCCTGCTGCATATCCTTGCGCAGGCGCAGGTCAAGTGCGGCCAAAGGTTCATCCAAAAGCAATACCTTCGGGCGGTTGACAAGTGCGCGGGCGATTGCCACACGCTGCTGCTGACCACCGGAAAGGGAGCTGACACTGCGGTGTTCAAAACCCTTGAGGGATACGACCTCAAGCATTTCAAGTACACGGGTGTCGATCTCCTTCTTGCTGAGCTTAGGGCGTACCAATCTCA
Source organism: Oscillospiraceae bacterium (assembly GCA_045660685.1). Classification (GTDB taxonomy): domain Bacteria; phylum Bacillota; class Clostridia; order Oscillospirales; family Oscillospiraceae; genus HGM13010. Next base: position 23,637 of record JAZREI010000102.1, read on the forward strand.
GACCGAAGGCAACGTTGTCATATACATCCAGATGGGGGAAAAGCGCGTATTTCTGGAAAACGGTATTGACCTGCCGCTTATGCGGAGGTACATCGTTGATTCTGACACCGTCAAACAACACATCACCGTTGGTAGGCGTGAGGAAGCCGCCGATGATACGCAGGGTGGTGGTTTTGCCGCAGCCGGAGGGGCCCAGCAGGGTCAGAAATTCACTGTCATTAATGTAGAGATTAATGTTATCCAATACCGTCTCGCCGTCAAATCTCATACCACAATCGACGAGACGAATCAGTTCTTTTGACATTATCCTCCTCCTCTCCAATTATTAGCTTCAGTGTATCATTTACACGAAAAATGTCAATACAAATATTTTATTATAATAAAGTAATTGGAAATATGTGACATACATTTGTCCTCTTTTTGTGATATACATAAAATTTACATCTTCTCGATTTACATTTACACAATTTTTCATTATGATGGGTACAGAATTTAATTGCCCTGAAAGGTGGTAACTATATCATGAAAGTTGTTATCGTTGGCGGTGTAGCAGGGGGCGCTACTGCGGCTGCCCGTATTCGCAGATTGGATGAACAGGCTGAAATTGTTGTGTTTGAGCGTTCCGGTTATATTTCCTATGCAAACTGCGGTCTGCCTTATTACATCGGCGATGTAATCACTGACCCTGAAGAACTGACCTTGCAGACTCCCGCAAGCTTCTGGAAGCGTTTCCGTGTGGATATGCGCGTGCGTCATGAGGTGCAGAGTATCGATTCCGAAAATAAGACTGTTTCCGTGAAGAATCTGGAAACAGGGGAGATTTTTGCTGAAAGCTACGATAAGCTGGTGCTGTCTCCCGGTGCAAAGGCTGTGATTCCCGAAGTGTCCGGTGTGGATTCTGATAAGATTTTCACCCTGCGTACTGTGGAAGATACCTTTGCGATTAAGGAATATATCAAGGCAAACAATCCCAAGTCTGCTGTTATGGTTGGGGGCGGCTTTATCAGCGTAGAGCTTGCGGAAAATCTTCGTGAGCTTGGTATGGATGTGACCATCGTACAGAGACCCAAGCAGCTGATGAATCCATATGACAGCGATATGGCTGCGTTTATTCACAGTGAAGTGCGCAAGCACGGCATCAAGCTGTGTCTGGGACATACCGTAGAAGGCTTTGTGGAAGCGGACGGAGGTCTGGATGTTTTGGTAAAGGATTCTACTCCCATTCACGGCGATATTGTCGTACTGGCAATCGGCGTTGCACCCGATACTGCTCTGGCTGCATCTGCAGGTCTGGAAACAGGTTTGAAGGGCAGCGTTTTGGTCAATGACCGCATGGAAACCTCCGTGAAGGATATTTATGCAGTGGGTGATGCCGTACAGGTAAAGCACTTTGTAACCGGTAATGACACGCTGATTCCTTTGGCAGGTCCTGCCAATAAGCAGGGGCGCATTGCTGCGGATAATATCTGCGGCGGTGACAGCCGTTATACAGGCACTCAGGGCAGCTCCGTTATTAAAATCTTTGATTTGACCGCA
>JAZREI010000103.1:0-7766 GCA_045660685.1 Oscillospiraceae bacterium
CATATGGAAAACATAGAAGATTATTTGGATTTTGGTGTGTCCGATGTACACCCACATGAGAACCCTGTACAAATGGTGGAAGGATTGCTGCAAGGAGAATCGGAGCTGACACGCAATGTGGTGCGGATGCGCTTGGAAGGCTACTCTTATTATGAGATTGGTATGCGGTATTGCATTTTCGAAAGCTCTGCTCGTGTGGTGTTTTTCAGAACAAAGACGAAAATCAAAAAGAATTTGGAAAAGGAGGGTGTGTGAAAGATGCAAATCACCTGTGTTATGTGTATGGATTTGATGCCCTTGGTGCACGACGGGGTCGCCAGTGCAGATAGTGTTGCGGCAGTGGAGAATCATATTCGCACCTGTGAAGACTGTCGTGGCTTGTATGAAGGACAGCTTTTCGTGCCTGTCCACAACGGAAAAGTCATGGACAAAGTTCGGAAAAAACTCCGATTCTTTATGACCATGGTTCTCATGTTCGGGGTGCTGTACGGAGTGAGCCTGACAGCGGGGGAAGGGCTGTTTTTGAATGCAGTCATCATGCCTGTGATTGGGGCGGTGGGGTACTATCTGCTTCGGGGAAAAGCGCTTTACGGTGTTCCCCTTATGATTCTTGTGACCCATTTTGTGACCAACACCTTCGGTTTGATTCGGGGTGTGGAGCATTTGGATGTTTTGACGCTGCTCATATGGTGCGCGCTGTACGCCCTGTTTGCTGTAGCAGGAGCGACGGCGGCATGGCTGCTGCACTTTGCCTTGGGAAAGGAGGAATCCCGTGAAAAATAAAACCATGCGCATCATTGCCTTTGTGTTGGCGATGGTACTGATTGCGGGACTTGCGTGGTTTGCCAATGCTATGAATGGTAATCCCATATCCGCCATGCTGGCTAAGAAGACCGCCAAGGAATATCTGACTGAAAAATTTTCTCATACGGATTACTATATCGAAGGTATGGGTTATAACTTCAAAGACGGAAATTACTGTGCTCACATACGTTCCGATTCCAGTATTGACACTCAATTTGCTTTGCATATCACCATGCTGGGTGAGCTGCGGTACGATACCTATGACAGTGTGTTGGATGGATTTGTGACTGCAAATCGATTGGAAATGGAATATGGAGCCTTGGTTGATACTGTTTTAGAGGCTCCCGATTATCCCTATAAAGCGGAAAATGGATGGGGGTTCGGGACACTGGAAATTTATCCGCCCGAGGCACTGAACGATCCCAATGTGACGGATATTCCTGTTTACGCCATAGATCAAAGTACCCTGATTTTGGACCACGTCTACGACATTCGTGAGCTTGGAAAACAGGCGGGACATATCATCATCTACGTGGACAGCGATAGCGTGACCGTAGAGCGAGCGGCGGAAATCATGCTGGATATCAAGGAACGGTTTGATGCTGCGGGGATTCCTTTCAAAGCTATGGACTTTGTGCTGCAATACCCAAGACCCGACGAGGGAATGCGCCCCAATGGGGAGGTCAGGGTGAGAGACTTCCCTTATGAATCCATTTATGAGGATGATTTGATAGAGCGTATTGTGACAGCGGATGCGGAACTAACAGCCTATTACGCGGAAATGGATGCTAAATATAAATAACAAAAAACGACCTGCTTAATCAGGTCGTTTTTTTGGTAGTTTTTCTCTGTGGTAAATGTAAACCGTTAGGGCGGTTACTGTGGCAAGACACAAGGACATGACGATATAAGATGCTATGGCCTTGTCACCGTGACGCTGCACGTGGTATTCCATATAGCCCGCAAGCCCCAGCAAGGGCAGCATTGTGCCCCAAGCCAAAAGATTCCAGACAATCAGACCGTGTTTTTTTACCATGCGGATGGACAGCAGCGCTATGACAAATACCATGGTCAAAGCGCAGGCTACCTGAACGATGCTGATAAATCCGTTGCTGTGGAAATGCAGCGCGTCGTAACGGGTGCTGTCCAGCACGATTTGTGCGGCGCAGTAGAATAGCAGAAACAGCAGAGTGACATCACCGTTTTTGTAGGTTTTGGTCTGTTTACGATAATATGCTGCCAGCGAAACAGTGATGACGGCGGTGATAAATGCCTGCAACAGGAAGGTAGCCAGACGATATTCCATCACCCCGGAAACAGAGTTGATGACGGGGCAAACCCATGGCAAGCTGCGCACGGTGTCTGCGATTCCGCCGCGACATGATGCGTTGAAAAAGGAGGACAGTCTGCCAACTGCAATGGCGAAACCGCCTGCAAGGCACATACAGTCCAGCATTTCGGGGGTATCTTGGTGGAATCCTATTTTACGCGTCAGCTCTGCTGCCAGCAGACATCCGGGGAATGCGCCCAACAGCACAAAGCCACCTGCGGAGTAATCGGTCAGGGCGTTCCAAATTCCTTGGTAGTTTTCTCCGTATGCATACCAATGGAGCAGTCTGGATAATACAAGAGACAGTGCCAAGGCGATGGGTACGGAAACGAAGCCTGCGGCAGGGGTATGGCTTTTGCGAAGATACAGACAGAGAAAGCCGCAAATAGCGGCAGACACAGCCAATGTGATGATGAGGAAGCTGCCGTAGAGGATGCCGCCCTTATAAATCAAAGCGATTTGTTCCACCTTATGCACCTCCCATGCTGCCCTGCAGCAAGGCAATCAGCTGTGGGGTGATCTGAATCTGCCAGTCTCCGCTGTGCCCTGTGAGCCGGAGAGTCAGTGTGCGCTCGGTGGTGTAGCCTCCACGGGCAATCATGTCGGCGGCAGTTTCTGCCAGTTTCTCCATGATTTGGTCCTCGTCCGTGTTTGACTGCACAATGGCGGAGCGTGTTTGCAGGTCAGACATTAAGGCAGGGAGGTCCAGTGCGGTAATGGTCACATCTCGATAGAGTCCGTAATCATCAGCATAACAGCCGCCATGGAAACGGTATGTGAGATTGCTGCGGTATGCCTCCCATAAGGTTTTGGTAAGAGGGTTTGTGTGCTCTTCTTTTGGGGTTAGGTCATGGCTGCTGCTGATGAGCTTTTCAGCGGTGTCAAAATCACCATTGCAAACGGCATCCATGAAGCGTTCCGTTTGAACATCGGCTTCTGAGAGAGAGCCCACAATGATGGGAGAGCTGTTTCTCAGGGAGATTGTCAGAATGACCGCTGCCAATAACAGAATGAAGGACATATAGCCCAAGAACTTAGACAATGTTTGTTTCATGGGCGGTCCTCACTGTTGGAAGTCAGCGGCGGTGGCGAAATAAATGATGTCGCTGATTTCTCGCTGTGCGCCGTAGCTGACTGTGTTGATGAGTTGGTCGTTGAATGTAATGGAAGCGGTTTGACCGCCGTCCAGTGCGTATGCGGTGGGGATGCCCAGTTCTGCAAGATTATTGGCAAACTGGTGGACGTTCGGAAGCTGATAATCGGGGGCTTCTTGGTTTGCACTGACTACAACGTAATGGAGCGTATCCAGCTGGCACAGTGCCGCACGGGGATAATTTTCGTTGATTTCTCCTGAATTGTAGTAGAAAGGAACCATGTTGAAGCCGTTTACCAGCAACACAGGGCCGAAGCAAATGCTGAAACGGATATTGTTTTCGTTTACGTAATCCTGCACCTCGGTTTTTCCGTCAATCTCACGGGCGTAGGTGAACAGCAGGTCACCGTTGTCGTCGATGTAGCAGGTGTCCAACAGCTGTCCGTTGGCGCGGTGTACCACGCCTTCGTTGACCACGATGCCGAAGTTTCGGTAGCTGTAATAGTCTCCTGAGGAGGCGGTTACCGCATTGACAGATGCGGCCATTTCGGTGGTGGTGTGGAGAATGCCGCTGTTGTATTTGCCTTCGGAGAAGAAACGGCGGAATTGAGAGGGGTGGGCGATTTTAACCTCGGAAAAGGTGTAGGTGCAGTTCTGCACAGACTGCTTCCATGTGACGGCGAAGATGGTTTCGTCCAAATAGTATTGGATGTCAGTGCCTTCCTTGATGGGGGTGTCCACGGTAAACAGGGGAGAAGAAATCTCCAGCGTGTCAGCGGCGGCTTTGAGAACATCAGAAAGTTCGGAAGGAGAACGAGCTGTGCCGAAGCAGTCGGGATTGGGCTCGGGCGCGATAAGGTCACTGTCACGGAGGGTGGGGGTGAAGTGTATATTTTCGGCATTGCCGCCCAATTCGGTGGTGAGCAGGTTATTGACTGTTTGCTCAAAGCTCTCTGTGGCATTTTCGGACTTGCCGAGGCTAGGGGCATTGCCCCCCGTGTGGAGGAGCCCCAGGAGCATGCTGCCTGTGAGTACACAGCTTGCGGCTGCAATGAGTCCTGTCCGAATATTCTGTTTTTTGCTGCTGTTCGGACGCTTCACACATACTCCTCCATTTTAATGATTTATAATATGATATCATATCAGAAATAAGAGGGTAGTTCAACTGCTTGCATTTCTGTGGGAAAACCAATATAATGTCTATGATTGAACTCTAATCGGAGGTTAACCGAATGAAACTGGATGAATTGGTCCGCCGTTTGTGGCAGCGTGTGGGCGGTGCGGAGAAATCTGCATTGTTTGCTGCGCTGATTGCAGGGTATGTGACCCATTTATATGCCTTTACCAATATGATTCCCAATTCCGACGGGCTGAGCCGTGTGTATGATTTGCAGCAGATGACCGTATCGGGGCGTTGGTTTTTGCACTATGCAACTGCTTTGAACAACTTTACCCAGATGCCTGCGGTGATTGGTTTGCTGTCTGTGCTGCTTATTGCTCTGGCTGCCGGTCTGGCGGTGAATGTGCTGCGCATTAAGAGCCGTACCTTGGGCGCTATGCTGGGTGCGGTTATGGCGGCGTTTCCCTCTATGGGCTTCACCTTTATGTATATGTTCACCGCTTCTGCCTATTGCCTTGCCATCTTCATGGCGGTGCTGTCTGTTTGGATGGCTTTGCGTGGCAAGGGTGGCTTCGCGGCGGCGGTGGTGCTGGTGGCGCTGACTATGGGCACCTATCAGGTGTACGTGACTATTGCCATTGGGCTGTCGGTGCTGGCAGTGATGCGTCGTGTGCTGGAACGTGAAAACGGCTTTATGGACTGTCTGCTCCTCGGTCTGAAGCTTATGGCTTATCTGGCGCTGGGGGCGGTGCTGTATTACCTGATTTTGCAGGTGTTCCTGAAGGTCAAGGGCGTAGAGCTGCTGTCTTATCTGGGGATGGATGCCGCAAGCAGCGGTTATCCCTTTGGACAGCTTCCTGCATTGATTTTGACTGCTTATAAGCAGGTGGTGAAGTTCTTCTTTGTAAGCGGGGCAACCAATGGCTTTGCTACCGAGTGGTTTGCTGTGCTGAACTGTATCACCTTTGTGCTTGGGGCTGCGTTTACCTTTGCGCACATTAGCAAAGAGAACATGTGGAGCGAGCTGTGGCGTGCTGTGACTGTGCTTGGGCTTGTGGTGATTTTCCCTCTGGCCATCAATTTCGGTCAGATCATTTCTCCCTATTCCGAGCCTACCCCTCTGATGAAGTACTCCCATGTGCTGGTGTATGCCATTGTACTGATGGCTATGGATTTGGCGGAGGGCTGTCCCGCTCCCAAGCTGCGGAGTGGACTGACCTGCGTGTGGTGCGCTTTGCTGCTGCTGTTTTTCCTGAACACCAATAATCTGATGTATACCGCATCTGCACAGTCCCATCGTGCGGTGGAAAGCTATTTCACCCGTATGATGGCTCGTGTGGAAGCCTGCGAAGGCTATGAGCAGGGCATGGAGGTGCTGTTTGTGGGGGCGATTCCTGACGAGCAGATTCGCTCCACTGTGGAAAGCTACAGTCAGGTGGACCACTATTCCGTACCTGTACACAATCCCGCACACCTGAACAAGCACATCTACCATTACCTCAATGATTGGCTGTCTGTTCCTGTGGAAGAGCCTGCAGAATCGGTTGTGATTGCGGTTGCGGACAGTGAGGAATTTGCAGAGATGCCCCTGTACCCTCAGCAGGGCAGTGTTCAAGTGCTGGATGGCAGGGTGGTGGTCAAGCTCCGTGAGAGCTATACCCCAAAGTCTGACTTTGAAATCGCATACGAAAACAGAAAATAAAAAAGTCCCTGTTCCGTTCGGAACAGGGATTTTTCGCTTATCGGTAATTGCCCCAGGGGAAGATGCTGCTGCCTTGATTTTGCTGCATACTCTGCTGCGCGGGCTCTTCGAAGGCGGAACTAATTTTTTCGCCGACAGTGACTTCAACGGTGATATAGGAGCCGCCGCGGAATACAGTCAGCTTTAGGATATCCTCGGGGGTGCAGTCTCCCACAATGTCCACCAGCTCGGAGCTTGTGGTGATGCCGATGCCGTTTGCTTCGGTGATGATATCGTTGATTTGCAGACCTGCTTTTTCAGCGGGGCTGTCTTTTTCCACTGCCTGCACACTGGCGCCTGCGGGGATGCCGTAGCCCTTGACCTCTTCGCTGACGGTTGCTACGGAAATGCCGATGTAGGGCTTTGCCACGATGCCTTTTTCAATGATGGAGGCTACAATGTCTCGGATTGTATTCAGAGGGATGGCGAAGCCGATATTGTCAATGGAAGCACCGCTGCCGGAGGAGGAGAACTTGGCGTTGGTAATGCCGATGACCTCACCGTAGAGGTTGAACAGTGCGCCGCCGCTGTTGCCGCTGTTGATGGCACAGTCGGTTTGAATCAAGTCCATGCGTGTACCGTCGGAGAAGGTTACTTCACGGTTCAAAGCGCTGACCACACCGGAGGTCAAAGAGAAGGTCAGCTCGGCCAGAGGATTGCCGATGGCCACCACGGTGTCACCTACGTTGATGGTGTCGGAGTCGCCCAGAACAACGGGGGTCAAACCTGTAGCTTCGATTTTCAGCACTGCGATGTCGTTGGAAGCATCGTAGCCAACAATGACCGCGTCATAGGTGCTGCCGTCATACATGGTGACGGTTACGGAGCTTGCGCCGCTGATGACGTGATAGTTGGTGAGGATATAACCGTCATCGCTGAACACGAAGCCGGAACCCGATGCGGGTTGGGTGGTCTGGAAGCCCCAGTAGTTGGTGGTGATGGCAGTGGTGATGCCAACGGTGGAGTTGACGTTTTTGGCGTACAGCTCTGCAAGGGTCAGTTCCTTAGAGGTGTCTGTGTAGTTCACGTTCAGTACGGAGGAGGGACGGTCTCCTTCAGTGATGTTGGAAACGGCAGAGCCGCCCAAGAGGGACATAGCGCCTGCCCCCACAAGACCACCCAACAGAGAGCAGGTCACTGCTACTGCTACCAGCTTGCTGCTGCTAACACCGCGGTCGGGCTTGCGAGGAGCGGGGATATCGTAGGGGGTATATTGGTTAGATGCATCACGAGTGGGCTCGTAAGGGTTGTTTTTGTCGTTGTAAGGATCGTACATGGGGATTCTCCTTTTTGCTGGGTTTCGTTATGAGTGCATTATATTTTATATGATACACAATTGCTTGAATGAATTCTGACGTAACCTTAAACAATTTGTGAACAGCTTTTTGGTTGCCACATGGATAGAAAAATGATATGATATTTCGAGCAAAAAAACAAGTCCGAAAGGAATCAGTCCGAGAGGGTTTTTATGGATAGAGAAAATGTACAGGGGAGCTTGACGCGTGGGCCGATTTTGAAGGTTCTGATTCGCCTTGCCCTTCCCATTATGGCTTCGTCCTTTTTGTCAACTGCATACAGCATTACGGATATGGCGTGGATCGGTATGCTGGGCTCCAAGGCTGTGGCAGGTGTTGGGGTTGGCGGCATGTACGGCTGGCTCAGCTCCGGTTTTGCCCTG
>JAZREI010000104.1:0-8074 GCA_045660685.1 Oscillospiraceae bacterium
ATTTTTTCTGAAACATGGTATAATATAGTCAAGATAAGCAAAGCACTTCCCCCCTCCGCTTATCAAATAGCACAAAGGAGCTGATTTTATGATGAAGTTTACATTCACCGAAAAGAGAATGGACGCTACCCCTGCCATGAAGGAATACGCGGAAAAGAAGATTTCCAAGATCCAGAAGTATTTCAAGTCCGACAGTGAAGCGTTTATTACCTTCAGCACCGAGCGCGGCAGATACATCGCAGAAGTTACCGTCAAGAATAACGGCATGTATTACCGCGTAAAAGAAGTGACCAGTGATATGTGTGCTTCCATCGACTCTGCGGTGGCTGCAATCGAACGTCAGATCCGCAAGAACAAGACCAAGTTGGAAAAGAGAATCCGCACCGATGCCTTTGAGCGCGAAATCCACATCGTTCCCGACGAACCCGAAGAAGAATTCAAGATTGTTCGCAACAAGCGCTTCAGCATCGACCCCATGTCCGTAGAAGAAGCCATTCTGCAGATGAACCTGCTGGGCCACAGCTTCTACGCATTCAAGAACTCCAATGAAGGCGACACCTTCTCCGTTGTCTACACCCGTAATGACGGCGGCTACGGCTTGATTATGGACTCCAAGGATTAATTCGACATATGATATATCTCATCCCCCGCCATCACGGCGGGGGATTTTCAGTTCGTACGAGGGTGTTTGTTGTCGCTATATAGATGCACGGTAACGATTTTGCGGTAGCATTCGTCCCTGACAGTCCGTTTTTCCCCCTTTTGACATCCCCTCTCACTTATGCTACAATAAATTATTATCACAACACAGGAGGCGTTATTATGCGCTGGATCGAAGTTATTGTAAACTGCACCACCGACCCCGAAGTCATGAGCTGGAAGCTGGCTGACCTTGGCGTAGGCGGCATGATTATGGAAGACGAAGCAGATTTTCAGGACTTCCTGGAACACAACCACGAATACTGGGACTATGTGGACGAGGAACTGGAAAACAAATATAAGGGTATTTCCCGCATCAAGTTCTACCTCTCCGACGACGAAGACGGCAAGGCAATTTTGAATTCCGTTGCCAGCTTCCTGGGCGAAATGCCCGAGACCGCTTTCGTAGAGGACAGCGACTGGGAAAACAACTGGAAGGAATACTACAAGCCCATCGAAGTCGGCAACAAGCTGGTAGTCGTCCCAGAATGGGAACAGGTTCCCGATAACGGCAGACTGCCTTTGAAGCTGGACCCCGGTCTGATTTTCGGTACCGGCAGCCACGCAACCACCAAGATGTGTCTGATGGCACTGGAAGACGTTGCAGCCCCCGGCAAGAGCGTACTGGACCTGGGCTGCGGCAGCGGTATTCTGGGCATCGGCGCCATCATTCTGGGCTGTGACCGCTGCGCAGGCTGTGACATCGACCCCAAGGCTCCCGAAGTAGCACTGTCCAACGCTGCCCTCAACGGCATCACCGCTGAGCAGTTTGACATCCGCGCAGGGGACGTGCTGACCGACAAGGGTATGCGCAAGGCACTGGGCGCAGGCTATGACATCGTCACCGCAAACATCGTATCCGATGTCATCATCCCTCTGTCCGGCTTTGTGAAGGAGTTCCTGAAGGAAGGCGGCACCTTCATCGCAAGCGGCATCATCGAAGGCAGACAGGACGAAGTCCGCGCTGCCATTGAAAAGAACGGCTTCACCGTCATCAAGCACTTCAATGAAGACGACTGGCACTGCTACGTGTCTGTATAAACGAAATAAAACATCAAAGCCCGAATCGCAATTGATTCGGGCTTTTGTTATGTTTATTTTGTGAAGTTTGGCTTCGCCAAGTGAAGCAGCGTTACCGCCGTGAAGCATCGTGCTTACGCACGAAGTGAAGTTAAGTGTGCCAAAACACTTGCGAAGCAAACTTCACTGCGCAGCTACTTCACGATGCGTCGCATCACTTCTCGTGCCGTCAGGCACACTTAGCTGCACCAACAAAAAAAGGACAGCTTTTGGCTGTCCTTTTTTGTTGGTGCCGGTGGTGGGACTCGAACCCACACGGGTGTTACCCCAACGGGTTTTGAGTCCGTCACGTCTACCATTCCATCACACCGGCAAATATAAGGGGATTATAACGCAATCCCCTTGATATTTCAAGTCCTAAATTTGTCAATTGCACAAATTCTCAATATCCACCCAAATCAGCTCGGGCAAATCAAACTCACGTGCCTGACATACCGCACCTGCGCAGCCGTCCACGCCCTTAATGACCTGATACCAAATCTCGTCATCGGGGCCCATGATACGGTCGCCATCCATATGGAATCGCAGGATTTCCCGCAGATTCCCCGCTCCGTTGAGCTTATACACGCTCTCACGCAGGCACCACAGCTCGAAGAAATCAAATTCCCGAAACTCCTGACCGTTCATAATCATGCGCTTGCTCTTGTCGCTGATGGGACGGCGTGTTTCCAAATCCGCACCTACGGGCGCATCGGACAGCGCCACCATTACATGAGTCTTGCTGTGGCTCACGGAAAAGTGCTTATCCCCCGCATCCACAAACACGGGCTTCCCCGTACCGGGAGGGCTCATCTCGGGCAGAGCAATTCCCCATGTATCCGCCACCGCATATTCCAGCAGGCTTACGCCGAAGGCACTGCCACGCTGAGGGCTGCGCCCCTTCCGCTTGGCACGGACTTCATTGGTATCCTTCATATCCGCAATATACAGCTTCAACATTTGGAATCCACTCCTTTCCGAGAGATGTTTTCAGTCGTTTAGATGCCCAGAGGGAACTTCAGCTGAGGCTGCATGGGGTCGTAATTTTCCACATTGAAGTCCTCAATGGTGATTTCATAGAAGTTCTTCTTTTCGGGATTGAGAACCATGGCAGGTGCTGCACATTCGGGTTCAGCTGCACGCTGTCTGCCGCGTTCCAGCATGATTTCCGCCTGTTCCATGTGTCTGTCGTAAATCTGTTCATTTGCAACAAAGTGGGTGAACACGCCGGGCTCATAACCGGTGTGACGTGCAATCATCATCAGCAGAACTGCGTACTGCACTTCGTTGATGCCGCCCGCACCGCTTGCGGTGAGCATATCGCCGCTGCGCTGTACCAGAGACATGTCCAGATAGTTCTTGCCGTCCTTGCTGTTGCGCACATTCCACATGGTCAGGAATGCACAGGGAGCCAGACCTTCGGTTTCGTGGAGGTCGGTTTCCTGCCACATGGAAACTACCTTTCTTCTGCCGTAGGGGTTGGTTTCGATGTCCTTAATCAGCTGGTTGATGAGGTCATAGCGCTTTACAGTCGCACCGTAGCGCTGACCGATGGTGCCGTCACCGATGTCCCAGTCGCCCCACCAGTTGACGCCCATTTCTTCCATTTCGCTCAGCACATTGGTGGGCTTCTGGTAAATGGTCATCAGCTCGCGGATGCCGGTCTTCCAAGCAATGCGGCGCAGGGTGCAAATGGGGAATTCGCCCTTGGACAGGTCATAGCTGCGTACTCTGTGGTTAACGGACAGGGTGTGTGCGGGGGTACCGTCAGCATACTTGGGGCGAGGGTCTACGTCCCAGTAGCCGTTGTCCAGAATGTAGCGGATATCCTCCAGCATATACTTATCAGCTTTTGTCAGCATAGTAATATCTCCTTCAGAGCATAGTTTGGCTCTAATATACCAAATTTTCGCCCTCACGTAAAGTTACAATATGCACGGGACAAAAATTTAATTACAATTTCTTTCATTATTTAAAATATTTATCTACCATTTTTCTGTAGTTTGTGATATGATATGTCCGTTGAACTATGCAAAGGTTTAACATAATTACAATTCGCAAGATTTTCCGTAAAGGAGTTTCTAAAAAAATGAAAAAAGTTCTCGTACTGGAAGATGAAGCCAATATCAGAAGCTTTATCGTCATTAACCTGAAGCGCTACGGCTACGAACCCATTGAAGCAGAAACCGGCGAAGCAGCACTGGAATGTCTGCGCAGCAACCCCGACATCGGCGTTGCCCTGCTGGACGTTATGCTGCCCGGCATTGACGGCTTTGAAGTTTGCCGCCGCATCCGCGCATCCGGCAGCAAGACCGGCATCATCATGCTCACTGCAAAGAGCCAGGAAATGGACAAGGTCACCGGCCTCATGACCGGCGCTGACGACTATGTCACCAAGCCCTTCTCCCCCTCCGAACTCATTGCACGTATCGACGCGCTGTATCGCCGTCTGGGCAATACTCTGGAAGACAACGGCGGTGTGCTGATTTCCGGCCCCTTCCGTCTGAATCCCGCAAACCGTATCTTCGAAAAGAACGGTGAACGCATCCGTCTGACCCAGACCGAGTTTGCCATCATGAACCTGTTCATGTCCAACCCCGGCAAGGCTCTGTCCCGCGGTGACATTCTCACTGCTATCTGGGGCGATGACTACACCGGCGAACTGAAGATTGTAGACGTCAACATCCGCCGTCTGCGCATCAAGATCGAAGACGATGCCACCAATCCTACCTACATCACCACCATCTGGGGCTTTGGCTATAAGTGGGGTTCTTAATGCAACTCAATGACAAGCTGAAACCCGTGGCAGAGAAGCTGAAACCTCTGCCGGGGAAACTGAAGCCGCTGGCCAAAAATTTTGAGGCCAAGGGGCTGAGGGGTTATGCCAACCGCACTGCAGTCAGCAATCTGATTTGTCTGGCAGCTGCTGTGGTAGTTTGTCATGCACTGCTCAGCAAGGGCTGGACGGTACCTGCCATTTGCGCAGCGGTGATCGCCGGTGGTCTGATCGTTCACGCGAATATTATGTTCGCTATGGACATGAAGGAGCCCATCGATGCCCTCACCGACCTTTCCAAGCGCATTGCCGAGGGCGGCTACGGTCTGCAGTCTCCCAAAATGGGCGACGATGAAATCGGCGACCTGACCGATGCCATCAACCATCTGTCCTCCAAAATCAGCGAATACGAAAAGACACAGGCAGAGTTCATCTCCTCTGTGTCCCACGAGCTGCGCACGCCTCTGACCGCAATTACCGGCTGGAGCGAGACCATGCTCTTTGACGAAAACATCACCGGGGACTCCCGCCGCGGTCTGGAAATCATCGGCCGCGAGGCAGGCAGACTGACCAACATGCTCAACGACCTGCTGGAGTTCACCCGTATTCAGGACGGCCGTTTCAAGCTGACCATGGGCATTGTTGACGTCATCGTAGAGCTGGAAGACGCCATGATGGCATACAGCGACCTGCTGCGCAAGGAAAATATGCAGATGGCATATCACGTTCCCGACGGGGATATCCCCTTCATCAACGGCGACCCCGAGCGTCTTCGTCAGGTATTCCTGAACATTCTGGACAATGCGGCAAAGTACGGCCGCGGCGGCACTGTAGACATTGGCATCAAGGCAACCAAAACCGATGTCTTTATCCTGTTCCGTGACCACGGTCCCGGCATCCCCGAAAACGAAATCGCTCATGTAAAAGAGCGATTCTACAAAGGCAGCACCCATGTCCGCGGCAACGGCATCGGTCTGGCTGTCTGCGATGAGATTGTCACCCGTCACGGCGGTGAGCTGCTCATCAACAACGCCGACGGCGGCGGTCTGATTGTAACGGTCAAGCTGCCCATCGGTGACCCCATGTTTTAACCCGAGGTAACTATGAATCAACAGAATAACACCCCCTTTCGCACCACCATCGGCGGACAGGCTCTGATGGAGGGCATTCTCATGCGAGGCCCTCACAAGCAGGCTATCGTCTGCCGCACCAAGGACGGTCTGGTGGAGAAGGTAGAGGACATCCATCCTCTCAAGGAGAAGTACCCCATTCTGGGTCTTCCCATCCTCCGCGGCACCGTGGCTCTGTTTTCCTCTCTGGCAAACGGCATGAAGGCACTGACCTACTCCGCCGAGCTGCTGCCCGAGGAAATGCAGGGTGAGCCCGACAAGATCGACCTGTGGATTGAAAAGCACTTCTCCGGTGAAACCGCACAAAAGCTCATCATCGGTGTTGCCATGGTTCTGGGCGTTGCCCTTGGCATGCTGCTGTTTTTGATCCTGCCCACCTTCATCGGTGGTCTGGTGCCCGCTATCCGTGATAACTTCTACGCACGTACTCTGGTAGAAGGCATCGCCAAGCTGGTGATCTTCTTTGTGTATATGGCCATGTGTGCCAAGATGCCCGAGATTGCCCGCGTGTTCGCTTATCACGGCGCGGAGCACAAATCCATTTTCTGCTACGAAGCAGGCATGGAGCTGACTGTGGAAAATGTACGTCCCCAGTCCCGTCTGCACCCCCGCTGCGGCACCAGCTTCATGTTTGTTGTCATTATCATCAGCATTCTGGCAGGTGCGTTCATTCACGTGGAAAGCACCCTGCTGCGTATCGGCATTAAGTTCCTGCTCCTGCCCCTGATTATCGGCATTACCTTCGAAATCAACCACTGGGTAGGCGCTCACGACAATTGGCTGACCCGCTTCCTGTCCTGGCCGGGCAAGAAGATTCAGCTCATCACCACCAACGAGCCTGACGATGACATGATTGAATGTGCTATCCGCGCACTGGAGCTGGTCATCCCCGAAGAACAGGGCGCAGACCAGTGGTAACCCCTTGACCCGTTGGGGCGAACACAGTTCGCCCCTACAAAATATCTCAACAGACAGACAATGGAGGTATCTCTCCTTGAAAACCTATAATCAGCTGTGCATCGATGCCCGCAACGCCGTACGTGCCTGCGGCAGCGAAAATCCCAATATGGAAGCCCGCAATCTGGTGGCATTTGCCTCCGGAAAGACCTTGGGCGAGCTGGTCCGCGACTATATGCTCTACGCCAGCGGCGAAATTGAGCAGAAGGTCAACGCGCTGGTGGCACGCCGCCAAAACGGTGAGCCTCTGGCATACATACTGGGCACATGGGAATTCTACGGGCTGGAGCTGAACGTCACCCCCGACGTACTCATCCCCCGCATTGACACGGAAGTGCTGGTGCAGGAGGCCATTGATGTACTGGGCAATCCCGACGAGCCTCCCCGTATTTTGGACCTGTGCTGCGGCAGCGGCTGCATTGGTGTGGCGCTGGGGCAGAACTTCCCCGGCTCACGTGTTGTTATGGTGGATATGAGCGACAACGCACTGCGCGTGGCTCGCTCCAACGTCATGAAGCACGGCATGGGCGCACGGGCATCCTGCGTAAAAGCAAACGCCCTGAAAGCCCCTCCCCTGAATCTGGGCACCTTTGATATGATCGTTTCCAATCCTCCCTACATCAAGGCAATGGAAGTTCTCACACTGGACACCTCCGTGCGAGACTTTGAGCCTCTGGAAGCTCTGGATGGCGGCGAGGACGGTTATATGTTCTACCGCTCCATCACCAAAAAATGGCGCTCCGTCCTGCGAGAAAACGGCTGGCTGCTGTTTGAAGTGGGCGAAGAACAGGCACAGTATGTATCCCTGCAAATGAAAAAAGCAGGCTTCACCAACATCCGCACCGTTAAAGATACCGCAGGCACCGAGCGTGTGGTAATCGGTCAGCTTACAAATCCGAGAAAAAATCCCAATTGAACAGGCTGTACATCATTTGGTACATCCCATTCGATATCATAAAGACACAACAAAACTAAGTTTGAGGTGTAAAGTACATGGCAAAAGATAAAATGGGTACCATCACTCAGCCCGGTCAGGCTGCTGACAAGAAGAAGGCACTGGAAACTGCCATTGCGCAGATTGAAAAGAACTTCGGCAAGGGCGCCATCATGCGTCTGGGCGATGATATTCCCGTAAATGTAGAAGCAATTCCCACAGGCTCTCTGTCTCTGGACCTGGCACTGGGCATCGGCGGCGTTCCCCGCGGCCGTATCGTGGAAATCTATGGTCCCGAATCCTGTGGTAAGACCACTCTGGCACTGCACATTTTGGCAAGCGCACAGCAGATGGGCGGCGACGTTGCCTTCATCGACGTAGAACACGCACTGGAGCCTGCATACGCAAGAGCGCTGGGCGTTGACATCGACACTCTGCTGATTTCTCAGCCCGACACAGGCGAACAGGCTCTGGAAATCACCGAGCAGCTGGTCCGCTCCGGCGCTATCGACTGCATCG
>JAZREI010000105.1:0-1626 GCA_045660685.1 Oscillospiraceae bacterium
GTCAAAATGGTTTCTATCACACCTTCCGGTATGGTGTGCTGTAATCATGCTGCATCGCATATTCGGGAAATGGAAGTATGGTTGCTTTTCGGGTTAACAGAGTCGGAAAAGGTTTTGTTCCGAGAACTGTTGGAAAAAGCATTCAATAATTTATAAATATGCTCGCGTTATGCGGGCATATTTCAATACAGAGATCAATAGCGTCCTATTGATATAAAGGAGATAATTTATGGAAATGACAAAAGAGCTGGAAGTATTTCGCAGCGCACCTGTGCCGAAGGCGGTGCTGTCGAACACGATTCCGGCAATGGCTGCCATGCTGATGGTGCTGATTTACAATCTGGCAGATACCTTCTTTATCGGTTTGACTCATGATGCCTATCAGGTGGCAGCTGTTTCTATGGCGACCCCTGTGTTTTTGATTTTTATGTCTGTGGGCACAATTTTCGGTATCGGCGGAACCTCGGTGATTTCCCGCGCGTTGGGTGAGGGGAAGGTAGAATATGCGCGGAAAGCCTGCGCCTTCTGTATGTGGAGCTGTGTGGCAGTTGGTATTGCAATGACCGCGCTGTTCCTCATCTTTATGGAAGAAATCTTGGTGGCTATGGGCACCAGTCCCGATACCTATGCCTTCACAAAAACCTATCTGACCATTGTGAGCTACAGCGGGCCTTTTGTTTTGATTGCCAACTGCTACTCCAATGTTATCCGTGCGGAGGGTCAGGCTGGGAAGGCTATGGTTGGCCAGCTGGTTGGCAACCTTTTGAACATCATTCTGGACCCGATTATGATCTTGTGGTTTAACTGGGGGATTGCGGGTGCTGCTATTGCAACAGCCATCGGTAATGTGGTTGGTGCATGCTGCTACCTTGCATATTTCATGAAGGGCGAGTCCATCCTCAGCATCCATCCTCGTGATTTCACTGTCCGTAATAAGGTGTGCAGCAACATTCTGGTGATTGGCGTTCCCGCATCCTTTGGTTCTCTGCTGATGAGTATTTCTCAGATTATCATGAACGGTCAGATGGCGTCCTTTGGGGATATGGCTGTGGCAGGCATCGGTGTTGCTTCCAAGGTGACGATGATTACAGGCATGGTCTGCATCGGCTTCGGTCAAGGTGTGCAGGCGCTGCTGGGCTATTGTGTGGGCGCAAGTCTGTGGAATCGTTTCAAGAAGATCATGACCTTCTCTGTGCTGTTCGCTCTGGGGCTTAGCTTTGTGATGACCGGCATTTGCTACCTGTTTACGGAGCAGATTGTCAGCGTATTTCTCACGGAACAGGCTGCCTTTGACTATGCGGTACAGTTCGTACGAATCCTGCTTTCTACCAGCTTCCTGTTTGGTGTATTCTTTGTTTTGGCAAATGCCCTTCAAGCGGCAGGGGCTGCAACCGCAGCGCTGGTCATTAATTTGAGCCGTCAAGGTTTCATCTATATCCCTGCGCTGTTTGTTCTGAAGGCTTCTCTTGGGGCAAACGGACTTGCCTGGGCGCAGCCCGTTGCGGACCTTTTGTCCACGCTGCTGGTTGTATACCTCTATGTCAGAACTGTGAAAAGAATGGAAGCCGACTCTTTGAACCGCAACGCTCCTTGATTCTGCGTTGCATTGTGTGATACACATCACAG
>JAZREI010000106.1:0-10410 GCA_045660685.1 Oscillospiraceae bacterium
TGCGTGAAATCCAGCCCGACCGCTCTCGTCACCCCTTCGACCAGTTCATCATTGCTAAGACTCCCGCTGAACGCTGGGGCAAGCCCGAAGACCTGCCAGGTCCCGCAGTATTCCTGGCTTCCGACGCTTCCAACTTCGTAAACGGCCACGTTCTGTACGTTGACGGCGGCATCCTGGCTTACATCGGCAAGCAGCCCTAAGCCCCATAAATAAAGGAGAAACAAAGCAAATGAAAGCAGCTGTTCTGAAAAACTGGCTGGAACTGGAACTGACCGACATTCCCGTTCCCGTACCCAATGAAAACGAAGCACTGATTAAGGTCAAGCTGGCAGGCGTCTGCGGCTCTGACATTACCGTTTACCGTGGCAAGCACATGACCGCTACCGTCCCCACCGTGCTTTCCCACGAAATTCTGGGCGAAATCGTTACCCTGCCCGAGGGCTACGCAGGTCCCTTCAAGGTTGGTCAGCGTGTGCTCATGAACCCCATCATCTCCTGCGGCGAATGCGCAGCCTGCAAGAGAGGTCTGACCCACGTTTGCGAAAACCTGAAGCTGCTGGGCATCCACGTTGACGGTGGTTTCGCTGAATACACCAAGGTAGCAGTTGACAAGCTGGTAGCTGTTGCGGAAGACATTCCCGACGACGTTGCAATTCTGTCCGAACCCTTCGCAGTTGGCGTTCACCTGATGAAGAACAGCCAGATTGAAAAGGGCGACAAGATTTTCATTTCCGGCGGTGCAGCAGTTGGTCTGTACATTGCGATTCTGGCAAAGGCTGAAGGCGCAGGCCGTGTTATCGTTTCCGAAATCAACGAACCTCGCCGTAAGTTTGTCGAATCCATGGGCATTGAAACCATCAATCCCTCCGAAATCGACGCGATGGATCTGATGAAGGAAGTCACCGACGGTGCAGGCTTCGACAAGGTTTACGACACCTCCGGTGCTGCTGCATGCATCCTGCAGATGCCCGACCTGTGCCGCTGCGGCGGTAAGCTGTTCAGCCTGGGTCTCAGCGGCGACGCTTACCCCTTCATCATCGGCAAGGTCAGCTTCAAGGAAATCACTCTGGTAGGCAACCGTCTGTACTCTCAGCAGGACTTCGAAGAAGGCGCAAAGTTCGTAGAAGACAACTGGAAGGAACTGGGTCTGGACCGCATGGTTACCGACCGCCTGCCTCTGGCTGATATTGAAAAGGCACTGAACATGATGCTGGAAGGCACCAACCTGTGCAAGATTATCATCAACTGCCAGGAATAATTCCCAATACATAGAAAAGCAACTGCCAAAGCAGTTGCTTTTTTATTTGCCCAAACTTTCAAATCCATTATTTCTTGTATGATAGGGCAAGAAGTATGCCTACTATCGTAATAACGACACCGCGCTTTCACAAAACGAAAACCTCAACCTTCGTACGAGCTGAAAAACATTCACACATTATTCACCCACTTGGTTTATTGGTATTGTATAATATTGTCAAACATAGAAAAGTGAGGTGCATATTATGAGCAAGACTTATAAACAAACCGCACTGGATGCCCTTCGGGGCAACTGGAAAACCGCCATGCTCACAGGCTTCGTAGCCTCCCTGTTTGGCGCAACCACCATTTATAGCGGCAGCAGCGGCAACAGCAGTTCCTCCGATGACAGCGAAATGGGTCAGCAGATTGTTGAGTACTTCAGCTCCCCTGCAGGACAGGAAATCCTCGGCATTGTCCTTGCTATTCTTGGGGCACTGGTGATTCTCGTCATCGTCTCCGCCTTCATCGGCGGTGCCATGCGCTTGGGCTACGCCCGTTTCAATCTGAATCTCATTGACCGCAAGCCTGCTGTCTTCCATGACCTGTTCACCTACATGAACTATAAGTGGAAGGGCTTCTGCATGAACTTCCTGACGGGTCTGTACATCGGTCTTTGGAGCTTGCTGCTGGTGATTCCCGGCATTGTCAAGAGCTACTCCTACGCTATGACCCCCTTCATTCTCTCAGAGAACCCCGAAATGTCTGCAAACGATGCCATTACCGCATCCAGAGAAATGATGGACGGCCACAAGTGGGCTTTGTTCTGCCTGTACTTCAGCTTCATCGGCTGGAATCTTCTGGTAAGTGCCCCCGCGCTCATTGCAGTCGGCTATACTGTATATCAGTTTATATCGGGCTCGGTCAGCGCCGGTCTTGGCGGCTTGGCGATTGCCATCGTACTGGCAATCTTGGGCGGCATCCCCCTGCGCCCCTACATGGAAGCCGCAAACGCAGCCTTCTATCGGGATATCGCTCCCAAACAGCAGGAAGCTGAGACCATTTGGTACCAGCCTGTGTGATAACATAAAGACAACAAAACAAAGGAGTTGTCGGTTATGCTGATCGCCGTTATTCTGTTGTCCATTCTGTACCTCCCTCTGGGAGTCATCTTCGGCCTTGCCAAAAAGTATAAATAAAGCACGCAAAAAGAGCTGTTCCGTGTTGGAACAGCTCTTTTTTCACAGCACCGTCAGAATCAGATTCAGCAGCTGATGGAATTGGTCGTGGACGCGGTTGGCGGTTTCCACAACCTCGCTGTGGTCCAGCTTCACATCCAGCACACCTGCCGCCATATTGGTGATGCAGCTCATGCCCACCACGCGCATACCGCAGTGACCTGCAATCAGTGCTTCGGGCACGGTGGACATACCAACCGCATCGGCACCTACAATGCGAGCCATACGCACTTCCGCAGGGGTTTCATAGTTGGGACCGCTGAACATCATGTACACACCCTCACGGATGGTCATGCCCGCTTCTGCAGCCACAGCCTTGACCTTTTCGCGGATTTCCTTGGTGTACAGGTCGCTGACGTCGGGGAAGCGAGGACCAAATGCATCCAGATTCTGACCAATCAGAGGATTAGCACCGGAGTAGTTGATATGGTCACTGATGAGCATCAGGTCACCTGCGGAGTAGCTTGTATTTACGCCACCTGCCGCATTGGTCAGCACCAGAGTCTTGACCCCGATTGCCGCCAGCACACGCACAGGCAGGGTAATTTCCTGCATGGGCAGACCTTCGTAGAAGTGAATGCGCCCCTGCAGCACCACCACACTCTGGCCCATCTTTTCGCCGAATACCAGCGCACCTGCGTGACCTGCTACTGTGGGCAGAGGGAAATTGGGAATATCGCTGAACGCCACACGGACGGGATTTTCCAAGGTGTCCGCAAAGTCACCCAGACCGCTGCCCAGCACCATACCGATGGTGGGACGCGCCTCCACATGGGAGAGAATATATTCCGCCGCAGCGTTGATTTTTGCCATCAAATCCATTATGTTCCTCCATAAAACGTTTTCCCCAGTGTACCACACGGACATTGTGATTTCAATCACAACGTCTCTGTTGACATTTTGGTTTACACGGTGTAAACTCTAATTAAGAAGTCTACATAATGTAAACCAAGGAGGTGCAACATGAACTATCCCACCATGGGCGAAGTGGAATCCCGCTTTGCCGACTTGATTTGGGCCAACGAACCCATCACATCGGGCAGCCTCGTAAAGCTGTGCGAAAGCGAACTGAAGTGGAAGAAATCCACCACCTACACAGTACTGCGCCGTCTGTGCGAGCGCGGCCTGTTTCAAAACACCGACGGCGCTGTCACAAGCCTTGTGAGCCGTGATGAATACTACGCCATGCAGTCTGAACAGTTTGTGGAAGAAACCTTCCACGGCTCTCTTCCGGGCTTTCTGGCAGCCTTCACCAAGCGCAGAAAGCTGTCTGACCGAGAAATCGATGCCCTGCAGGACCTGATTGACCGACACAGGGGGTGAAGCTATGACGAACCTGTTTATGACCTTACTGGACATGAGCCTGAAGGGCAGCTTCGTAATCTTCACAGTCTGCCTCACTCGCTGGGTGCTGATGT
The DNA here is from genome assembly GCA_045660685.1 of Oscillospiraceae bacterium. Classification (GTDB taxonomy): domain Bacteria; phylum Bacillota; class Clostridia; order Oscillospirales; family Oscillospiraceae; genus HGM13010. The sequence continues at coordinate 3,893 of JAZREI010000106.1, forward strand.
TCTTTCGATATCCCCGCCGCTTCTGCTATCTGCTGTGGGGCATCGTGCTGCTGCGGCTGCTGATGCCCGTGAGCATTGCATCTCCCCTGTCTCGTCTCCCCGATGACTTTACCGAAAGCATCACCGCCGAATGGGCGGACGACTATGTGGGCGACACCCGCTTCATCCACGATGTCAGCCCCGATTTTGACACCGCCGTTGCCCACGGCATTTCTCCCATCACCGATAACCAAGGCCATCAATATGTGGTCACAGCCAAAGACGGCATCTCACAGCCCGCCACCGTAAAAACAGAATGGTTCCCGATTCTCACAGCCCTTTGGGGCATTGGGGTTGCCGCCATGGTGCTGTGGAATCTGCTGGCGCTCCTCCGTCTGCGAAAGCAGTTGGCGGAAGCCATTCCCACCGAGGGTAATGTTTGGATTTGCGACAGCATCCAAACCGCCTTTGTGGTAGGACTGTTCCGACCGCGCATTTATCTCCCCTCTTCCCTGTCGGAGGAAGCCCGAACCCACATTCTCCGTCACGAGCAGTACCACATCCGCAAAAAAGACCATATTACCAAGCTCTTTGCCTTCGCTGCTTTGTGCCTCCATTGGTTCAATCCTCCGGTGTGGCTGGCATATAAGCTGGCCATGGTGGATATGGAGCTGCGCTGCGACGAAGCGGTCACCGCAGATTTGGCGGAAAATGACAAGGCCGATTACGCCCAGACCCTGCTGGACATGACCACAGGACAGCGACACTTTCAAATCGCTCCCGTTGCATTCGGCGAGGGGGACACCGCCAACCGTGTCCGTCATGTGTTGGGCAGCCACAATACCACCAAGCTGGCTGCGGTATTGGCAGTGTGTCTGCTGATTTTCACCGCTGTGGGTATGCTCACAGACCCCAAAGAGCGCAATCTCACCTTCGGAGCTTCCCTCTACGGCTATGAGCGCATTGCCTATGAGGACTACTACCATCGTGTAAGCAAGCCTCCCTACTCCTTCTGCCTGACCACAGACAATGTGTTCTGGGCATTGGACCACAGCTACGGCTGGCAGGAGCTGGGCGTGGCAGACCTGTACGAGGTCACCGCCGACGAGATTTATGACATGATGCCCTATCACCTGGCAAAGGAAGACCCTGTGCCCATAACCCGTGTAACCGATTCCAAAATCGTCCGATTCACAGACGACAACGGGCATTACCTGTTCTATCTGCTGACACGCCACGAGGAGGGCAAGCATTATATCGCCTACGGTGTCTCCGAATCGAAATTCTACGAGCCCGACAAACTGACCATCCACATCATGTACCCTGCCCTGACCGGCGTGGGACAAATGAGCAGCAACGGTCCCTTCTACGTCCGCTGTCTGGAATCCATGCTGGATGTGGGCGTAGATGTATTCTCCACCTACCACGCAGGGGACGGCTGGCAAATCGTGGGCTTCCGCACAGGCGTACCGAAAACCAACTATGGCTGGGCGGTATTCCGCATCAAGGACAACGCCGCCACCTTCACAGGACAAATGCAGCTGTTTGAAAATGCCCCGAGCATCAACAACGGTATTCTTCTGAGCAGCCCTGCTGTTTGCAGCGATACAGGAGAACTCACCGACAAAACCGCCTATGATGTGATCCTGGTTGCAAATCCGGATGTATCCTGTATCAGAGTGCGTATGACCGGCAACGTAAGCAAAAAGCAGATCAGCTACTCCGACCTGTCCGCCCCCGCAATGGTGGTTGTCCCGTGGAGTGTCACTGCCAAGGCCGACAGCGTAGCCTATGAATGCTACAACGCCGCAGGGGTATACATGGGCGAAACGCAAGCCCACAGCAATCCCTCCACAAACCACGAAAACGCACTTTTGGGAAACATCGCTGAAATGACAGCCTTTGCGGAAGCACTGCTCAAGAAGGAATCCCCCGACCTGCCCAAGACCCTTTCCAAGGCAGTGAATATCGGTGTATTCCGCGGCACACATGACATGGTGCAGTTTAACTTTTCTTCCCTAACCAATCAATACAGCGGCTATTACTACTCTCCCGATGACGTACCGCTGCCCTTCCAAAACGCCAATGTCACCCTAACCGAAACAGAAAACGGCTGGACTTGGCAGGACGAGGGCGACAACCACGGCACCACGGAGCGCATCGCAAAACAGTGGTTCCGATACACCGCAAACCTATAACATCCCCTAACCACTTCGCCTTCGGTGAGGTGGTTAATTTTATGTCACCATTTGTAATTTTTTGGTAATTATATCCATTTCTGTTTCACATTTTTAATCATTCTTCACAATTTTTTAATAGCATAAATTGTTTCCATATGATACAATCTATCTATATTTAGACTGGGTGATTTATGACCGCCCTCAAACCCTGCACAATACAAGGAGCTGCCCCAATGCCTGAATTCAGTGTTAAAAAACCGCTTACCATATTCGTCGTAGCCATTGCCATTTTGGTCCTTGGCATCGTCGCCTATACCCGTATGACTCCCGACCTGCTGCCCAACATGGACTTTCCCTACGTCATCATTATGACCACGGACCCCGGTGCCAGCCCCGAAAAGGTGGAGTCTGAGGTCACACGCCCCATTGAGCAGAGCATGGCTACCTTGGAGGGCATCGTCAACGTCAGCTCCAACTCCGCCGATAACTATTCTCTGGTCACCTTGGAGTTTGAAGAAGGCACCAATCTGGATACCGTAGGGGTAGACATCCAGCAGAAAATCAGCGCCCTGCAGGGCAGCTGGCCCGAAACCATCGGTACACCTTATATTCTGAAAATCAACCCCTCCATGCTGCCCGTTGCTATGGCTGCGGTATCCATGGAAGGCATGGACATCATTGAGCTGACCGCATTCGTGGAAGACACCCTCATGGGTCGTCTGGAAGGCGTCAGCGGCGTGGCTCGTGTCAGCGCCAGCGGTCTGGTGGAAGAACAGCTCCACGTGGTTATCAGCCAGGAAAAGGTAGATGCACTGAACGAAAAAGTTGCCAAGGGCATCAACAAGAAGCTGGATGCCGCTGTGGCAGCACTGAACTCCGCAAAGAATCAAATCAACGGCGCACTGAGCAACATGGGCGATATTTCCGACAGCGATATGCTGACTGAACTGCTGCCCGACACAAGTGAGCTGGATAAGCAGATTATTGCCAAAAAGGCAGAAATCACCTCTCTGGAAGCAACCGTTGCCGCTCTTGAATACATTCAGAGCGCACTGTCCCCCGACGAAGACAATAACGCCGAAGAGATTGCCGCACTGAAGGAAAAGCGCAACGAACTCAACATTCTCATCAACAATCTCAATGAGCAGCTCGCTGCCATTGACAGCAGCATTTACGCAGAAAACGAAAAAATCCGTCAGGCACAAGAAGCACTGACCGCTCACGGTAAAGCAGCTCCCGAAGGTACCGACCCCGATGCATGGGCAGCAGACAAGGCAGAGCTGGAAGGCATTCTGGCGGCTGTGACCGCAGATGCGGAAGCTGCTATTTCCGCACTGAACAACGAAAAGACACCTCTCACCGAGCAGCTCAGTGCCGCACAGACCGAAAAGGATAAGGTACAGGCAGAGCTGGACGCTCTGAAGCCCACAGGTCTCACCCGTGAAGAAGCGCAGAAGCAGCTGCAGGCACTGGGTCTGGACATTGACATCGCCCTGCTGGATGCACAGATTGCATCCCACAAGAGCACACTGGAAGTCCTAAACGCGGAAGTGGAAGCTCTGAATGCGGAAAAGCAGGCACTGTATCCCGACCTGGGCAACATGATGGGCACACTGGTTAACGGTATGCTGCAAATGAGCTCCGCCATGAGCCAAATCGACAGCGGTCTGACCACCATCGAAAGCTCCCGTAAGGATGCACTGGCACAGGCTGACCTGGACTCCATCCTCAGTCTGGACACCATCTCCCAGATTCTGTACGCACAGAACTTCTCCATGCCTGCAGGCTACGTCAAGCAGGACGGCATCAACTACATGGTTTCCGTAGGTGATAACTTCTCCTCCGTGGAAGAACTGGAAAACCTCATGCTGTTCGACTTCGGTCTGGAAGACATGGAACCCATTTACCTCAGTGACGTTGCGGACATCTTCGTCACCGATAACGCTGACACCATCTATACCCGTCTGGGCACCGAACACGGCATTATGCTGAACTTCGAAAAGCAGTCCAACTATGCTACCGCAGAAGTCAGCGAAGGCATTAAGGAACGCTTTGCCGAGCTGGAAGCAGAACACGAAGGTCTGAAATTCTTCCTGCTCATGGACCAGGGTGACTACATCATGTACATCGTCAAGTCCATTCTGGAAAGCCTGCTGTTCGGCGCACTGTTCTCCGTACTGGTACTGTTCATCTTCCTGAAGGACGTACGTCCCACCATGATTACCCTGTTGTCCATCCCCTTGAGCTTGCTGTTCGCCATCGTACTCATGTACTTCAGCGGCATCAGCCTGAACATCATCTCTCTGTCGGGTCTGTCCATCTCGGTAGGTATGCTGGTGGACAACTCCATCGTTGTTATTGAAAACATTTACCGTCTCCGCGCCAAGGGTGCAAACACCATTCAGGCAGCGGTCAGCGGTGCCAAGCAGGTTGCAGGGGCAATCACCTCCTCCACCCTGACCACCGTATGTGTATTCCTGCCTATCGTATTCGTAGACGGTCTCACCAAGCAGCTGTTTATGGATATGGCACTGACCATGGGCTATGCTTTGATGGCGAGCTTGATTGTAGCGCTGACTCTGGTACCCGCTATGGCTTCCAAGCTCCTCAAGAGCGACAAGCCTCTCAAGCAGGACCTGCTGGCAGGTGTCTACGGCAAGTACACTCCCGCTGTGGCATGGTCTCTGGACCACAAGGCAATCGTTATTGGCGTTGCCATTGCGCTGCTGGCAGGCTCCGCAGCACTGTCCATCTCCAAGGGCTTCACCTTCATGCCCGAAATGGACTCCAACACCGTAAGCGTCAACATCAGCTTTGACGAAGATACCACCATGGAAGAAGCCGTGGCCATCTCCGACGAAGCTATGAAGCGCGTATCCACCATTGAAGTGATCGAAACCGCAGGCGCTACCATGTCCACAGACAACGGCATCTCCGTTTCCATGTACGTGGTCCTCCCCGACGGGGAGCCCGGCAGCGTCGTGGCAAAGGAAATTCTGGACCTGTGCGAAGGTCTGGACTGCGAAATGTCCGCTTCCTCCGCCATGATGGATACCTCCATGCTCACAGGCGGCAGCGGCGTGTCCATGAGCGTATATTCCAACGACATGAAGGCACTGCAGTCCGCAGCCATCAGCTTGGGTGAGCTGCTGGAAGGCATGGATTCCATTGACGAAGTTTCCAACGGTCTGGAAGATGCCACCACCGCAATTCACGTAAATATCGACCGCAACAAGGCTATGGCAAAGGGCTTCACCACTGCTCAGATTTATATGCAGATTGCCTCCAGCCTCACTACCTCCTCCACCGCAACCTCCTTCAACCTGCAGGGTACGGAAATTGACGTTATCGTGGAAACTCCCGAAGAAAAGAACGTCACTCTGGACAGCCTGCTGACCCAGAAGTTCACACAGGCAGGCATGATGGGCGGCGAGCCCACCGAGTTCACGCTGGCTGACGTGGCAACCATCGAGGAAACCACAGGTCTCTCCTCCATCAACCGTGACAACCAGCAGCGTTACCTCACCGTAAAGGGCAGTCTGGCAGAGGGCGAAAATGTCACTCTGGTCACCGCTGATGTGCAGAAGGCAGTGGAAGACCTTACCCTGCCCGACGGGGTCAAGGTAGAATTTGGCGGCGAAAACGAAATGATTATGGACGCTATGTTCCAGCTGGTTCTCATGCTGCTTCTGGGCATGATGCTGGTATACTTCGTCATGGTCGCTCAGTTCCAGAGCCTCAAGAGCCCCTTCATCATCATGTTCACCATTCCTCTGGCATTCACAGGCGGCTTCCTGGGTCTGCTTCTGACCGGCTTTGAAATCAGTATCATATCCATGATTGGCTTTGTTATGCTGGTAGGCATCATCGTTAATAACGGCATCGTGCTGGTAGAATACATCAACCAGCTCCGTGCGGAAGGCATGGAACGCCGTGAAGCCATTCTGGAAGCAGGTGTCACCCGTGTCCGTCCCATTCTGATGACCACCCTGACCACTGTTCTGGGTCTGATGATGATGGCATCCGGCAAGGATATCGGTGTTGCACTGGTACAGCCCATGGCAATCGTCTGCATCGGCGGTCTGGTGTACGCAACCCTCATGACCCTGTTTGTCATCCCCGTCGTATACGACATCGTCTGCAAGAACGAACTGGACATCGTCTCCGACGACGACCTGGTCATTCTGGACATCTAATCCCCCATCAAAACGCAATAACGCCCCGCAGCAAACGCTGCGGGGCTGTTCTTATTTTCAGCAATTGTTCTTTACATAGTCAATCCCTGCGTGGAGTGCTCGGATGTTGCCGTCCAGGAACTTCATCTTCTTGGGACCAAGCTCTTCCTTCATAGCTTCCACC
>JAZREI010000107.1:0-3704 GCA_045660685.1 Oscillospiraceae bacterium
AGCTGTTATGATGTTCTCTTCCATCGTTATCAGTGGCATCCAGCTGATCACCAAGGAACCTCTCACCGGCCGCAACCTGTCCATCGTTGCAGTTGCTCTGGGCGTTGGCTACGGCATGGGCGCAAACACTGCGATTCTGAACTTCGCACCTGAAGCAATTAAGCTGATTTTCGGCGGCTCCGGCATCGTTCCCGCTGCTATGGTAGCTATTCTGCTGAACATTCTGCTGCCCAAGGAAGTGGAAGCATAAAAAAAGCGGAGCAGTAATTCCTTACCGCTCCAGCAATTCCAATAAGTCCTCGGGACTGTCTATATCTTTTAATTCGTACATATCTCGGACGTTTACCATGCGTAAACGTTCGGGATATTTTTTTATGACCACACCGCCGCCTTTTCCTTCGGGCAGCTGCAGCAATTTAGAAAACGTCCACTTGGGGAAGATGACAGGTGAGCCGTGAACACCGTCACAGCTTGTCCGCCAAATGGAGTCGGAATCATTTTTTGCTGCAATGGCAAGGGCAGACACAGTTTCTCGACGCAGAAGCGGCTGGTCGCCGACCGCAAACAGACAGCGCTCAACCTCACCCATGGCTTCCAAGCCCAGACGCACCGTATCGCTGCGATGGGGCAGGTCATGAAGAACCACCTGAATCCCCCGCTCTCTGCACAGCTGCGCCACATCCTCATGGCGGGTGACCACCACACGATGAGAGAACAATCCCTCCGTAGCATCCAAAATTCTGCAAATTAGAGGTTTCCCGTGGAAATCAGCCATCAGCTTATTTCCGCCGAACCGTTTGCCAAGGCCCGATGCCATAATCACGCAGCCAATGCTGCCGTAGGGCTGGTCCAAATCCACCACGAAGGCATCTTCCCTGGCGCACAGCTCCTGCAGAAATGGCAGGTTTTGTTTGCGGATGACCGCAGCCACCTGCTTTTTCTCCAGCAGTTGACGCAGCGCATCATGGTACACTTCGCTGCGTGCTTCCAGATACCCAATCTCATCAATGGTAATCCAAGGGCTGTCAGATGCCATACACCGTTTCAGTGCAGGGACGCCCAAAGATGTAAACCCATCCTGCAAAGGAACCATTTGGTTTCCCGGACCGGGCAGCGTTTCGTCAAAGGCCCCCACCTGTACGGTTTCGCCGGAAAGGTTATCCTGCAAGTAAACCGCCTTTCGGGGTTCTGCCCATGTAGTCAGACCGGGCAGCTTTTGGGGGAACATCCCCTTCAGCATCGTTGTTTTGCCGCTGCCTCTGTCACCGGTCAGGATCAGATGGCGTTTACCGCTGCTCTGAAAAGAATTCCAAATACAGTCTGCTGTTAGATACTTCGCAGGCATCTCGGTATGCTTCATAGCGCTGCAACCATTCCTTTCCTTCCTCTGTCAAATAGCTTCCGCCCCCGTCTTTGCCCCCCGTGGCTCTGCGAATCAGCGCAAAGCCCAAGGCATTTTCCGCGTTGCGAATCAGCTTCAAGGCCTTTGTATAAGCCATATCCATAGACATGGCTGCGGCACGGAGCGAGCCGCTTTCCTCAACTCCATGAAGGAGTCTTGCAGGTCCTTCTCCAAAGAACTTTTCCCCATTGTCATCCAGAAAAGTAATCTTGGTTACCGCTTTCATACACAGTCCTCTCTCAGCATCACAATTTGCCCCTCACCCTTGCGGTTATAGCACCGCTGCAGACTGATGGGACCATATACCATACTAAGCATTTGCTCCATTTTGTCAAGGGAATCCGACTTGGGCGCAAGCACACCCAAAACACCGCCATCAGACAGCAGGAGCAATTGATCGCAAAAATTCAGCGCAAGGGTAGGGTCATGCAGGGTAACGATGGCACTGCTTTTCTCCGCCTTTACCCAATTGCGCAGCAGGGAAAGCATTTGATAACGGAAACGAAAATCCAAAGCACTTTCCGGCTCGTCCAGCAAAAGCAGCTTGCTTTCGGAAACCAGCGTTCTCGCCAGAATGCAAAGCTTTTTCTGACCCTCCCTTAGGTGGAGATAGTTCATTTCCTCTTTGCCCCCCAGTCCCACTTGACCAAGGGCAGCCACTGCCGCTTCCTTCATTTTCTTTGTGGGATGGGCAAGAATAGCCAATCGAGGATTAAAGCCCATCAGCACCACATCCAGCACAGAGATATCGATGGAAATACCGCTTCTCTGGGGAATGTAACTAACCAGCTTCGAAAGCTGTCTGGGTGTGAGGGCTTCCAGTACGGTTTCCTCCAACACGCAAGTTCCCTTGTGGGGAAGGATTCCGCACAGGGCCTTCAGCAGAGTGGTTTTACCGCTGCCGTTGGCACCGATGATGCCCATCAGGACACCTTCCTCCAGTTCGAAAGAAATATCATCAATGACATTGTGCTTCCCATATCCGGCACAAATGTTGTTTACAGTCAAGTAACTCATAGCTGTTTCCTCCCTCGCACAATCAGGAAGATTAGGAACGGCGCACCCAAAAGACTGGTGAAGATGCTCACAGGAAGCTCCGTAGCCGCTACGGAGCGAGCCAGAATATCCGCACCGCAAAGCAGCACACCGCCCATCAAACCGCTGAGGAGCATGGTGCCGATGCGGTTGTGTTTGGTCAGAAGTCTTGCCCCATGGGGTGCCAGCAAACCAACAAAGCTAATCAGCCCCGACAAGCTGACCACAGATGCTACCACAAGGGTCGCAATCAGCAATACAACAAGCCGCAGACTGCCTACGTTCACCCCAAGCATTCTCGCTTCCCCTTCCTCCGCGGACAGGAGGATTACCTGACGATGCAGCAGGAACAGAACTGCCATGCAAATCACACACAGGAGGAGATTCCCGCCGATGGAATACACGCTGATGCCGTTGAGACTGCCCATAATCCAATATTCGATAGAAGCCAGCTCTCGTTCAGGGTCTGCGGTTAGCTTCAGACACATCAGCGCTGTCTGCGCCAAGGAATGAACCGCAATGCCTGCCAATACAATGGTGCTGTTTCTGCCGCTTCTGTCCAGTGCAGAAAGAGCCAGCGCGAACACAACCGCCAGCAACGCCCCACCAAAGGCAGAAACCGTAACAGCCGCACTGCCCGACAGGAACAAAATGCCTGCCGCCGCACCTGCACTGGCACCCGAAGAAACACCGATGATATCGGGAGAGGCCAAGGGATTGCGAAATACCGTCTGGTACACAAACCCTGCCACGCCGAGAGCGAAGCCGCCGATGATTCCCACGACGGTACGGCTCAGACGCAGTGTTAAGAATACACGCCACTGCATGGAATCCCCTGCAAGGAGCTTTTCCATAGACAAGGGGTACTTGCCCACAAACAGGCTGATACAGCCAAGGGCGATCATAAAGACCGCCCCCAGAATGCAAATATATTTAGTTTTCGCTGTAGGTGAATTCATAGAAGGTTTCATAGTATTCATCGATCTTTGCAGCGCAGTCTGCATCGGTCAGCAGATCATTGTGCAGCACATTAGCCAGCCACAGCGCGCCCAGAATACCACTGGGAACAGGGCTGTCCCATGCTTCTGCCTTGTTGGGCAGCTGATACACATTGCCATTCACAACTGCAGCACAGTCAGCCAGATTGGGATCCGCCAGAACATCCTCCACGGTATAGGTTGCATCGGATGCCAGAATGATGTAATCGGGGTTCCAGGTCAGCAGCTGTTCATAGTCGATTTCTACCCAGTAGGTATCTTCGATTTCG
>JAZREI010000108.1:0-4800 GCA_045660685.1 Oscillospiraceae bacterium
GTTCTGCAACAGACTGGTAAATGCATTCGCCGGAAGAACCGCCAACGTACAGACCGTTTACGCCGTTGTCGATGAACCACTGGGTCAATTCCTTGGTTGCTTCTACGGAAACAGCACCGTTTGCATCATAGCAAGCATACAGTGCGGGGATAATACCTTCGTACTTTTTCATGTTGGACATAGTAATTACCTCTCTTTATGTCTTTATACTTTAAATTTGAAACAAGCTTTTTCAACCAATGTGCTTTCGCCATTGATGACTTTTACCATGTGAATATCTTCGGGAAATACAATGAGAATATCTTCGGTAGTCATGGGTACCCATGTTTCCACAGCACCTTCGTAGCCAACGAAGTCTTCTGCAGCCTTTACAACGGTCTGCCGGAGAGTGCCAACATTGGAAACGCCGATTTTTTCCTGACCGGACAGCAGTACGTGAATGTCACCGTACTGAATGTGACCTTCCCAGATTGCCTGATCCTCAGGCATTGTGTTGTAATCAAAGCGATTAACAAAAGCAAGATCACCGTCAATTTCATTGCGGCCCTTTTGCAGATTTCTCAGATTTGCATTCATCAAAAAGTTGATGGCTGTGTCCAGTGTGTTGCTCATACCCAGATAACGAGCCAGATCTTTGCGCTTTGCGTAAATCATGAATGGATATCCTTTCTATGTGTTGTGGTGTAGGAATGCTTAATTAGGGTCATGATATCATGAAATGATACCAAATACAACAGTTAATGCTTTGTTAATAAAGAACAAAAATACATTAAAAATTCGTTAATAATGACGATGATATATTAGTATTAAATCTGTTGACGAAATGCGAGATTTTTTATAATATAGTTTACAATTAGTGTAAATATGAAATGCCCTGCATATCGCTAATGAGTTGTTTTTTAAACAACAAGATGTAGCATGGGGTTATGAAGAAGTTGTTCTGATCAGGCCTTTACGAGTAAAAACGCAAAGACCTTTTTTTGTGTCTAATTCGGACTTTATGTATGAATTCAACGGTATTGCCGATGAAGATAAAATTATAATTATAACAAAGGAGAAGAAAAATGAAGAGAATTATTGCTCTGCTGCTGGCTATGGTTATGTGCTTTGCACTGGTAGCTTGTGGCAGCAAGGACGAAGCAGGTGCTCCTGTAGAAGAAAAGAATGTTACTCTGAGAATTGGCTTCCAGGCAAACGCAGGTTCCAACGAATATGCTGCTGCTGAACTGCTGGCTCAGAAGGCAAACGAATACTCCAATGGTTCCATTACCATCGAAATCTTCCCCGGTGGCCAGCTGGGCGACGACAGAGCTATGATCGACCAGGTTGCTGCTGGCGCTCTGGACATGGTTTATGCTGAAACCGGCCGTATGGGTCTGTGGGAACCCGAACTGGAAATCTTCGGCTACCCCTTCGCATTTGACGATTTTGACCACCTGATGAGAACCCTGAACGAAACCGAATACGGCCAGAGCATCCAGGCAAAGCTGGAAGCTAAGGGCTGGATCGTTCTGGCTAACGGCTACAACGGCACTCGTCACACCACCACCAACAAGGCTATCAACTCCATCGAAGACATGAAGGGTCTGAAGCTGCGCGTTCCCAATGCAGCTGCTAACCTGGCATTCGCTGAATACTCCGGCTCCGCTGCTACTCCCATGCCCTTCGCAGAAGTTTACCTGGCACTGAAGACCAACGCTGTTGACGGCCAGGAAAACCCCCTGTCCACCATCGACGCTCAGAAGTTCTACGAAGTTCAGGAATACTGCGCACTGACCGGCCACATCATCAACGACAACAACTACATCGTTTCCAAGATCGTATTTGACGAACTGTCTCCCGCACAGCAGGAAGCTCTGACCAAGGCAACTGAAGAAGCAGCTGCATTCCACACCGAAAAGTTCATGGCTGACGAAGAAGCTCTGCTGGCTAAGTTCGAAGCAGAAGGCATGACCATTACCACTCCCGACAAGGCTGCTTTCAGAGAAGCTTGCGCTCCCATGTACGATGAATACGTTGCTAAGTACGGTGACGCTGCTATCAAGGCAATCGAAGAAGCTCGCAACAAGTAATTAATATTTGTACGTTGACCAATATTCACAATTAAGGGGCTCAAAGCCCCTTAATTGCATATTTAGAAGTGTAAAGATTCTGTTAATAAACATCGGTTTTTGGGAGTGAATCAAATGAAATCTGCTAACAAAGCAATCAAGACCCCTGCTGATGCGATCCACGCAGTGGAAAAGGCTGAACAGTTTGTAGCTGTTATTTTGTTCAACATCATTCTGTTCTCCCTGTTTTGGCAGGCACTGTCCAGAAAATTGGGTACCCCCTCTACTTGGACTGACGAAACCGCTCGTCTGCTGTTTGTTTGGATGGGCGCTCTGGGCTGTCATCTGGCTCAGAAGGAAAATATTCATGTTCGCATTGACGCGCTTCTGCTGGCTCTGCCCAAGAAGGTTCAGCTGGTAATCGAAGCTCTGAACAACGTAGTAATGATTGGTCTGCTGTCCATCATTTTCTACCACACATTCTCTATTGTAGAAAGAAAGACTTTTACTCCTCTCGTAACTCTGGGTATTGGTGAAAGTGTTCTCTATGCTGCAATGTTCCTTTGGACCAGCTTGACCATCATTGAAATGATTGCGCAGCTTGTAAACATCGTAAAGAACGGTGAAGTTGTCAGAGCATGGGTCATTGAGGATGCTAAGAATGAATTCTATGACATTGACTTAGAGGAGGGCAATTAATATGGAATTGGCTTTGACATTTGTCCTGTGGTTTATTCTCATCTTTATGGGTGTTCATGTTGGCTACGCTCTGATTATGGCATCCCTCTTCTTCTTTGCTACAACCGACGCATTTAGACTGCTGCCCTTTGCACTGGAACAGATGTTCAATGGTGTAAATAGCCAGACTCTGCTTGCGGTTCCTTTCTTTGTTCTGGCCGGTAACCTGATGAACGGCGGTGGTGTTACCGCTCGTATCTTCGACTTTGCTGCATCTATGATTGGTCATAGAAAGGGCGGTCTGGCACATGTTAACGTTCTTGCTTCTCTGATTTTCTCCGGTATGTCCGGTTCCGCACTTGCTGACGCAGGTGGTCTGGGTCAGCTGGAAATCAAGAGCATGAGAGACGCCGGCTTTGACGATGGCTTTGCGGGCGGTATTACCGCAGCAAGCTGCATCATCGGTCCTCTGGTACCTCCCTCCACCCCCTTGATTATTTACGCAGTTCTGGCGGGTCAGAGTGTTGAAAAGCTGTTTATGGCAGGGTTCCTGCCCGGTCTGCTGACTACCGTAGCTCTGATGATTATGTGCTCCATCCTGTCTCATAAGAGAAATTACCCCTCCGAACCCAAGAGAAGCTGGTCTTACAGAGCAAACTCCTTCAAGGATAGCTTCTGGGCACTGCTGACTCCCGTTATCATTCTGGTTGGTATTTTCACCGGTTACTTTACCCCCACTGAAGCTGCAGTTGCTGCTGCGTTCTACACCATGATTCTGGGCTTCTTCGTATACAAGGAACTGAATCTGAAGACCTTCTTCAAGATCTGTCTGGAATCCATTAAGACCAGTGGCACCATCGTACTGATGATTTTGGGCGTTACTCTGTTCCAGTTCATTCTGGCTCGTGAACAGATGCCCCAGGCAATCGCTACATTCTTTACCGCTAATGTTGACTCCAAGCTGGCTCTGCTGCTGATGATCAACGTAGTTCTGTTGCTGCTGGGTACCGTTATCGACGCTCTGCCTCTGCAGATGATTCTGGTTCCCATTCTGCTGCCTGCAGTTATTGCATACGGTGTGAACCCCATCCACTTCGGCGTAGTTGTAATCTTCAACCTGATGATCGGCATTCTGACTCCTCCCATGGGCACTGCTCTGTTCGTTGTTTGCCGTGTTGGTAATATTCCCTTCAAGACTCAGGTTAAGGGCACAATTCCTTTCCTGATTCCTCTGGTAATCACTCTGATTCTGCTGAATGTGTTCCCCGAAATCTGCTTGTTCCTGCCCAGACTTCTGACTGGCGGCGTATAAGTGTAAAATCGGAACTATAAACTAAAAAACTCCCTGCTTCTCAGTCGAGGAGTGGGGAGTTTATTATTAACCATAACCCTACTTACAAAATGAACTGTTTTAAGGAGGATCAATACTTATGGAACGCTATAACGTAAATGTTGACATCAAAAACAAACCCATTCTCGATCCCGAATTTACCCCCCTGCTGAAGTTCAATCAGGCTTTCCTGGAAACCGCAACCAAGCCCGTTTCCATCGCTGTGGAACGCGCAGATAAGCAGATGGCAACTACCCACACTTATATTCACGGCACTCCCGAAATGGCTGCTGCCGACAACTACTACATCGACCGTCTGGTAAAGACCCTGCTGTGGATGAAGGGCGGCTTCCGTGTTTACGTCACCGATAAGAATGTGTATGACTACCTGAACTCCGTTTACTGCGCAGGCGGCGCACGTGAGTTTGACTGGGACTACATGGCAAATGTATTTGAAAATCCCTTCGAAATCGTTCTGTGCGACGAAGTTCCCGAAAACATGGACCTGGCTATGCCCATCGGCGGTCATCTGGAAGGCTGCCGTATCGGCTTCGACGCAGGCGGCTCCGACCGCAAGGTTTCCGCTGTGATTGATGGCGAAACCGTTTACTCCGAAGAAGTGCTGTGGTACCCCAAAGTCACTGCTGACCCCGACTACCACTACGACGGCATTGTTTCCGCATTTAAGAGCGCAGCTTCTCATATGCCTCGCGTAGATGCAGTTGGCATCTCCTCCGCAGG
>JAZREI010000109.1:0-23719 GCA_045660685.1 Oscillospiraceae bacterium
TCCACCGAACCTCGCCCATATAGTATTCAATCCGGGACAGGGAGGAGTACAGCATATAGAAAAATTCCCTCCAGGTAACTTCCTTCCCGTCAACGGTCATGACAACGGTTTCGGGGGCGTACTTGGCAAATGCAGCATCATAATCAATCACTGCAGCGGGAGTGGTTACATCGGGGCTGGGAGTGGTTTCCACGGTGTCGGTGTTTTCACCGCAGCCAACAAACAGGGTCAGACACAGCACAACTGCCAGCAGCAGTGCCATCATTCGTTTCATCATAGCCAAAGGCTCCTTTTATTAGATTTGCTAATTATGGAGTATAACATAGGAATAGGGTTGAGTACAATGAAAAATTCAGGGAAACAAAAATCATTCATACCAAAATATCGCTTCCCCTGAGGGGGAAGCGATATTACATACAGCGCTTATTTTTTGTTCACCGCTTGCCAATCTCGTACAAACTTTCTTGCTTGGTCGATGGTATGGATACGGGGTGCCAGCTTCACAGCGATACAGGGAGTTGCCCCCGGGACTACCTGAATCCGTCCGCGGTATTCGGGCATCCCCAACAGCACGGTCAGTGCGTCCATGGAGAAGTCGTTCATCTTCACCAGCAGCTTGCCTGCCTTCTGGCTGATGTCCGTAATGCCCGCTCTGCCCGCGTCACTGCGCAGCAGTGCCACAGACACCAGAGCATTGACACAGGAGGGAGGATCGCCGAAACGGTCAATCAGTTCGTCCACAATATCGTCTGCTTCTTCCTCGCAGGTAATCAGTGCAATGCGGCGGTACAGGTCCATGCGCTGTGCGGAGGAAGGTACATAGCTTTCGGGGATGTTTGCGGAAACCGCAAGGTCCGCAGAACATTCCGCCTTGATTTGGGGCTTTTCCCCACGTTCCTCACGGACAGCCTCATCCAGCAAGCGCAGATACATATCGTAGCCCACATCAATCATGTGACCTGACTGCTCCGCACCCAGCAGATTGCCTGCGCCGCGAATTTCCAAGTCACGCATGGCGATACGCATACCGGAATTGAACTCTGCGAACTCACGAATGGCGTTCAGACGCTTTTCCGCATCTTCCGTAAGGACTTTATCCTTCTTATAGGTCAAATAGGCGCTGGCGCGTCTTGCGGAGCGTCCCACACGTCCTCTAATCTGATGGAGCTGAGCAAGACCCAGTCTGTCAGCGTCTTCAATGATGATGGTATTTACATTGGGAATGTCAATGCCCGTTTCGATGATGGTGGTGCATACCAGCACCTGAATTTCCCCTGCGGACAGGCTATCCATGGTGCGAGACAGCATTTCTTCGCTCATCTGACCATGGGCTACGCCTACACTGACCCCCTCCAGACGTTCCATCAGTCTGCTTGCGGTACGGTCAATGGTGCTGACGCGGTTGTGCAGGTAGTATACCTGACCGCCGCGGTGCAGCTCCTTCTCAATGGCATCGCACACCACGCCCCAGTTATGCTCCATTACAATGGTCTGGATGGGCAGTCTGTCCTGAGGAGGTTCTTCCAGTACGGACATATCACGAATGCCCGACAGTGCCATATTCAGTGTACGGGGAATGGGCGTTGCGGACAGGGTCAGTACGTCCACACTCTTGCTCATTTCCTTGATGTGTTCCTTGTGGGTGACCCCGAAGCGCTGCTCCTCGTCCACCACCAGAAGTCCCAAGTTCTTGAACTTGATGTCCTTCTGCAGCAGTCGGTGGGTACCGATGACGATGTCGCAGGCACCCGATGCCAAATCCGCCAAGGTCTGCTTCACCTGATTGGGTGTGCGGTAGCGGTTCAGAATCTGGATATTGATGGGATAGCCGAAGAAACGGCGGATGGCAGTCTGGAAATGCTGCTGAGTCAGTACTGTGGTAGGTGCCAGCAGAACCGCCTGTTTTCCGTCCAGAACGCATTTCATCATGGCACGCATCGCGACTTCCGTTTTGCCAAAACCTACGTCACCGCACAGCAGACGGTCCATAGGCATAGGTTTTTCCATATCTGCCTTAATTTCGGCAATGCAGCGGAGCTGATCATCGGTTTCGGGGTACTCAAAGCGCTCCTCGAACTCTATCTGCCATTCGCTGTCGGGGGAGAAGGCAAAGCCCTTGGCCTTCTGTCTGGCGGCGTACAGGGCCGTCAGTTCCTTTGCAATGGACTTGACCGCTGCCTTTGTGCGGGTCTTGGCACGGGTCCATTCCGCACCGCCCATTTTGTGGAGTTTCACGGGCTTGCCATCCTCGCCGCTGCCGCCGCCTACATATTTGCTCACAAGATTCAGCTGGGTAGCCGGCACATACAGTACGTCCGTGCCTGCGTAGCAAATCTTGATATAGTCCTTATCCGCACCGTCCACCTGCATATTCACAACACCTGCAAAACGACCGATGCCGTGGTGCTCGTGTACCACCAAATCCCCCTTGGTCAGGTCCGCACAGGAGCCGATGGCATCTCCCTGATGCTTGCTTTTCTTGATGGCACGGCGCTTGCCCCGATGCATAATCTGGGTGTCCGTCATCACCACCAAGCGGTGGTCGGGGTATTCCATGCCCGCAGACAGGCTGCCGGGGGAAACTACGCACAGCCCCGCTCTGCCTACCGTACCGGAGTCCTTGGAGAATACGGCGTTTACCCCTTCACGGCGGAGATATTCCGTAAGGATATTGCCGCGGCGCTCGTCACCTGCCAGCATGACTACCGCAAAGTCCTTTTCCAGATACCGCTTGGCATCTTCCAATGCGGTCTGGCTGCTGCCGCCATAAGAGGGCAGCTGCTTTGCCATAATGCTTGCAATGGTGCGGGGCTCCATAGAGTATCTGCCCACGGTGAAGGCATCCGCCATCACCACGGGGAACTCGGAAAGTCTTTCATTCATTTGCTCCCAAGGGTATACGAAATCGTTTGCCCCTGTGTGCATTTTGCCGCTGCGCATTTGCAGCTTTACATCGTCCCCTGTGGTCTTGGCATAGTCCTTGGCACGCTGGGCGATTTTGCCCGGCTGGTCCAAAAATACCACCGCGTCAAAGGGGATATAGTCCGCCGCCGTGGCGAAGGTGCCTGTGATAATGCCCATGTAGCGGTCAGCATCCTGCAGGGTGACCCCCATTTTCAAGGTTGCCGCATCGCTGAGCAGGGTCTCTGCCACTTCCTGTGCGTTGGCGGAGCTGCGCTTTGCCTTAAATTGCTTTGCAATCTGCTCCAGCTTGTCGCCCAGTGCCGCTTCTCCGCCCGGATACATGGAAGGCAGGGTTTCCGCAGCAGGCAGTACCGTACAAGAGTCGATGGACTCAATACGGCGCTGGGTGTCGATATCAAAGAAGCCCATGGAGTCAATATCGTCACCCCAGAATTCACAGCGGACAGGGTTGGGGTAGCCGGGGGTGAAGAAGTCCAGAATGCCCCCGCGGAGGGAGAACTGCCCCGGACCTTCTACCTGGTCTGTACGGCGGAATCCGCACAGCAGCAGTCGCCGCACTGTGTCTTCCAGAATGTATGTGCCGCCGTTTTCCAAGGTAAACGCGCTGCGGTGCAGCAGCTCGGGAGGCAGGGTGCGCTGACACAAAGCCGAGGCGGTACAAACCACTGCCTTGGGTGGCTCATCTGCCAGCAGGGCATACAGCAGACCCAATCTCCGCTGTTCTTCCTGACGGGATACGGCATCGGCAGCCATGAAGGTAAATTCACGGCCCATAAGCACAGGCACCTCACAGCCCAGCATGGAGCTTAGGTCACGGGCAAAATATTCCGCGGAGGTATCGTCGGGGCTGATGACAAACATGGGTCTGTCCGTATCTGCCATAACAGAAGCTGCCAAATGGGCACGATGAACCTGAGACAAGCCCGAATACAGCACAGGCAAACGTCCCGATTCCAGCAAAACCTCGATACCGGGACACTGCTCCTGAAATATATTCTTTTTTTCCTCTATAAATCGATACATTCTTTCACCTCGTACCTACACACCGATTTTCTTTAGATGGATGCACGGTAACTTTTATGCCTTGAATATTTTCAGTTCGCAAAAGTGGGCGAACTTATTTTGGGCATACCATCCCATTATCTTGATTCTATTATACAATCTCTTTTCCCGCAAATGCAAGTGCATGGTGACTTTCCACCGTTTTCAACATTTCCCACAGAGTTTTCCACATTGGTGGGAAGCTTTATTTTAATGTAATACAATATAAATAAATATCTTATTTCTGTTGAGTTTTCCACAAGTTTTTGGTATAATGTAAACTCAAGCTTTATAATGATAATGCCATGCCTATGCAAGCATGGATTACACTTATCCGGCG
The DNA here is from genome assembly GCA_045660685.1 of Oscillospiraceae bacterium. GTDB lineage: Bacteria > Bacillota > Clostridia > Oscillospirales > Oscillospiraceae > HGM13010. The sequence goes on from JAZREI010000109.1 coordinate 4,307, forward strand.
ATCTGAAAGGACTGATCGAATGAACTCATTAGCCGAAATTTGGACCAGTGTTCTGGATGTTCTTCGCAGCAATATGACTTCCACTGCCATGTCCACATGGTTCAGTGACTGCGAACCCGTCGACATCAATGATAAATGCATGGTTTTGAAAACCTCCACAGACTTTAAGCGCAGCATCATCGAATCCCGTTTCGGTGATGAAATTCGTCGTACCCTGTCGGACCTGTTTTCCTGCGATTTTGAAATTAAACTGCTGGTAGGGGAAGAAGTCGAGGAGTATAAAATCGAAAAGAAGAATAACTCCACCATGCCCGAAATCGACGGCTATACCTTTGATAACTTCATTGTTGGCAACTCCAACAAATTCGCCCACGCCGCAGCTATGGCAGTCGCCAAGGCACCCGGCAAGGCATATAACCCCCTGATGATTTACGGCAACTCCGGTTTGGGCAAGACCCACCTGCTGCTGGCAATCGGTCAGTATATCGAAGAAAACAGTACCAAGACCCCCGATATCAAGTATCTCAAGGGCGATGAGTTCACTGTTCAGCTGGTTGAATCCATCAAGGCAGGCAAGGCCGAGGAATTCCGCCAGAAATACCGTAACGTGGACCTGCTTCTGGTGGACGATATTCAGTTCATCGCAGGCAAGGAAGCCACGCAGGAAGAATTCTTCCACACCTTCAATAATATCTATGAAGCAGGCCATCAGATCGTCATCACTTCCGACCGTCCTCCCGTGGAAATGACCACCCTGGACGACCGTCTCCGTACCCGCTTCGAAGGCGGCCTCATTGCTGACGTGCAGCCCCCCGATTTGGAAACCCGCATTGCCATCACCAGAAACAAGGCAGCTCTGCTGGGTATGATTTTGCCCGATGATATCATTTACTACATCGCGGAAAATCTGGTTGCAAACATCCGTCAGATTGAAGGCGTTGTAAAGCGTCTCACCGCTTACGCAAATGTTCTGCAGGACAACATCACCATCGAGCACGTGAACCGTGCCATTAAGGACGTTGTTCGCGTAGGTGTTTACATCCCCACCCCCGCTGTCATCATCGAGGAAACCGCTCGTTACTATAACCTGTCTCCCGATGACCTCCGCGGCCAGCGCAGAAGCAAAAACACCGCCCTTGCTCGTCAGGTTTCCATGTACCTCATGCGCCAGCTCACAAACCTGTCCTTTAAGGATATCGGCGCACAGTACGAAAATCGTAACCACGCTACCGTTATGGCATCCGTGGATAAGATTCAGAACCTCATCGACAAGGACAAGAAAATCGCTGATACCATCCGCGACATCACCAGCAACATCAACTCCAAGAACGGCACTGTTACCATGTGACAGGCTTCGACAATTATTCACAACCGATTGTTAACTTAACGAGGGAAAACGGTGGATTTGATGTGGAAAAATGTTGAAAATTTTTGGGCCGATTTTTCGTGTGGGAAACCTATGAAAAATTCCAACAAAATTTTCCACAGCGCAAACCCTGATGAAATCTAGTTTTTTTCCACTTTTCCACATATTTTTCCTCTACTACAACGACTACTAAAATTTATCCTATCTTTCTTATATCTGCTTTTTCTGCGAAAAAGCGATGCTATGCGACTAAGAGGTTTTTATTATGATGAAATTCAACTGCGAAAAGCATATTCTGCAGGAAGCTGTCAATATCGCTTCCCGCGCTGTCAGCCCCAGAAGCGCCCTTCCCGTACTGGAAGGCATCCTGCTGGAAGCAAACGGAGATACTCTGAAGCTCACCGGCTACGACCTGAAGAAGGGCGTATTCACCACCTGTGACTGCACCACCGCTGCTGCGGGCTCTGCGGTACTGAACGCAAAGCTGCTGAGCGAAATCGTGCGCTCCATGCCCGATGGTCTGGTCAGCATCACCGTTGACGAAAGCATTGCAATCATCCGCTGCGGCAAGGCTGAATACACCATTCCTTCCATGCAGGCTCGTGACTTCCCCGAACTGCCCGAATTTGAAGAAGACAGAAGCTTCTCCATGGATCAGGGTCTGCTGAAGACCATGATTGGCGAAACCATCTTCGCTGTTTCCGATTCCGAAAGCCGTCCTGTTTACATGGGTACTCTGTTCAAGATTGAAGACGGTATTCTGACCATGGTTTCCGTTGACGGCTACCGTCTGGCACTGCGCAAGGAAGAAATCGCAGGTGCTGACATTGATAAGTTTATTGTTCCCGGCTCTGCACTGGCTGACGTAGAACGTATCTGCAAGGACAATGAAGAACAGGTTCACATTTCTCTGAGCCCCAAGCACATCTTCTTCGAAATCGGCGATACTTCCATTATCTCCCGCCGTCTGGAAGGTGAATTCCTCAACTACAAGAGCGCTATCCCCGAAAAGTTCCGCTACGAAGTCGTGGTTGACCGCAGAGAAATGCTGCAGGCAGTTTCCCGTGTGGCTCTGATTGTAGACGACAAGACCCGCGTTCCCATTCGTCTGACCTTTGCCGACGGCAGCATTGACATTCACTGCGCAACCGCAATCGGCAGCGGCGTGGACTCCTGCCTGTGCGAAGGCAATGGCGGCGGCACTGAAATCGGCTTCAATCACAAGTATCTGACCGATGCTCTGAAGGCTGCTCCTGCAGACGAAATCAAGGTCTGCATCAACACCGGCTCTGCTCCCTGTGTCATTAAGGCAGCGGACAATGACGACAGCTTTACCTATCTGGTACTGCCCATTCGTCTGAGAAACGAATAAACTTCAAACTAACTCCAAAAGGAATAAAAAAATATATGACTACTATTGCTATTACCACCGAGTTTATTAAGCTCGATGCATTTTTGAAGTTTGCTTCCGCTGTTTGCAGCGGCGGCGAAGCCAAGATCGTGATTTCCGAAGGTATGGTCAAGGTCAATGGCGAGGTATGCACCATGCGCGGCAAGAAAATCCGCCCCGGTGACACCGTAGAAATCGGCGGCGAAGTGTTCGAGGTCACCGCATAATGAAGATCCATCGGATCAGCCTCAACGGATTCCGCAACTATGAATATCAATGGGCTGATTTTGACCCCGGCATCAATGTGATTACAGGGGAAAACGCCCAGGGTAAGACCAATTTGCTGGAAGCGGTGTATCTGGTCAGCACAGGGAAAAGCTTCCGTACCCGTTATGACCGTGAAATGATTGGGTTTGGGTACAGCGGTGCCGAGGTGCTGGCAGATGTGAGCGCAGGGGGCAGAAAGCAGACCGTGCGTATTTTGCTGCGGCAGGGTGTCCGCAAGAGCATTACCGTCAACGGCGTAAAGACCTCCACAGGTGAAATCGGCGGGAAGTTTTCCTGCGTGCTGTTTTGTCCCGATGACCTGTATCTGATTAAGGAAGGTCCCGCTGCTCGCAGAAAGCTCATGGACAATGCCATTTCTCAGCTGCGCCCCGGGTATGCCAAGCTCATCAGCGACTATAACCGTCTGTATGAGCAGAAATCCGCCATTTTGAAGGATTGGCGGGAAAAGCCCTCCCTGCTGGACACACTGGACGACTTCTCCGACCAGATGTGCAAGGTATCCGCGCAAATCATCCGCTATCGTGCAGCCTTCGTCAATCGTTTGGCTGTGGAAGCAAGGGAAATCCATGGTGAATTTTCCGGTGGTCGTGACCGTTTGGATATGCGGTATGTGACCGTCAGCACCGTGAAGGACCCCACCGCATCTACTGCGGAAATTTACTATGACCTGTGTGAGCATCAGGAAAGCCACCGCAAGGCAGAAATCGAAAGCGGCATGTGCCTGTCCGGCTGCCACAAGGATGATATTGAAATCTTCATCAATGGCAAGTCTGCCCGTACCTTTGCATCACAGGGTCAGACCCGTACCGCGGCTTTGTCTGTGAAGCTGGCAGAGCGTGAAATCCACCTGCAGGAGTTTGGGGAGTACCCCATTTTGCTGCTGGACGATGTGCTCAGCGAGCTGGACCCCGGCAGACAGGAATTTGTCCTCAACCGCATCGGCGGTGGACAGACCCTTATCACCTGCTGCGAAGGAGAATCCATTGCCAGCCGCACAGGGGGCAAGGTCATTACCGTCAATAGAGGCGAAATTAAGGAATAAAACTATGTATCTGCATATCGGCAACCACTATTATGTGAGAAAACAGGATATTGTAGGGATTTTCGATATGGACAACGCCACCTATTCCCACCGCACCAGAGAGACTCTGAGCAAAGCGGAAAAAGAGGGAAAGGTCATCAATGCGGCGGAGTTTGAAATTCCCAACTCCATTGTCATTTGCAGGGATGGGGACATAGAGAAGATTTATCTCTCTATGGTCACTCCCCAGACATTGCAGCGCAGAATACAGGAACATATCATATGAAGTATAATCAATATTTCAGTTCGTCTGTTTTCCGCACGATAGTTACCGTGCTTAAACAAAACGTTAATTGAGCAGACGGTACGAGCTGAAAAAAACGAGCTGAAAAACAGGAGTAATTATAAATGGCAGAAATTACCGAAAGAATCACAGAAGAATACGACGCCAGTAAAATTCAGGTTCTCGAAGGTCTGGAAGCGGTCAGAAAAAGACCCGGCATGTATATCGGCAGCACTTCCAGCAGCGGCCTGCACCATCTGGTGTATGAAATCGTAGACAACTCCATTGACGAAGCTCTGGCAGGCTACTGCACAGAAATCAACGTGGTCATTGAAGAAGGTGACATCATCTCCGTTACCGACAATGGCCGTGGTATTCCCGTTGACATTCAGGAGCAGACCGGCAAGAGCGCGCTGGAAGTTGTATTTACCGTCCTCCACGCCGGCGGCAAGTTCGGCGGCGGTGGCTATAAGGTTTCCGGCGGTCTTCACGGTGTAGGTGCGTCCGTTGTTAACGCACTGTCCGAATGGCTGGAAGTACAGGTTCACAAGGACGGCAAAATCCACGAAATGAAGTTCTCCCGTGGTGAAATCACCCAGTTCATGACCGTAGTGGGTGAAACCGACCGCCGTGGTACCACTGTGCGCTTCAAGCCTGACCACATCATGTTTGACGAAACCGTATACGATTATGAAATTCTCCATAAGCGTATGCGCGAACAGGCATTCCTGAATGCAGGTCTGAAAATCACCACCGAGGATAAGCGCCCCGGTAAGGAACACTTTGACTCCATGCACTACGAAGGCGGCATCCGTGAGTACGTCACCTTCATCAACAAGAACAAGACCCCTGTTCACGAACAGGTGATCTATATGAGCGGGGCAAGAGCGGACAGCGAATGCGAAATCGCACTGCAGTATTCCGACAGCTACTCCGACAATCTGGTGTCCTTCGCCAACAACATCCATACCCCCGAAGGCGGTATGCATGAAACAGGCTTCAAGATGGCACTGACCCGTGTGCTGAATAACTACGGCATTGCACGCAATATTCTGAAGAATGACGACAAGCTCAGCGGCGACGACTGTCTGGAAGGTCTGACTGCTGTTATTTCCGTTAAGCTTACCGAACCCCAGTTCGAAGGTCAGACCAAGACCAAGCTGGGCAATGCGGAAATGCGTACTCTGGTGAACACCGTTGTAGGCGAAAAGCTGGCTGACTTCTTCGAAGAAAATCCCCAGATTGCAAAGGGCATTCTGGAAAAGGCAATGATGGCATCCCGCGCAAGAGAAGCTGCCCGCAAGGCTCGTGAATCCATCCGCAAAAAGACCGGTTTGGAATCCGGTCAGATGCCCGATAAGCTCCGTGACTGCAACGACCGCGACCCCGAACTCACCGAAATCTACATCGTGGAAGGTGACTCTGCAGGCGGTTCCGCTACTCAGGGCCGTGACTCCCGTTTCCAGGCAATCCTGCCTCTGTGGGGTAAGATGCTGAACGTGGAAAAGGCCAGAGCGGATAAGGTTTACGGCAACGACAAGCTGCAGCCTGTGATTACTGCACTGGGCGCAGGTATCGGTGAAGAATTTGACCTGAAGAAGCTGCGCTATCATAAGATTATCATTATGGCCGACGCGGACGTAGACGGCAGCCACATTCGTACCCTGCTCCTGACCTTCTTCTTCCGCTTCATGCGTCCCCTCATTGACAACGGCTATGTATATTCCGCAGTTCCCCCTCTGTACAAGCTGACCCGCGGCAAGACCACCCGTGTTGCATTCTCCGACGAAGAACGTGACCGCATTTCCTCCGAAATGCGCGGCGACAACCCCAATGCCCGTGTGGACATCAGCCGATTCAAGGGTCTTGGTGAAATGAACCCCGAAGAACTGTGGGAAACCACCATGAACCCCGAAACCCGTACCCTCCGCCGCATTACCTTGGAGGATGCTGTGGCTGCCGACGCCATCTTCACCGTACTCATGGGTGAAGAAGTAGAGCCTCGCCGCCGCTTCATTGAAGAAAACTCCGCCAAGGTTGAAAATCTGGACTACTAAGAAGGAAAGGTAACTGAAAATATGGCAAAAAAGCGTAATAAGGATTACCTGCCCGAGGAAATTCGATATCCCGACCAGAAAATCGTAGACAGCGAACTGGTCACAGAAATGAAAGACAGCTACATGGCCTATGCTATGTCTGTTATTGTCGGCCGTGCGCTGCCCGACGTGCGCGACGGCTTCAAGCCCGTACATCGCCGCATCCTCTACGCAATGTATGAGGACGGTCTGACCAAGGATAAGCCCTTCCGTAAGTGCGCTACCGCAGTCGGGGACGTACTGGGTCGTTACCATCCCCATGGTGACGGTTCCGTTTACGGTGCACTGGTCCGTATGGCACAGGACTTCTCCCTGCGCTACCCCCTCATCGACGGTCACGGCAACTTCGGCTCCGTGGACGGCGACCCCGCAGCGGCTTACCGATACACTGAAGCTCGTATGGCAAAGATTGCCGACGAAATGGTTCGTGACATCGAAAAGGAAACCGTTGACTGGGACCCCAACTTCGACGAAACCCGTAAGGAACCCCGTGTACTGCCCAGCCGTTTCCCCAACCTGCTGGTAAACGGTTCCAGCGGTATTGCGGTTGGTATGGCAACCAATATGCCTCCCCACAATCTGACCGAAGTCATCGAAGCTGCGGTTATGCAGCTGGATAACCCCGATGTGACCGTTGGGGAACTGATGCAGGTTATGAAGGGTCCCGACTTCCCCACCAGAGGCATCATCATGGGCCGCGGCGGCATTCGTCAGGCTTATGAAACAGGCCGCGGCAAGATTACCGTACAGGCTCGCACCGAATTTGAAGAATACGGCAAGGACGGTCGTGTGCGTATTATCGTTACCGAGCTGCCCTACCAGGTCAATAAGCGTATGCTGGTTGGCCACATTGCGGAGCTGGTAAAGGATAAGCGTGTGGAAGGCATTTCCGATATCCGTGACGAAACCGACAGAAACGGTATGCGCATCGTTATCGAAATGAAGCGTGACGCAAATCCTCAGGTGGTGCTGAACCATCTGCTGAGCCTCACTCAGATGCGCACCACCTTCTCCATCATCAATCTGGCACTGGTCAACGACCAGAAGGAAGCAAAAATCCTGCCTCTGAAGGCCATTTTGTCTGAATATCTGACTTTCCAGAGCGAAGTTCTGGAACGCCGTACCCGTTACGACCTGAAGAAGGCTCGTGAACGTGCCCACCTGCTGGAAGGTCTGCTGATTGCTCAGGACAATATTGACGAAGTCATCAAAATCATCCGCAGCAGCTACGACAATGCAAAGCAGAACCTGATGGAACGCTTCGGTCTGTCCGACGTACAGGCACAGGCTATTTGCGATATGAGACTGATTGCTCTGCAGGGTCTCAACCGTGAAAAGCTGGAAAATGAATATAAGGACCTGCAGGAAAAGATCACTTACTACGTAGGTCTGCTGGAAAATCCCGAACTGCTGAAGGGCGTTCTGAAGGAAGAACTGCTGGAAATCAAGGACAAGTACGGCGACGAACGCCGCACCGAAATCCAGGATGTATTCGACGACATCAACATGGAAGACCTCATTGAAGAACAGCAGTGTGTTTACACGCTGACCAAGGGTGGCTACATCAAGCGTCTGGGTACTAAGGAATATGCAAGCCAGAACCGTGGCGGCAAGGGCATCAAGGCACAGTCTCTCCGTGAGGAAGACTACATCGAAACCCTGTTCACTGCATCCTCTCACGCACAGATTCTGTTCTTTACCTCTCTGGGTAAGGTTTATAAGATTAAGGGCTACCGCATCCCCGAAGCAAGCCGCACCGCACGCGGCACCAATATCGTCAACGTACTGCCTCTGGATCCCGGCGAAAAGGTATCCGCAATGGTACACGCAGACGATATTCTGGAAGAAGGCAAGCACATTATCCTCATTACCAAGCAGGGTACCATGAAGCGTATGGAACTGAGCATCCTCAAGAACATTCGCTCCACAGGTATTCGTGCACTGGGTCTCAATGAAGATGACGAACTGGTTGCTGCACTGCTGACCAACGGTGACGATAATCTCATCATCGCTACTCACGACGGTATGTCCATCAACATGAAGGAAACCGACGCCCGAGCTATGGGCAGAGAAGCAGCAGGCGTTCGCGGCATCAAGCTCCGCGAGGGTGACTATGTCATTGGTGCGGAAGTATTCCGCGAAGATGCACAGCTGCTGTCCATCACCGAAAAGGGATTCGGCAAGCGTACCGCATTCACCGAATATCCCGAACAGAACCGTGGCGGTATGGGTGTCAAGAACTATAACTGCACTGAAAAGACAGGCAAGGTTGCTGCTGTTATGGGCGTTCTGGAAGATGTGGACATTATGATCATTGCCGATGACGGCACCATGATTCGTACTCCCGTTTCCAATATCAGCCTCTACGGCCGTACCACCATGGGTGTTAAGGTTATGCGCCTGAGCGAAAACGCAGTGGTTACCTCCATCGCAAGAGCGGAAAAGGAAGAATCCGAAGAAGCTGCGGAAGAAATCACCGAGGAAACCGCTGAATGAAACACGTGACCATCTATACCGACGGTGCCTGCTCCGGTAATCCCGGCCCCGGTGGCTGGGGTGCGATTTTGCAGTATGGCGCTGCGGAAAAGGAAATGAGCGGCGGCGAGCATCAGACCACCAACAACCGCATGGAGCTGCTGGGTGTCATCAATGCCCTGCAAGCTTTGAAGGAACCCTGCGAAGTAGACCTGTACACCGACAGCCAGTATATCTGCAATGCCATCAATCAGCATTGGCTGGCAGGCTGGAAGAAGGCAGGCTGGAAGCGCAAGGGCGGGGAATTGAAAAACCCCGACCTCTGGCAGACCTTGGACGGACTGCTGCAGACCCACAAGGTCAGCTTCCACTGGGTCAAGGGCCACGCAGACAATGAATTCAATAACCGTTGTGACCGTCTGGCTGTTATGCAGCGAGACAAACACACGTAAAAAAACACCGAGGAGAAATCCTCGGTGTTTTTTTTATTTGTTCCATTCGTTTACGCTGTCCATAATCCACTGTGCCAGAGCGGGGATGCCTTCCCCGGTCTTGGCGGAGATGCAGATTACGTCAATGTCGGGGTTGCGCATCTTGGCATATTCCGTTGCCTTGGCAATGTCAAAGTCGAAGTATTCCGCAGCATCAATCTTGTTGATGACCATCAGCTGGCAGGTTTCGTACATGAGGGGGTACTTGAGAGGCTTGTCGTGACCCTCGGGGACGGAGAGAATGGTCATGTTCTTCACCGCACCTGTGTCAAATTCCGCAGGGCATACCAGATTGCCTACGTTTTCCAGAATCACCAGGTCAACGTCCTTGGTGTCCAACTCACGGAGACCCTGACGAGTCATGTCCGCGTCCAGATGACACATACCGCCTGTGTGGATTTGAATGGCAGGGATGCCTGCTTTCAGCATAGCCTCGGTGTCCACAGCGGAGTCGATGTCTGCTTCCATAACTGCCCAGCGGAGCTTGCCTTCCAATTCCTTGGCCAGCTGCTTCAGAGTGGTGGTCTTGCCCGCACCGGGGGAGGACATGAGGTTCAGCAGGAAGGTCTTGTTTTCCTTCAGCTCTGCGCGGAGTCTGTCCGCATCGGCATTGTTGTCCGCGAAGACACTTTCCTTTACCTCGATGATTTTGATTTCGTCCATGTTATTCTTCCTCCTTCTTCCATACATCCAGAGGCAGATTGTATTCGATGTCGAAATAATCACCCAGACTGTCACGCATGGGCATGGTCTGCTTGATTTTGATAACGTCCATGGGGCATCTGGTCTTGCAAATGCCGCAGCCTACGCACAATTCCTGATTGATGACTACCTTGCCGTCTTCGCCAATGGAAATGGCTTCCATGGGACAGCCGTTGGGGGTGTTCACGCACTTGCCGCAGCCGATGCACTTGGTGCGGTCGGGGACAGCGGTCCAGCCGGAGGGGTGGAAGCGGATGCGGTCCTCGGGCTGTGCGTTGCGAGCCAAACGCAGTGCGATGCAGCAGCAGGGGCAGCAGAAGCAAATTTCCAGGAACTTGTCCATTTCGTCGTTGCGGACACCCCACAGCATCTGTTCTACTTCAATCCATACGGACTGTGCCATGAGACCGTGTTCCGCAGCCTTGTCCACTCTGGCGCAGGCTTCTTCATAGGTCAGCTCACGACCCAGATTGTGCTTGACTACGGTGCGGCTGGCTTCACCCAAAAACAGGCAGCATACATCGTGGGGGTAATCGTCGCACTTGTTGGCATCACGGCACAGGCATACGTCCATGCCTGCGATGAAGTTGGCCTTTTTCAGTGCCTGCTTTACCAGATCCATGGGGACGATGACCTTTTCGTTCATATCATTGGGGACATCTACTTCCAAAGGCAGTACCACGGTGGAGGTGTGCATTTCCATATTGGGGGCAATCATGATGCCGCGCTTAAACAGCTCACCCTTCCATCCGCCTTCCTTCATCCACTTGCTCAAGCGAATGAACATACGATACAGCCGCAGGGCCCATTGCCAGCGGCTTTTTCTCATAGCCAGAACCTTTTCTTTGATGAAATTGTAAATTCCCAGACCGTTGGGGTGATTTTTCCAGCGGGGGAAGCCCACTACCTTGCGGTCAAGGCGTTCCTGATCCAAATACAGGACGTTGCCCTGCTCGTCAATGTTGGACGCTTGCATTTTTCTTTCTGTCATGGGGGTCTCTCTCTTTAATATCCGATTTCTTTGATGGTGAGGCCTTTGCCGGAAACCATGTTGATCTTCAGCGACCCATTCCGCAAAGCGGGGTACGGGTCTGCCGCAACGGGGTACAGCTTGGTCAAATATGCGGGGACGTAGGTGGACTGTGTGCCGACCTCCAGCGTGATGAACTTCACGGAAGCGATATTGTTTTTTGTGGCAATGCCATCCACGGTTTTCAGAATGTGCCGCAAAACTCCAAGCTCGTGCAAAAGACTTCACCTCCCATAGATTGCTATTTTATCACTATACCATATAGTGAAACCATAGCACAAGGAAATGTGAAAAATTCTGTTACATGCAATTGAAATTGGGTGTTTCCATAATATGGTGTACCATGTGGAAACAAAAGAATTACAAAGATGTCAGCACCAACCAAAATATTGTAATTTATTCGGATTTTTCCATGTTTTACTATGAGATTGTGGGAAACTCTGTGGGAAATGTTCAAAACTTTTTCCGTAGCCCACCGATGAGCAATACCAGCGGTATGACGCCGTAAGCCCATGCAAGGTGGATGGCAGGAATGATTTCATCGGACCATCGGTGCATGTTTTGACCGTTGGGGGAGATGCGGAATGCAATGAGCAGGGCACAGGCAGCGGCAGCCGTGATGGGAAATTTACTGTGTTCAGTACGGAAAATCTGCTTCATGTTGTCTGCGGCGATGACCAGCTCCAATGTGATGAGTATGAAGTCCGGCAACAGCCACAGTCCCACCACCAATGCTTCGATACGCTCCACCCCGGAAAACACGGACAGGTCTCGTGCGATGATGAAAAAGGGATAGGCAAGGGCGGTGGTGTAGGTTTTGCCCAGGCTGCCTACGGATACGGCGCACAGCAGCACATTCAGCACTGTCACCCCCAACAGCCACGGAATCAGACTGCGTGGCTTGGTGTCGGTTTCCGTATATCGTGCCAAAAAGCCCATGGTCACCAGCGCCACGGATACGGCTTCCGCCGCCAAGGGCAGACCTTTGAGTACTGCGGGGAAATCCTTCCATGTGACGGGCAGGAGAAAGGTGGGCTCTACATCTTCCAAGGTAAACAGCAGCACCATGCCAATCACAAACAGCAGCAGGGGGCGAAACAGCTCCGCGCTGCGTGCCAAGGGCTTAATATGCCCAAAGGCTGCGATGGCACATACCACAGCGGTGGCTGCCATGAAAAATGATGGCTTGGCGGTTGGGTAGATGGTGGCAATGAATCGGTCAGCGCCGCTGCGCAATAAAAAGCCACTGTGGAAAACCAACCACACAGACCAGAGAAATAACAGCAGTTTCCCACCAAAAGGGCCCAAAATACGGGGGAGAACGTGGGAAATTCCCTGTCCTTGTGGAAAACTTTTCAAAAGCAGGCTGAGCATTGCTGTCAAAAGCAGAGCGGGCAGCAGTGACAGGGCAGAGCTGACCCATGCGGCAGAGCCTGCGTGGGCGGTAACGCTTGCAGGCAGCAGACGCAGGAAAGGGCTGAGCATAGCCACGAAGCATAAGATGCGCAGCTGTCGGAATGAAATGGGCGTGTTCACGATTGACCCTCCTTGGTGCGGGCTTCATTTTCCTTGTGGTGAATGATGCAATCCACCTCTGCAATCATGGAAAGGGTGTCCAGCTGCTCTGTCCATGGAATGGGGGCATGGGTCATTTCTTTGGGGTTGTGAATGGCGATGCGTGCCCCCAGACCCAAAAAGTCGCATTTTGTGCTGCGCATGGCAAGAAACAGCTCATTTAACCAAGCCTTTACGGTGTGGGAAACTGCGGATTCCAGCTTGGTATTGTCAATGGGATGCTCCTGCTCCGATTCCATGGGCTCGGCTTCCAATTGCAGTTGGGCTTTCAGTTGGGTCATGGTGCCTGCGGAGCCAAAGGTCGGCATCAGACTGTTTTTCGATTTGGAAAACCGCAGGCTTACAGGCTGTCCCTCTGCCGTAAGGGTCACCGCTCCCGTACCAAGCTCCCCGATGAGCAAGTTCACGGCGCGGGAAGCATCTTTGGATAAAAATGCCGTGAGGGTACCGTAGTCAACGATACCGTAGCCTGCGGCAATGGGGGTCACCTCCTCATCCTTCGCCTGTGGGTCGGTGTCTTTTGTTTGAGCAAGGGTCAGTGCGCAGGCAAGAGCGCTGCCGTATTCCGCGGAAAAAGAACCGATGTCACCGCAGGTGAAGGGGAAGCCCATGCCCTGTCGGTCGCAGTCACGGATGACCGCTTCCAGTACATCATGGATGCCCTCTTTTTCGCTGCCTGCTTTCAAAACAGGGTCTTTGGCTTTGCCCCCTTTTACGATAAACAGTGGAATATCCGACCGCAGTTGTCGGGAGCTTTCCAGATATTGCATCACATCCCCCAGACCCTGTCGGGCGTAGTCTTCCCCCACGATGACATAGCGGGTGTGGGCATAGTACAGCTCCGATTTCTCGCTGTAATTTTGCAGCTTCTCCAGACAGTCGGAAATGTTCTTCCCCGTACAGGACAAGCGCACAAGCTCCTGACCTTCCTCTCCTTGTTCGCCGCCGCAAATGCTCAGCTCCAGCCCGTCTTCATGGGCATCGAAGCCCATTACATGCACCAGCTTCAGCTGCTCAATGGGACGGTAGTTGGAAAATAGGCTGCTTTTTGCACAGCCTGTGGAAAACAATAGCAGGAAACTTAGGAATATCAGGGAAATTCGCTTCATATTGGGCCTCTTTTCCATAATTTTTAGGCTAAATGTGGAAAACTCATTGCATACAAGTGGCAGCAACGGTACAATAAAAGAAAACACCGATTGGAAAGGTTTGGGTGCTGTGAGAAAACAAAGTCGTTTTGAAGGTCATATGCTGATGGAAGTCACCCGCGTGGGAGAAGACGGCATCACCATGCACGGAAATCTTTATAAAGACTTCAACAATGTATATGGTATTGCCCACGGAGGCTATTTATATACCGTTGCCCACATGGCGGCAGAGGTTTGTGGAGAACTTTGTCTGGGCGGGCGCTGGGAAGTACGCAGTGCGGAATGTCTGTTTCTGCATCCTCTGCGAATTTATCCCTCGGTAATCGATGCGGTGTGGATCAGCAAAGACCGTGCTTATCCCATGGTCCGCGCTGAGGTACGTGACAGCAAGGGTTCTCTGTGCTTTGAGCTGAACGCCACACTTGCTCCTGCTCGTCCCACACCCAATGAGGTCGTGGAACAGACACCGAAGCTTTTCTCGGAAACCCTGCCTCCCAAGACTCCCGATGGGGAGTTTCATCTGCCCTGCTTATCCACCACCTTTGCTCGTCTGATGAATATTTACATCACAGCTAAGGACCAGGAGTCTATTGTGTATTCCGCAGACCTCTGTGAGCGAAACTGCGATGAGTACGGCTATGCCCTTCCTGCTGCCATGTTCACCGCAGCGGACTGCGCGGCAGGTGGCTGCCTGTTTTACATCGACGGGAAGCGTCCCATAACCGTGTCTGCCAATATGCATTATCTGGACCGTACAACGGAAGGACCTGTCCACGCTATTCCCCGTACTGTGCGAAAGGGGAAATTCCTGAACTTCTACGATGTGGAGCTGGTAGACGGAGCGGGAAAGAAGGTTGCGGTAGGACAGTTCATCATCCGAGATATGGACAAGAAATAAGGGAGGAGAATATATATGGAAATCAGAGATTCTTTGGCACTGCAGCTTGGGCTGGAAATCGCGGAAGTTCGGGAAGACGGTCTGGTTACAACAGCGGATGCACGTCCTTTTGTTACCAATCCCTACGGCATGGCCCATGGGGGCTATCTGCACGCTCTGGGGCAATTGTCTGCTGTGTTGTCTGCCGAGCAGCGCTATGGCGGCAAGTGGGAAGTGTGTGACACATCTTCACAGTATCTGCGTTCTCTGCGGAAATTCCCTGCAAAGACCGTCACCCAACTGGTCAGCAAGAATGGGGAAGCACCTGTCTATCGCGCGGAAGTATTCGACGGAGCGGGTGCCCTGTGCATTACCCAAATCATCGGACTGAAGCAGGAGGCAGCGTATGCAGGTGAGCCCCTTGCACACACCCCTGTGATTACCGCTGCCAATCCCATGCCCAAGGATTTGGATGCGGAGCCTCCTTTCCCCTGCCTGACCACCTCTTTCTCCCGTCATCTCAACTGCTATTCCATTCGCAAACAGGGAACGGGTCTGGTGTACGCACTGGATTTGAACGAAAATAACACCGATGCCCACGGTTTTGCCCATCCCTCTGCCATGTTTACAGTGGCGGACTCCGCTGCCTGCGGCTCCATGGTGCGCATCGAAAAGAAAACTCCCGTCACCGTATCCGCATCCATCCGTTATCTGGCGAAAGCGGAAGCAAGTCTTGTGGAGGCAAGACCGCGTCTGACCCGTGGCGGTCGTGTGCTGTCCTTTTACGATGTGGACATCGTGGACGGTAAGGGAACCCTTGTGGCTGCCGCCCAGTTCGTCATCCAGAACTTGGAGAAATAATATTTCGTTAAAAAAGTCTTGTTAAAAAAAAGACTTGTCCAAAAACCGTTGCGATATACGACGATTTATGAGACAATGTATCTTGATAATCAAATAACAAATGAGGGAATAGAATGAACTATACCAATAAAGAAGCTCTGGCGAAAGTCATTGAATTTGAAGTGCTGGAAGTCCGTGAAAACGGCATTCTGGCTCGTGCCGCATCCAAGAAGGAATTCTGCAATGCTTACGGCTTTGCACACGGCGGCTTTACTTACACCGTCGGTCATCTGGCAGCGATTGCTTCCGCAGAAATCTGCCTGGGCCGCAAGACCGTTGTTACCGATGCAAGCTGCGAATATCTCACCAGCCTGAACGGTGCATACGCACTGGCTGAAACCGAAATCCTCCGTGCCGGCAACAGCCGTCTGGAATACCGTGTGTCCATTATGGACGAAAAGAACAGAGTTTGCTTCAAGCAGGTCATCAGCCTGAAGGAAGTTGACCACGAAGAAGTTACCGTCAGCGGCAAGCAGCCCACTTTGTTTATGGCAAAGGAAGGCGCTCCTGTGGACGAAGTCACCGGTCTGTCCTACCCCAGACAGTCTCCTGCATTTGCTACCACCTGCCACTGCTTCATGAGCGGCAGAGGTGAAGCAGGTATGAAGTACTCCGTTGACCTGCTGGACGATGTATACGACGTTTACGGCACTGCCCACGGCGGCGCCATCTATACCTGCTGCGACGCCTGTGCAGGCGGCAGCATGGCAATGCTGCTGGAAAAGCGCCCCGTCACCGTTTCCAGCTCCATTCACTTCCTCCGTCCCGCAACGGAAGGTCCCATCACCGTAGAAGCAAAGCTGGTGCGCAACGGCAAGCAGCTGGTGTTCTACGATCTGGACATTACCGATGGCAATGGCGAACTGATTGCTGTTGCACTGTTTACTATGCAGGGTGTGGAATACAAGGCAAATAATCTGCCTCAGGGATACCAGAATAAAGCATTTAAGGAGTGACAATTATGCAGGAATTCATCGATGATCAGCTGCCCATTAACGACTTATTTACCGAGAACTTGAGTCTTGTTCTGCAGAGCTACAGCAAAAAAGGGATTGTAGTTCGCTGCGACAGTAAGGATGTCTTTTTGAATCCGTATGGATTTGCCCACGGTGGCTTCCTGTATACCATTGGTCACATTGCAGCCCGCAACATGGCGCTGGTATGTCTGAACCGCCATATGCAGGTGGTGCAGTCTACCTGCCAGTATCTGGGTATGGTTCATAGCGCTCCCATTACCGCGGAAGCAAAGCTTATGAGCGTATTCCACGAGGCAGTGGTTTGTGAGGCTAAGGTCTATGACGGCAAGGGTGAATTGTGCTTCCTGCAGACTTTGATTTTGCAGGATACCACCGAAGACGGTGTTGAACTGGTTTTCCCCAAGACCTATAAGGGTGATAAGAACTCCAAGTTTATGAACACAGGCATCATGGCAAAGGGTCTGAAGCGTACCTTTGACGATGTATGTCACATTGGGGCACCTTATGCGGACAAGAAGGGCATCCATGTGCAGACAGATCTGTACAGTGACACCAGCTCCGACCGCGGTTATGTACATCAGGGTGTTCTCTTTACTATGTGCGACAACTGCGTTGCAGCTTGTGTGGGTATGCTGCAGAAGAAGCGTCCCGTTACTGTGACCGCATCCATTCATTACCTGCTTCCTGCAGTCAAGGGCCCCATTACCGCAACGGGCAGCCTCCTGCGTGCAGGCAACAAGCTGGCTTACTACGATATCATCGTCAGAGACGGCACAGGTAAAAAATGCTGCAAGGCGCAGTTTATTATGAACTGCACCGATTGGCCTCCCCAGATTGCCGCAATGCTGAAGAAGCAGGGCTTTTAAAATTTAAGAATGCCAAAAAGGGATGACTGATGTCATCCCTTTTATTTTTGTTTCCGCAGGTCAAAGCCTGCGATTTTTTTATCTCGATATACATCTTTCCATAAGGGGCGGCGAAGCACACTGCGCATCCATGCGGCACCATCTCCGTCCACAAAGGGGTGCATATAGGCAATGCCACAGCTTTCGATGGTGCATAGATGCCAGATTCCCAGCAGAAACAAAGCAGTCACTCCAAAAATCCCTGCCAATGCCGCAGCCAGTACCATGGCAAAACGTCCCAGGCGTACGGCGGAAGCCAAATCCTGACTGGGCAGGGTATAGGAGGAGATTCCCGAAAATGCCACGATGATGACCGCAATGGGAGACACCACCCGAGCATCCACCGCTGCCTGGCCCACAATCAGCGCGCCGATGATGCTGACGGTGTCCCCCACAGGGCTGGGCAGACGAAGCCCTGCTTCCTGCAGCAACTCAAAGGCAATGAGCATGCCGATGACCTCCATGGCAGTGGAAAACGGCACTTTTTGTTTGGCATCGATGACACTGGTGAGAAGCTCTGTGGGAATCATCTCCTGATGGTACATGGCAATGGCCACATACAGCCCCGGCAGCAGCAGTCCTGCCAGCAAGGCGATATACCGCAGCACCACCAGCATAGATGCCACGGCGAAGTGCTGTGCGGTATCTTCCGTAACCTGCATGAATCGGCTCAAGGTGGCGGGCACAACAAAGCCCACGGGAAGCCCGTCCACCAGAATCCCCACCCGACCGTCCAGCAGCATGGATGCAAAGGTGTCGGGTCGCTCCGTGTGCAGCAACTGAGGGAAGGGAGACCGAGGCGCATCCACAATGTATTGTTCCAGATACCCGGGGACCAGCAAGCCGTCGATGTCCAGACCTTGCAGCCGATTTTGGAGATGAGTAACAGTGTCCTGTCGAGCAGTTCCTTCTATATATAATATGGTAACATAGGTGTCGCTTTTCTCCCCGACGGTTTGTGTCAGGGTTTTGAGCTTGGGAGTCTTCAGCTTCCGCCGCAGCAGTGCGGTGTTGACACGGAGGTTTTCGATGAATGCTTCTTTGGACCCTTTCACGCTTTTTTCAAGGGTCGAGGTGTTTACCGAGCGCATAAAGGTACTGCGTACCTCGAAGCTGATGGCTTTGCGGAGTTTTGGGAAAATCAGGCCGCAGCTTCCGTTGAGCAACTCCACCGCCAAATCAGAAGTGTCCGTGAGGGACTTGGCGTTAAAGTTGTGGACCGCCCCTTTGTAGATTTCACGGTACACATGGGCGTAGTCCGTGCAGTGTTCAAATCGAGCGGGGTCAGTCAGGGGACGGAGAATGGAATCGGAAATATCCGTGCCCGATGCCAGACCGTCCAGCCAGCAAATCCATACAGACCATTCCTGCTGCTCGCCCACATAGATTTCTCGGACCATGTAATCCGAGCAGTATTGGAACATTGATTGCAATTCCTCTTTGGAAATAGAGGGGCTTGTAGCCTTTTTGTCACTTGTATTGTTCATATTCATATAGAGAGTATGTCTGATATATCGGTGACTTATGTAAATCGCTGATACTGTAAAAAACTGCCAAAAAAGCGTAGAAAGGGTTTGACAAAGTGACGAGAAAGTGGTATTATAACCAAGCTGTCGCGTGAGACACAAGTCAAAACAAAATAAAGTTTAAAAAACTTGAAAAAATGTGTTGACAAAGTGCTTCACACATGATATACTAACAAAGTTGTCGCGAGACGGCCTGTACCTTGAAAATTAAACAATGTAAGAAAAAAAGCTAACAAAGCTTTTAAGCACCAGAAATAAAAGGGCTCTTTTAAAGTCGGATGGAACACCGACTATAAAAAAGAATTCTATTTTGAGATTTATTTTGAAACAGATTAAATTTCAGTAAATCGATTTTAATGCGGC
>JAZREI010000110.1:0-2617 GCA_045660685.1 Oscillospiraceae bacterium
CACTGCCGACGGAAAACTCGAGCCATCTTCGCAGGCGGAAACCGAAGCGATTTTAGACAAGGTCGCGCAGGCGGATTTGTTTGTCAAAAGCATCAAGCGTGCGGAAAAGCAGAAATCCCCGGCGGCACCGTTTATCACCTCCACCTTGCAGCAGGAGGCATCGCGCAAACTCAATATGCCGCCGCGCCGTACCATGGCGATTGCGCAGCAGTTGTATGAAGGTGTGGAAATTGAAGGCATGGGCACCATCGGTTTGATTACTTATATGAGAACCGACTCTCTGCGTATTTCCGATGAGGCCATGAGTGCTGTGCGCAGTTTGATTGCCGCACGCTACGGCCCCGAGTTTGTACCTGCACAGCCCCGTAAGTTCAAGACCAAGGGCAATGCCCAGGATGCTCACGAAGCAATCCGTCCTACTTATGTGGACCTGACCCCCGAGTCTGTCCGCAAGTCTCTGACCCAGGAGCAGTACCGTCTGTACCGCTTGATTTGGGGCAGATTTACTGCCAGCCAGATGGCAAACGCAGTATATGACAGCGTAGTAGTAGACAGCGAATCCGCAGGCTACACCTTCCGCGCAAACTATTCCGAACAGAAATTCCCCGGCTATACTGCTGTTTATGAAGAAGCAAAGGACGAAGAATCCGATGAAATCGTACGTCCTCTGCCCAATATGACCGAGGGCGAAGTGCTGGATCTGAAGAAGACCAACCGTGAACAGCGCTTTACCCAGCCCCCCAGCCGCTACACGGAAGCAACCCTCATCCGTGCCATGGGAGAAAAGGGCATCGGTCGTGCCTGCACCTATGCACCCACCATTTCCACCATTACCGGACGTGAGTATGTGGTGAAGGAACGCAAGTATCTGAAGCCCACCATTTTGGGTGTGGTTATTACCAACCTCATGAAGGAACGCTTCCCCGACATTGTTGACATGAGCTTTACCGCTACCATGGAAAGCCGTCTGGACGAAGTGGAAGAAGGCAAGTGTGAGTGGAAAAACGTACTGTCCGACTTCTATGATGGCTTCAGCAAGGAGCTCAGCGATGCGGAAACTGCACTGGAAGGGGAACGCATCAAGATTCCCGCAGAAGTCACCGAAGAAAAGTGTGATGTGTGCGGTCAGTTCATGGTCATCAAGTCCGGTCGCTTCGGTCGATTCCTGGCTTGCCCCGGTTTCCCCGAATGCACCTTCACCAAGCCTCTGGTTATCGAGATGCCCGGTAAGTGCCCTCGCTGCGGCAGCCGTATTCTCAAGCGCACCTCCAAGAAGGGGTATACCTACTATGCCTGTGAGCGCGGTGCGGAATGCGGGTTCATGACCTGGGACGTACCCACCAAGGATTACTGCCCCGACTGCGGCAAGACCTTGTTTAAGCGTTCCGGCAAGGGCAGAAACAAGCCCTATTGCATCAATGAGGAATGCGTATCCTTTGTACCCGAGGATAAGCGCGGTTATAAGAAAAAGACCGTGACCGAGGAAAGCACCGAAGCACCTGCTGAAGCTGCACCCGAGGCTGCGGAAGAACCCGTCAAGAAGACAACGAAGAAGACTGCTGCCAAGAAGACGGCAGAAAAGAAAACCACCGAAAAGAAGACAACAACGAAGAAAACCACCAAGTCTGCCTCCAAGAAAAAGGCAGAGGCAGAATAAGAGATAAAGGAGCAAATAATGGCAGAAGTATTGGTAATTGGCGCAGGTCTGGCAGGCAGCGAATGTGCATGGCAGCTGGCGCAAAGAGGAATTCAGATTCGTCTGATGGAAATGAAGCCCCATCGCATGAGCCCCGCTCACGTATCTCCCAATTTTGCGGAACTGGTCTGCTCCAACTCCCTGCGCAGTGACGAACTGACCAACGCAGTTGGTCTGCTGAAGGAAGAACTGCGCCGCATGGGCAGCTTGATCATGGAATCCGCTGAAGCAAACCGCGTTGCAGCGGGCGGCGCTCTGGCTGTTGACAGAGAAGGCTTCTCTGCATACATCACCGAAAAGATCCGCAATCACCCCAACATCACTGTAGTCAACGAAGAAGCTGTGTCCATTCCCGAGGAAGGTGAAGTGGTCATCGCTTCCGGTCCTCTGACCAGTGACGCACTGGCAGATGTAATTGCTACCATGTGCAATGACGACGAACTGCATTTCTACGATGCGGTTGCTCCCATTGTGACTCTGGAAAGCATTGATATGGAATCCGCATGGTACGGCTCTCGTTACGATAAGGGCACTGCGGACTACATCAACTGCCCCATGACCGAAGAAGAATACCTGGCATTCCACAAGGAACTGGTCAGCGCTAAGGAAGCAGAAGTCCACGGTTTTGACGACGGCGGCGTTTTCGAAGGCTGCATGCCCGTTGAAGTTATGGCACGCCGCGGCGTGGATACCCTGCGCTACGGTCCTCTGAAGCCTGTTGGTCTCACCAACCCCAAGACCGGCAAGGAAGCATATGCGGTTGTTCAGCTGCGTATGGATAATGCGGACGGCACTTTGTATAATATGGTCGGCTTCCAGACCCATTTGACCTGGGGCGAACAGAAGCGCGTATTTACCATGATTCCCGCACTGAAGGATGCAGAATTCCTGCGCTACGGTGTAATGCACCGCAACACCTTC
>JAZREI010000111.1:0-3274 GCA_045660685.1 Oscillospiraceae bacterium
TCCGGCACCGGCAATATGTACGGCATGATCAAGGAATGCCTGCGCAAGATGGGCGCTCCCGACTGTGGTTCTGTTCGTGCACCTCTGGCTGAACTGGTTGAAAGCGACTACGCAATCGCTGATGAATGCGTTGCTATGATCCAGGCAGCTATCGCAAAGTTCTGCTAATTCTATAAAAGATTTATGCCGCCGAGTTTTCCCGGCGGCATAATTAAAATTACTATCTAAATTAAAACTGAACAAGGAGAAAGACAATGAGACTCATCGTTGCTAAAGATTACGCTGACGTTAGCCGTAAAGCCGCCAATATCATCGCTGCACAGATTCATCTGAAGCCCGATTGTGTTCTGGGCCTGGCTACCGGTTCCAGCCCCGTGGGTACCTACAAAGAACTGATTGCCAAGTACGAATCCGGCGAACTGGACTTCTCTCAGGTTAAGACTGTAAATCTGGACGAATATGTTGGTCTGACCAAAGATCATGACCAGAGCTATGCTTACTTCATGCGCACCAACCTGTTTGACCATGTTAACATCGATCAAGCAAACTGCAACATTCCCGACGGCACCAATCCCGACGCTGCCGCTGAATGCGCTCGTTACGATGCAGTTATTGATGGCTTCGGCGGAGCCGACCTGCAGCTGCTGGGTTTGGGTCCCAATGGTCACATCGGTTTCAACGAACCTTGCGATGAATTTGTAAATGGTACCAACCACGTTAAGCTGACCGACTCTACCATTGACGCTAACCAGAGATTCTTTGAAAAGCGTGAAGATGTTCCCACCCATGCTTACACTATGGGCATCGGTTCCATTATGAAGGCAAAGCGTGTTTTGCTGGTTTGCAACGGCGCAGGCAAAGCACAGGCTGTAAAGGACTGCTTCTTCGGTCCCATCAAACCTCAGTCTCCCGGATCCATTCTTCAGCTGCATCCCGACTTCACTCTGGTTGCAGATGAAGCTGCTCTGGAACTGGTAAAAGATCTGATTTAAAATCATTCTGATAACATGAAAAATCTCACTCTCAGGTAAAATTGAGAGTGAGATTTTTGCTTTACAGCACTATTTCTTAGTCTAATCCTCAAACATCATGTATCGTCATTCCTCCTTTGTTTGGTTCATATACTTATAAGTTTCTCTGCCCAACGCACAGACCGCTGCCTTGATGATATGGCGATCGGTGAAAGAATCGCGTATTTTCGCAAAATGAGAGGCATGACACAGGTGCATCTCGGCAGGGCAGTCGGTCTGCCCGAGGGTAGCGCACATATCCGTATCGCCCAATACGAAAGCGGTGTCCGTGTGCCCAAGCACGACATGCGCAAGCAGCTTGCCGAGGCTTTGGGAGTATCCCACCGCCCTCTGACAGCAGGCAGAATCGACAGATACATGGACATCGCACACACCATGTTCGCCCCGGAGGATTCCCATGATCTCAAAGCCGTTTACATAGACGGTATCCCTCATCTCTCAACCTCGGACAAGTACCTGTCCGGTATTTTCACTCTGTGGGCAGAAAAGCGCATACAGCCGGAAAACGGTCAAATCACGCAGAACGAATACGACGACCGGAGATACCGCTTCCCCCGAAGCGAAGCCCCGGAAATAAACAAATAAAAAAGGCTCTACCGACTTCAAAATGAAAGTCAGTAGAGCCTTTTTATGCTCCGATATAGGGCTTGTTCGGACGTTATCGGTCCGTTTTATCCAGAAAAACGATGACACAACAAGAAATGTGCTATCATTTTGCTATCAAATCATAGGGCTTTGGCGGTTTTCTCGTGTCAACACACGAGTTTTTTACCTTTTTGCCAAAAACCGTGTCGCTGTGCAAGCCCGTTGGTTCTGGTTGGGGCACAGTGCTTGGTTATGGGGAAAACTTACGGAAATAGGCATTTCCCAAAGTTTCGGAAACTTGTGAAAATAGGTATTTTGTAAAGTTTTTCTCCATGTCATAACAGCGGCAAAATAGTAATTTTTCCGCATAAAAGGTGCGAAAATAGATATTTTGGCACCTTACCGCACAAAATGTCTATTTTTTGCCGTCATTTTCTGCGTCAAATGCCAATTTGGCGAAGTCCGCAATTCTTGAAGCAAATCACCATTTGTTCCCTGTTTGGGGCATAAAAAAAGACCTCGGAATTTCTTCCAAGGTCTTCTCATTTACATTATTCAGGTTTGCCCTTTGCACGCTCAACAGCAGTGCTCTGTGACAAAACCGCTTATTCCCATTCGATGGTGCCGGTGGGCTTGGGAGTCAGGTCGTACAGTACGCGGTTGATGCCTTCCACTTCGTTGGTGATACGAGCAGTGATCTTGTGCAGTACTGCGTAGGGGATTTCTTCAATGGTAGCAGTCATTGCGTCGGTGGTGTTCACAGCGCGGATGATTGCAGGCCAGCCTTCGTAACGGCTGTCGTCCTTTACGCCAACGCTCTTGATGTCGGGAATTGCAATGAAGTACTGCCATACCTTGCCTGCCAGACCGTTCAGGTCGAATTCTTCACGCAGAATTGCGTCAGCTTCGCGCAGTGCGTGCAGACGGTCGCGGGTGATTGCACCCAGGCAGCGTACGCCCAGACCGGGGCCGGGGAAAGGCTGACGGTAAACCATAGCGTGGGGCAGACCCAGCGCTTCACCGACAACACGGACTTCGTCCTTGTACAGCAGCTTCAGAGGTTCTACCAGCTCAAACTGCAGGTCTTCGGGCAGACCGCCTACGTTGTGGTGAGACTTAACAGCCTGCTTGCCTTCTGCCTGCTTGATGGATTCCAGAATATCGGGGTAAATGGTGCCCTGTGCCAGGAAGGAGATGCCTTCCAGCTTGCGTGCTTCGTCAACAAATACGTTGATGAATTCTGCACCGATGATCTTACGCTTGGATTCGGGATCGGAAACACCTGCCAGCAGATCCAGGAAGCGATCGGTTGCGTCCACATAAATCAGGTTGGCATCCATACCATCTCTGAACATCTTGATGACATCTTCAGATTCATTCTTACGCATCAGGCCGTGGTTTACATGGACACAGACCAGCTGCTTGCCGATGGCCTTGATCAACAGAGCCGCAACAACAGAAGAGTCAACACCGCCGGACAGAGCCAGCAGAACCTTCTTGTCGCCAACCTGCTCACGGACCAGCTTGACCTGCTCGTCAATAAAGGCATTTGCCAGTTCGAAATTGGTGATGCGAGCCATAGACTCGGGACGGACATTAGACATATAGGATCCCTCCATATAAAATATCAAAAAACTACAATTTATTATACAACCAAG
>JAZREI010000112.1:0-14136 GCA_045660685.1 Oscillospiraceae bacterium
CCGCGCCGCTGCCCTCGGGTGCCTCTACCACCAATGCACCCACAGACAAACCTGCCGTAACACGGTTGCGATAGCGGAACTGCTCCCGATGGGTTTTCTGCCCCGGCGGATACTCACTAATCAGCGCCCCGCTCACAGCCACATCTTCATATATATCCCCACGGGCATCGTCATGAGACGTACCAAGAACGCCCACCACTTTTCCGCAGGCTTCCAGAGCCCCTTCCGCCGCGCTGCGGTCAATGCCTCGGGTAAGCCCCGAAATCACAAGACCACCGCAGGCAGCCAAATCATGACCGAATCGACGTGCCATCTTCAGTCCATAGGGCGATGCATCACGGGTGCCTACCACCGCAATTGCGGCTTCTTCATCAATGACAGGCAGCTGCCCCTTTACATACAGTACCACAGGCGGGTCATAAATATTCTTCAGTCGTGCGGGATAGGCAGCATCCTGCAGGGTGACCACAGAAATATGGTCCATTTCGCACCGTGCCAGAATATCCATAGCAGTCTCCAGCTCCCGACGTTTCATCGCCGTCAGGTCGCTTGCACGAATCCCCTCAACCGCTTCCAATTCACGGTCCGCAGAGAAATACAAACGTTCGGGGTCTCCGTGGAAATGTTCCAGCAGCTTCTGCTTAGCTGTTGGACGCATACGCAATGCGGACAGCCACACCCAATATTTAATTGCAGCCATATCCGCTCACTTCTTTCTACTTATCTTGCCAGCTCCCACATTAAAATAGCAGCGGCTACCCCTGCATTCAGAGATTCACTGCCGGGCTCCATGGGAATGATTACTTCCCCATCGCACAGGGACAGCATTTCCTCACTGAGCCCCTGACCTTCGCTGCCGATGACAAATGCCGCATCACCGAGAGACACAGTACGCACATCCACAGCTCTGTCAGACAGTGCCGCACCGTACACACGCAAGCCCTTTTCATGGAGCCATGCCACAGCATCGCTCTGCTGCATAGTCAGAACATTCTGACGGAACAGGGCGCCCATAGCCGCTCTTGCGGTCTTCGCACCAAATACGTCCGCGCAGTTCCCTGTCAAAATCACAGCATCCATGCCCAGTGCATTGGCGGTACGAATGACAGTACCCACATTACCGGGGTCCTGTACATTTTCCAGCAGAATAACGCGCTTGACGCTATCGGGCATCCCCTTTTCGGGAATTGCCACAGTAAATACAGGGCCGGGGGCATTCTTCAGAGGAGATGCATATTCTACCAAGTCCTTGGGAGCGGTGTATTCCTTAGCGCCCTCCACGGTCATCTTGGGGGCATCCGCCCACAGCACCGTCTTAATTTCCGCACCAAACTCCACTGCTTCCTTCAGCAGCTTGATGCCGTCCAATACATATTCCCCCTGCTCTCTGCGATAGGCAGGGTCACTGCCCAAAGAACGCAGATGACGAACCAGAGGATTTTTTCTTGAAGTCAAATGTTCCATACTTTATGCTTTGTCCTTCTTAATCAGAGATACGGCCCACTTTGCAAGCAAACGCAAAAGTCCCTTCAGGGTCTTGGTTCTGCCGTTCAGGTCGTTAAACAGTGCGGTGATGTTCACCTTATCCTGCTCCAGAACGATGATTCGTTCTTCCAGCTTCACTTGGTCCCACTTGAAGATCTGCACTTCATAAGCCCACTGTCGTTCTGTCCAGTCCAGCTTCGCAGTCAGTTCCTCCACTGCCCGCTCCGCATTGGCAAGTCGATTGCAGATATAGGGGCGAGAT
The DNA here is from genome assembly GCA_045660685.1 of Oscillospiraceae bacterium. Lineage (GTDB taxonomy): Bacteria > Bacillota > Clostridia > Oscillospirales > Oscillospiraceae > HGM13010. The sequence goes on from JAZREI010000112.1 coordinate 1,748, forward strand.
TCGGTCAAACACACAGGCTTTGCCTTTGCTTCAGCCATCAGCTCATCCACACGGGCAAAGAACAGGTCTGCCTTTTTGTAATATGCCGCCAGCGCATCCCGATCCACTTGATCCATGTCCAGTTCCTTCACAGCCTGCATAACAGTCTCGGAGCTAAGTGCCGTACCGTAGGGCAAACACAGACCCTTGTAATTCAGTTCATCCAGCAGCTGTTTCAGCTTCACTTCATAGGCAACCGCTACGAAAGGAATGTTGTAAATCAGAGAAAATACCAAACCATGGAAACGGGTGGGCAGCATGGCAGTGCAGTTTTTGAACTGCTCCAAGAATACTGCGATGTCCCCCGTGTGAGTGACGATTTCCGTACGTTCACCACGCTTCATAAGCGCAATGATTTCACGGCTTACCGCAGCATCATCGAAAGCGCCTGCGGAGAATGCCAGAAAACGTGCAATACCTTCGGGGTGTGCTTCCAGCCAGCCGTCCGCAATGGCAGCCATGGCAGCGCAGTAATCTGCATGTTCAGCATCACTTGCCTGATACTTCCGCCTAGGAGCAATGCCCAGAATTTCACGGTTATCGGTCTTAACAGTATCGTACTTAGCGGTGAATGCCATGTCTGCGGTGCAGCTCACTTCCACTTCGGGCACGATTTTATGCAGTTTCTCTACCGTCGCCATATCGCGGGGCAGCACCACATCCGCCAGCTGCATCATGGTGCGCAGGTCTGCCAGCGTTTCCTCACAGTATTCTTCATAGAGGTTAAAGCCCAACAGAGCCACAAAGCCCCCCTGCTTTTTGATAGCCTCCATACGAATAATGCGCTCACGGTAGTTGCCGTAGTTCATGAACACATCGCCGCCTACCATAATATAGCCGTCGAAGTGTTCTTCCTCCATAATGCGGCAGTTGCCGGGACGAATATGCAAACGGTCCATGACCTGCACCTTATTCAGCACCGCAGGGTGCAGCGTATCCCAAAACGCATAAAATTCCGCATCGGGATAGCGGTTAAAGATGGTGCTGATAAACAGGTCATCACCGAAATTATTATCAAAAAAAGCCTCCAGAATAATCTTCATGGAATCGCTTCCTCCCTTTCATGGGTATAATCGGTTTTATCATAGCATGACGAATATACAATTTCAATGTCAACAGGTCGAAATCTTTCCCATGCTTCCGTGTACAATTTGCATAAAAAATGAACAGCCCCCTCCTGTGAGGGGGCTATATACGTATCATTCGCCAACCTTTTTAAATTCCAGTCTGACATCTTGGTCATCCTCAAATACACGGTTGACCACATTATGGAAATTCTCGGAAAGGTCACTGGCGTAGCACAAATGCTCTGCGGTATTGGTTTCATCCGCCAGCATATCCCGCTCACGCAGAAGACGCTCTACCTCATAAATGACTTCCTTGGAAGGATTCAAAAGGTCCAGCTCGGGATAAATGCGACCGAAGTTCTTCTTCAAGAAGGGATAGTGGGTACAACCCAATACCAGCTTCTTCAGCTTGTTTTCACGAATGAAGTCATCCAGATAGTATTTCAAGGTCAAATCCATAATCTCATGGTTGGTGATGCCTTCTTCAATGAGAGGCACCAGCACGGGACAAGCCTTGCTGTACAGCTTCACCTTGTCATTGCCGCTGCGAATGAGCTTTTCATACACACCGCTGGCAACGGTAGCCTTGGTTGCAATGACACCGATTTCGATTTCCTCGGTTTCCTCCCGAATGATTTTATTTGCAATGGGCTCAATAATACCCACAATGGGTACATTGGGGTAACGCTCCCGCAAATCATTGAGGCAGGTTGCGCTGATGGTATTGCAGGCAATGACGATCATTTTCACATCGTAGCCCATGAGATAGTCCACGATTTGGAAGGAGAAATGCTTAATGGTCTCGGGAGACTTAGAGCCGTAAGGGGTACGGGCAGTGTCCCCGAAAAATACCACTCGCTCATTGGGCAGCAGCTTCTGCAGTGCGCGCACACAGGTCAAGCCCCCAACACCGGAGTCAAAAAATCCAATTGGTCTGTTATCCATATGATACCTCTATCAAATGCATCGATTTAGGTTGTATCATACAACCCAAAATCCGCCTGCATTGTACTATACATCCCATATAATGTCCAGCAAATTTTCAACCTGTAACAAAGCCTGTTTCGTCGGGAATCAGCTCCAGAACTTCCCTGCTCATATGGGTAATTTTGATTCGCTTCAAACTATGCATGAAATCAACGAGAAATTCAATGCGATTCTTAGGTCCCTGCAGCTGGGCACAAACATCGCCGTTTTCCATATTTTCGCAATAGCCCGTCAGCCCCAGACGTCCCGCAAGTTCGGAAACCTCCAGACGGAAGCCTACCTTCTGTACCCGTCCCGAAAAAACAATGCCCACACGCACCGCCTCATCCTCTGCAAAGTCGGGCAGCTTGGCCTTTGCCACTTGGTTAATTACCAGCTGACTCCGTATTCTTTTGAATGCGTCCTTAATACCCAAAACAATGCTCCGTTTCCGTTTTTTATATCTTATCACCCAATCAACGGCTTGTACAGTAAAAAACCACCGAGATTCCGCAGAATCTCGGTGGTTTGATTATTCAGCTCAATTATACTTCGGGCTTCATGGTGGGGAACAGGATAACGTCGCGGATGGAGTTGCAGCCGGTCAGCAGCATGACGCAGCGGTCAATGCCGATGCCCAGACCACCCGTGGGAGGCATACCATATTCCAGAGCGGTGATGAAGTCTTCGTCCATCATACCTGCTTCGTCGTCGCCCTTTGCGCGCATTTCAACCTGCTTCTGGAAGCGGCCCTTCTGGTCGATGGGGTCGTTCAGTTCGGAGAATGCATTGCCCATTTCGCTGGAGCAGATGAACAGCTCGAAGCGTTCGGTCAGCTTGGGGAAATCGGGGCAGCGCTTTGCCAGAGGAGATACGTCAACGGGGTGCATGGTGATGAAGGTGGGCTGTACCAGAGTTGCTTCTACCTTCTGGTCGAAGCATTCGTACAGTGCGTGACCCCAAGTGGGTTCTACGCCCTTCATGTCAACGCCCGCAGCGATTGCAGCAGCAACTGCTTCTGCATCGTCGGTGATTTCCATGAAGTCAACGCCCAGTACTTCCTTAACGGATTCAGCCATGGTTACGCGCTTGAAGCCGGGTGCCAGGCTAACCTGCTTGCCCTGCCATTCAACGTCGTAAGTGCCCAGAATTTCCATAGCAGCACCGCTCAGCAGGTCTTCGAACAGGTCCATCATGTCGTTGAAGTCTGCGTATGCTTCGTACAGTTCTACGGAGGTGAATTCGGGGTTGTGCTTGGTGTCCATACCTTCGTTACGGAAGATACGGCCGATTTCGTATACACGTTCAATGCCGCCAACGATCAGTCTCTTCAGAGGCAGTTCGGTAGCGATGCGCAGGAACATATCGATATCCAGAGTGTTGTGGTGAGTGATAAAGGGACGTGCGGTTGCACCACCGGAAATTGCGTTCAGTACGGGAGTTTCCACTTCCATGTAGCCTCTGTTGTCCAGGAAACGGCGTACGTAGGAAATGAACTTGCTGCGAATTTCGAAGTTGCGGCGGCTGTCCTCGTTGGCAATCAGGTCAACATAACGGTGAGGGTACTTCAGTTCGGTGTTGGTCATGCCGTGGAACTTTTCGGGCAGAGGACGCAGAGACTTGGACAGCAGAGTGATCTTTTCCGCACGAACGGAAATTTCACCGGTCTTGGTCTTGAATACAACGCCGTCAACACCAACGATGTCGCCGATGTCGTACTTCTTGAAATCAGCAAATTCCTGTTCGGACAGGTTATCCTTGCGAACGAACAGCTGAATCTGGCCCTTATCGTCCTTGATGTGGCTGAAAATAACCTTACCCATGCCGCGCTTGGACATAATACGACCTGCAACGGAAACGGGCTTTTCTTCCAGCTCTTCGAAGTTTTCAATCACTTCTGCGGAAAAAGCGGTACGATTGAACTTGGTTACGTGGAAGGGGTCACGACCCTCATCCTGCAGTGCCTTGAGCTTGTCTCTGCGAACCTGCAGCAGTTCGGACAGTTCCTGCTCTACTACCTTGATTTCTTCGCTCATAGTATCAATCCTTTCTCTCGGGCTGATCAGTTGTGCTTAACAGCCAGAATCTTGAACTGCATTTCCCCTGTGGGAGCCTTTACGATAACAGTTTCGCCTTCCTTGTGACCCAGCAGACCACGGCCGATGGGGCTTTCTTCGGACAGCTTGCCTTCCATGGGGTTTGCTTCCTGAGAACCAACGATCTGGAAGGTTTCTTCTTCTTCAAATTCTACGTCCAGAACGGTAACAATTGCGCCCAGACCAACAACGCCCTGTTCAACAATGTCAGCTTCTACGATTTCTGCATTTTCCAGCAGGTTGTGGAGTTCTGCAATCTTGGAGTACAGCTTACCCTGTTCGGACTTTGCTTCGTCATATTCGCTATTTTCGGACAGGTCACCGAAGCCACGTGCTTCCTTCAGCTGTTCAGCAACTTCTCTGGTACGGACGGTTTCCATATAGTCCAGATCTGCCTTAATCTTGTCATACTGAGCCTGGCTCATCTTGATTTTTTCGATTGCCATTAAATGATCTCCTTGTTTTATAAATTCGGGTTATCCGGGTAATTTTCATAATAAACCAGAGTTATTATATTGATATATCCCCTGTCTGTCAACTGATATTTGTCAGATTTTTGCGTACAGATTCCAAAGCCGCTGCCAGCTGAGGGTCGTTTTCCCCATCTGCAACCACCAAATCGGGAGTCAGCCCCCCCTGCTCTGTCAGGTCTACGCGGTTTGGCGTCAAATAGCGCTTGCTGGAGATATGCACCGCACTGCCGTCAATGAGTACCACATTGGTCTGGCTGCGGTTTTTACCTGTGGTAGGTGCGCCGATAATCTCTGCTGCATCATATTCCCCCAGTGCCGCCGCAAAGAACTCCGCTGCGCTGTAGCTGTTTTCATTCACAAGCACCGCCATGGGCAGGTCAATGCACTTGGCATCGGAGGTGGTGACTTTTTCCTTGCCGCTGTCATCTACGGATACGAAAATTTCGCCCTCGGGCAGCAAATAATCCAGCAAATCACACAGCTCCGTCAAATAACCGCCGCCATTGTTGCGCACATCGAACACCAAAGCTTCAGCCCCCTCTGCCGTCAGTACTTCCACAGCCTTGATGGCTTCATCAGCCATAGTTTCATCAAAGTTATCTATTTTAATGTAAGCGATATTTCCTTCCAGCATTTCATAGGAAACAGGATTGGTATAGATTTTCTCCATAGCCAGTTCAAAGGTGGTCTCGTTTCCGTGGCTGTCCGCAATCACAAGTTCAACATGATTGGGGTCTTCGCGCATGATGGCTGCCACATCGCTTACTTCCTCAACTGTCAGCCGCACACCGTTGACTGCCACCAAATAGGTATCGGCTACAACACCCGCCTTGTCCGCAGGAGAGTCCTTTGTGACGGCAATAATATGCCAGCTGTCCTCAGTTTTCTGCAAGGTGATACCGATGCCCACATAGTTATTGGTCTTGTCCTGCTGATAGCTCTCATATTCTTCCGCAGTCATATAGTAGCTCCAGCGGTCTTCCAGTCCATAAATCATGGTTGCAAAGGCCAAATCCGCAAGTTCCTCGGAATCCGCATCCCCCACATACACACGGTCAATCACAGACTGCATCTGCATAAACTTGAAGCTGTTTACCAGAGGTCTCCAACCTCCCGCAAGCACCAGCAGCCATACAAGCACCAATGCAACAGTCACCAAAAAAGTTGCCATACAAGCAGTAATTGCGCTGTCTATATATATTTTGCGAGATAAAAAGTTGTTCAGTTTTTCTTTCAATTGCTCGTCCTCACAATACAAAAGATAAAAAACGGACGCGGAACAAAACTGTCCGCGTCCCGTTGCATTATTTTGATTAGTAAGCCTTGTCCCAGATGGTATAACCGCCCAGATAGCTCAGAGGGTCATGTCTGTTGCCGTTCACTGCAATTTCAAAGTGCAGATGAGGACCGGTAGACAGACCGGAAGACCCGACATAAGCGATTGTCTGCCCCTGAGAAACGACATCACCCACAGACACAGCCACAGAACTCATGTGTGCATACAGTGTGGTTCTGCCGCCGCCATGAGAAATAACCACATACAGGCCATACCCACCGGGGTCATTGGAGCTGAGGATAACGGTACCGCCATCGGCTGCCACTACGGGGTCACCAACGCTACCGTTGATGTCCACGCCGGAGTGATAACGTTCATAGCCCAGAATGGGGTGCATACGGTTGCCGTACAGAGAAGTAATCAGTCGGCTGGAGGGAGTGGGCCAAATGTAAGAGCCGGTAGAAACGGAGTTGTTTGCAGGAGGTGTGGTAGGCTGTTGGCCGCCATCGGCAGAACCGTCGGAACTGTCTCCGCTGTCGGTCACACCGGAACCTTCACCGCCGTCAGTAGCACCATCGCCGCCATCGGTAGCACCATCGCCGCCAATTTGAGTCTGGTTGTTCTTCTGTGCTTCTTCCTCACGCTTTGCAGCTTCTTCCGCTTCCTTTCGGGCAGCTTCTTCTGCTGCTGCAATTTCAGCGAGGATGCTATTGATCTTATTCATGACCGCTGCTTCACTTGCCGCCGCCGCATTGTACAGGGCAGTGTACTTGTCGATATCCTTCTGGATTTCGCCGATCATTTCATCAGCCTCAGCGATTTCCTTCTTCAGCTGTTCCACTTCAGCTTCCAGTTCAGCCTTTTTTTCTTCCAGCTCAACATTGAGCTGTTCATATTCAGCCTTCACACGGATTGCTTCATCGCGGGTGTCCTTATATCTCTGTTCCAGACGCTTATCGTTTTCCATGATTTCGGTGAGCACGTCTACACGGCTCAGCAGATCATCGAAGCTCTTTGCGCCCAGCAGAACATTCATATAAGTATTGAACTGTCCGTTTTCCTCCATGGAACGCAGACGTTTCTTATACAGTGCCAGCTGCTCGTCTGCCAGTGCCTGGGCTGCATCGGCTTCCTTCTGCTTTTCTACGATCATTTCATTATAGATCTCGATCTGCTTCTGGGTATTCAGGATTTCCTCCTGTGCCAGACGATTCTTTTCGTCCAGAGCTTCCTTCTGCTGTACCCAAGTGGCCTTCTGTTCACGAAGGCTGGCTGCCTTATTGCCCGCTTCGATCTTATCGTTGCGGATGGCTTCCTTTTCATCTTCCAACTTACCCAGCGCATCGTCGTAGGTAGCGGATGCCATGATGGAGCCCAGTGCAGCAAACACCAGAGAGAACAGCATCAGACCTGCAAGGAACAGTGCCACTGCTCTTACAAAACGCTGTCTGTTTTTCATGGGGGACCTCCTTATACCTTCAGGTATTCACGAATCGCAATATTGCCGCCAAATGCGCCAACAAAAATACCGATTCCCATGAATACGATCAGCAGAGGGAACATAACGACACTGAAAGGTACAATGTCCATAATGCCGCCGATAAAGCCGCCTACCAGCTTGCTACAGGTCAGCTCATACAGGCCCCACACACTACCGAATGCCAGACCGCCGCCGAGAATACCCAGCAGCAGACCTTCAATAATGAAAGGCAGTCGGATAAACATATTGGTAGCCCCTACCATCTTCATAATGGCAATTTCCTCACGTCTGTTGTAGGTTGCCAGCTTAATGGTATTGGACATGATAAACACGGAAATAATGGCCAGAATGGTAACCAGCACCGCAGAAATCAGGTTTACGATATTGCGAACCTTGATAAAGCCTTCGGCATACTGCAGATGTGCATTGACCTTCACAATGCCTTCCACGTTCATGAGCTTATTCTGGGTTGCCCCGGTCAGCTCAATATCTTCAACGTGAACCACATAGCGGTCACGGAACACGGATTCGTCGATTTCATCGAACAGGCCCTGTTCATAGTCCTTCTTAAATGTGTTCATAGCTTCCGTACGGCTAACAAACTGTACGTCTGCCACGTTTTCCACCTTCAGCAGACGGTCAGCGACCTTCTTAGCATCTTCGGTGGTGTAGTTTTCGTCCACAAAGGCAACGATTTCATTCTGTGCTTCCAAATCGGCAATCACACGGTTGATGTTCAGACCCAGCAGTGTAAACACACCCATGATGATCAGACATGCCATAATGATGGTGACAGATGCAAAAGACATGAAACCATGCTTAAAAATGCCTTTGAAGCCTTCTTTGATCAGGTAACCAAGGTTATTAAGTCTCATAAGCGTAGTACCCATCCGTTCCGTCATTTGCGATCATGCCGTTATCGATGACGATAACACGCTTTGCGAAAGCATTGACCAGTTCTTTATCGTGGGTTACCACCATAATAGTGGTGCCCATGCTATTGATTTTTTCCAGCAGCAGCATCAGTTCCAGACTTCTGGCAGGGTCAAGGTTACCTGTCGGTTCGTCTGCAATAACCAGGCTGGGGCTGTTTACCAGTGCGCGCGCAATGGACACTCTCTGCTGTTCACCACCGGAGAGCTCCGCAGGGTAACGCTGTGCCTTTTCTTCCAGACCAACCAGGGTCAGAACTTCGGGCACGCGCTGCTTAATGTGCTTACGCTTTGCACCGACCACGCGCATAGCAAATGCAACGTTGTCGTAAACTGTCATGTTGTCAATCAGACGGAAGTCCTGGAAGACAACACCCAAGGTTCTGCGATACTTGGGCATTTTGCGGTTCTTGATGGCACGCAGGTCAAAACCGTTGACAACGATCTCGCCGGAGGTGGCACGCAGCTCACCGGTCAGCAGCTTGATCAGAGTGGTTTTGCCGGAGCCGGAAGGACCGACCAAAAATACAAACTCACCATCATTGACGGTCAAATCCACCCCGCGAAGGGCTTCAGAGCCTGTATTTTCGTATGTCTTGTGGACATCACTCAATTGAAGCATAAATTTACCTCCATAGGATTTCAGGGTCCCATACCCCTGATGCCAAACGCGGAAGCAAGTCCGCACTTAGGCGGGAATTACTTTGCGTTCTGGTAATCCAGATAGCGGTTGACCATCATTGCTACCTTGAAAACAATTGCATGGTCAAACTCTCTCAGGTCCAGACCGGTCAGTTTCTTGATCTTTTCCAGTCTGTAAACCAGAGTATTTCTATGTACATACAGCTTTCTGGAAGTTTCGGAAACGTTCAGGTTGTTTTCGAAGAACTTGTTGATGGTATCCAGAGTATCTGCATCCAGAGACTCGATGGGGTTCTTCTTAAACACTTCGGACAGGAACATTTCACAAAGGGTAATGGGCAGCTGATAGATAATGCGGCCGATGCCCAGATTCTCATAACGAATGATGGACTTATCGGGGTCGAAGATCTTGCCCACTTCGATGGCGACCTGTGCTTCCTTGTAGCGGTCTGCCAGTTCGCGCAGATGGCCTGCAACAGTGCCGATACCGACAACTACCTTGACCATCAACTCGCTGCGCACGGAATTTTCGATGTGCTTCGCCAGATCCTCAATATCACTGACGTCTTCCGTGCCATTAAGTTCCTTAATTACAACAATATCTGTTTCGCTGACGCTAAATACAAAGTCAGACTGCTTATCGGGGAACATTCTCTGGATAACATCCAGTACCATAACATCGGTACGGTCAACCTGCTGTACCAGCATAACCGCTCTGGGGATGTCGGTTACAAAGCGCAGTTCCTTCGCTCTTGCGTAAACATCGCCGGGCAGAATGTTATCGGAAATGATATTCTTAACGAAAGTAGCCTTATTGTACTTTTCTTCATAATTGGTCTTTGCTTCGTTCAGAGCAACGCTGAGCATGATGCACATGCTTGCAGCCATCTGGTCAGTGCCCTTTACGAATGCAGCGCAGTCAAAACGAGAGCCGTTGATGCCAAGCAGGCGATAGCTTCTGTCGTGCAGGGCAACTACATGGTCACCGCTTTCAGTGCCGACTTCCAGGATATCGCTCAGCTGTGTTCCGATCATGGAAAGTTCATTGCAGGCAACTACGTAGCCCTGATCATCGATCACGCCGATCTGACGGTCGGTTGCATCTTTCATTTGATTGATAACACTCTGGAACACTCTATTAGACATATTTTTTCCTCCCACTCACACTATGGCAGTATTTCTTACTTTCTGCGGTGTATATCATACAATGTTTTTGTCGAAATTTCAATATTTTTTTGCTCTGAATTTGTGAATTTTCTTATTTTTATTGTTTTAACCGCTAAAAAGCACCCATAGCAAACTGTGCGAACTTCACAATGGCAATTTTACCAAAGAATTTTCAACTTCACTAGGGGTCATAGGACGAAAATCACCGGGCTGCAGGGATTCATCCAGCTCCAGCAAGCCAACACTGCATCGGTGCAGCTTCAAGACAGGCTTTCCACAGGCCGCAAGCATTCGCTTCACCTGATGATACTTCCCTTCCAGCAGCGTCACAAAGCATTTGGCATCCCCTGTAATCTCCAATTTTGCAGGAAGACACTGTGTACCATCACGCAAAACCATACCTTCCGCAAAAGCCTTCACATCATTTTCGTCGGGAACGCCATCGGTCTGAGCCAGATAACGCTTGGCCACATGGGTCTTGGGAGAAATAATTCGATGGGCATACTCCCCGTCATTGGTAATAATCAGCAGACCTGTGGTATCCTTATCCAATCTGCCCACGGGAAAGAGACCTCTCCTGCGCAGCTCCGAGGGAAACAGGTCCATTACGGTTTTATGCTCCCCATCATCCGTTGCAGTCACAACATCAGCGGGCTTATGAAGCATATAGTACACAAATTTTTCCAAACCAACAGGTTCCCCGTCCACAGTGATACGGACAGCGGTCTCATCGAACTTTGCATCCGCCTTCGTCACCGCCACACCATCCACTTGTACGCGACCTGCACGAATGATATCCTTCAGCTCTCGTCTGCCTGCAACACCTGCATCGGACAGGATTTTATCCAATCGCTTCATATAGCACCCCTTTCACGAATACATTTATTATATCATAGTCCACAAATCATTTGAACTGATTTTGGTAAATTTATTGGAGGGAAATTATGGCAGGCACACAGCGACGAAAAGGGGCACTGTACGTAGTACTCTTGGCAATTCTTCTTGCGGGACTGGTTCTGGCAGCCGGTTCCGAACAAGCAGGATTTCAAGGAGCAAAAATCAAAAATACCGATGATCTATCCGCATTTTTGCTGACTCTGGGCTGGGAATGTGATACATCGGGAATAACAGAACAAACTACAGTACTCCCAGAGCAATTTGACGATACCTTCATTGCATACAACGCAATTCAATTACAGCAAAACTGTGACCTCACCCAATACACTGGAAAAGAAGTCACAGTCTACACAGTTCCTATTCTCAATTATGCCGATTCCGGTGACCCTGTAATGGCTACTGTCATCGTATATAAAAGCAAAGTCATCGGCGGTGATATTCACGCAGCCGCAATGGACGGATTCATGGTTCCGCTCAAATGATAAAAAAAGCCACTCGCTTGCGCGAGTGGCTTTGAAAATTTAAGTTAGAGACGTAAATAACTCAGTTAGAATTATTCGATAACGTCGATAACAACGCCGGAACCAACGGTACGGCCACCTTCACGGATAGCGAAACGCAGACCGGTTTCGATAGCGATGGGGGTGATCAGTTCTACGGTCATGTCAACGTTGTCGCCGGGCATGCACATTTCAGTGCCTTCGGGCAGGTTGATAACACCGGTAACGTCGGTGGTACGGAAGTAGAACTGGGGACGGTAGTTGTTGAAGAAGGGGGTGTGACGGCCGCCTTCGTCCTTGGACAGAACGTAAACCTGGCCAACGAACTTGGTGTGGGGCTTGATGGACTTGGGAGCAGCCAGAACCTGACCACGTTCTACGTCCTTCTTAGCGATACCACGCCGCAGGCAACCTACGTTGTCGCCAGCTTCTGCGAATTCCAGAACCTTGTGGAACATTTCGGTGCCGGTAACGGTGGTTTCGATGGTGGCACGGATACCAACGATTTCAACCTTGTCGGAAACCTTAACGCGGCCACGTTCTACACGACCGGTAACAACGGTACCACGGCCGGAGATGGTGAATACGTCTTCAACGGGCATCAGGAAGGGCATGTCTGCCTTACGGTCGGGGGTAGCAATCCAAGTGTCAACTGCGTCCATCAGTTCCTTGATGCAAGCATATTCGGGAGCGGAAGGATCGTTGGATTCGGAGATCAGAGCGTTCAGAGCGGAACCCTTGATGATGGGGGTGTCGTCGCCAGGGAAGCCGTAGCCGTCCAGAGTTTCGCGGACTTCCATTTCAACCAGTTCCAGCAGTTCTTCGTCGTCAACCTGGTCGCACTTGTTCAGGAA
>JAZREI010000113.1:0-3349 GCA_045660685.1 Oscillospiraceae bacterium
TGCTGAATAATCCCGCATATTGGAAATATTAGGCCGTGTGATTCCACACGGCCTTATTTCATTTTTTGCTTTGGTGAAAATGAAGCGGTAAAAAGTTCGCTTTATAATTTATAAATAGCATGATATACTGGTAAAAAGGAAAGAAGGTGAATCTCTATGAATCCCAAACTGCCCGAACTGCGGGAGAAGGCCAATAAGCTGCCTTTGTTGCCCGGGGTGTACATTATGATGAATAAGAGCGGTGAAGTGATTTACGTCGGCAAGGCGAAAAAACTGAAAAACCGTGTCAGCAGCTATTTTCATGGAGAGCATCTACCTAAGGTAGCGGCTATGGTGGACCATGTTGACACCTTTGATGTCATTGTGGTACAGACGGAATTTGAGGCACTTGTGCTGGAAAATTCCCTCATTAAGCGGCACAGACCCAAGTACAATATTCTGCTGAAGGATGATAAGGGATATCCTTTCCTCCGTCTGGCTGTAAAGGATAGGTATCCCCGATTCTCTGTGGCTAATCGCATGGAGGATGACGGTGCGGAATACTTCGGACCTTTTGGCAGCCGTGGGACAAGCTTTGACATCATCGAGACCATTTCCAAGACCTTGCAGCTGCCTACCTGCAGCCGTAAATTCCCTGCCGATATCGGCAAGGACCGTCCCTGCTTGAATTACCATCTGAACACCTGTGCAGGCTGGTGTACCCGTGAGGCAGACCCCGAGGATTACCTCCGGCGTATCCGTGAGGCGAAATTGATTTTGTCGGGGAAAACCACAGAGCTGACCAAGCAGCTGCGCATAGAGATGGAGGAGGCTGCGGAGGCACTGCGTTTTGAGCAGGCTGCGGAAATTCGTGACCGCATCCGTGCCATTGACAGCTTAACCACTCGCCAGAAGGTTATTGCCACTGCCTATGCGGATACCGATGCCATTGGTTTTGTGCGCGGGGCGAAAAGCTGCTTCGCGGTGCTGCATTTCTCTGAGGGGGACTTGGCGGGGAAGGACTATGAGCTGATGGACGAGCCTGTGGAAGCCGACGAAGAAGCGCTGCCTGCGCTCATCGTGCAGTACTATGAACGCCGTGGGGCATGGCCCAAGACAGTTTTGCTGCCTGTTGAGGTAGATGGAATGCAGGAGCTTTCTGATTATCTTACCGAAGCGGCGGGGCGCAGAGTTTATGTGGAGCATCCCAAACGAGGCGACCGTGTGCGTTTGGTAGAGCGGGCGCAGCTGAATGCTCGTGAGGAAATTCTTCGTGCCACCAGTGTACAGCAGCGTACCAATAAGACCTTGGAATGGCTGCAAAAGGCACTGAATCTTGCGGTGCAGCCCAATCGTATTGAAGCCTTTGACGTATCCAATCTGGGCGACCAGGGCATTGTGGCGGCTATGACCGTGTTCAAAAATGGCAGACCCAGCAAAAAGGATTACCGTAAGTTCCGTATTCGTTCCACTGCTACGCAGGATGACTACGCCAGCATGGAAGAAGCGGTGTACCGCCGATTCCTCCATGCCAAAGAGGGAGACGAAAAGTTTGCGGAGCTGCCCGACCTGCTGCTGATTGACGGTGGTGAGACCCATGTGGCGGCGGCGCGAAAGGCGCTGAATCGATTGGAGATGGATGTGCCTACCTTCGGTATGGTGAAGGACGACCGACATCGTACCCGTGAGCTGGTCAGCGGTGACGGGGCGGAGCGTGGCATTAGCGGCAATCCCGCAGTGTTTGCACTCATCGGCACCATTCAGGAGGAGACCCACCGATTTGCCATTACCTATCAAAGAAGCCTGCGAAAAGAGGCTTTGACCTCTCAGCTGGATAAAATACCCGGTGTCGGGGAAAAAAGTAGAAATAAACTCCTTGACACATTTAAAAATATTGATACAATCAAAAATGCTACGGAGCAGCAGCTCCGACAGGCGGTTCCCAAACACATTGCGGCAGCGGTGTACCGCCATTACCACCCCGACCAGGAGGAAATGACATGAGAGTAATCACCGGTACTGCGCGTGGCCGCAGACTGAGAGAACCCGTGGGTATGGACATTCGCCCCACTACCGACAATGTAAAAGAAGCAATTTTCAGCATCATCCAGTTTGATATTGAAGGCCGCCGTATTCTGGACCTGTTTGCAGGTACCGGTCAGCTGGGCATCGAATGTTTGAGCCGCGGCGCCAAGAGCGTTACCTTTGTTGACCAGAGCCGCGAGGCCATTAAGCTTATTCGTGAGAATCTGGCACATTGCAATATGCAGGGTGAAGTGGTGCAGGCTGATTCCATCGGCTTCCTGGGCAGAGATGGCAAGTATGATATCATCATCATTGACCCTCCCTATGACACCGACCTGCTGGATAAGGCACTGGAAAAAATCGTTGCGTTTGACATTCTCAACGACGGTGGTATAATAGTGTGTGAAAGCAGCTCCAACCAGACTGTAAAGGAACTGCCTGCCCCTTATTACGTGGAAAAAGAACGTAAGTACGGCAGAATCAAGGTCACAATTTGTGGGAAAAGAGATGAAGAAGCATGAAGATCGCAATTTATCCCGGTAGTTTTGACCCTATGACTTTGGGTCATCTGAATATTATCCGCCGTACCTCTAAGATTTTTGACAAGGTCATTGTCTGCATTATGATCAATGGCAACAAGAAGGGCTCCATGTTCTCTATTGAGCGCAGAGTCGAACAGGCGAAGATGTGTACCGCACATATGCCCAATGTAGAAATCGATTCCTATGACGGGCTGCTGGCGGACTACGCAAGAAAGTTTGACCGTCCCGTAATCGTAAAGGGTTTGCGTGCAAACATGGACTTCGAAAACGAATTTACCATGGCCTCCATCAACAAGAAGCTGAACCCCGATATGGAGACCATGTTCCTCACTGCAAGTGATAAATATACATTTGTCAGCTCCTCCAACGTTAAGGAAATCGCACGCCATGGCGGGGATTTGAAGGCGTTCCTTCCTTGGGAACTCATTGACGAAGTGACGGAAATGGCGCAAAAGGAGAAATGAAAAGATGGAATACGAAGCAATGGAACTGATTGAAGTTATGTATGCTACCGTTGCGGAAGCTAAGCCCATGCCTCTGGCTGCGGGTCGCTGCATCGTGGAAAGAAATGACCTGCTGTCCATGCTGGAAGAACTGCGTGACAATCTGCCTCGTGAAATGGAAGAAGCAAGACGTCTGTGGGAAGCTAAGGAAGAATTCACCGCAAGCGCAAAGCGTGAAGCGGAACAGATTCGCAAGGCTGCTGAAGAACAGGCTCGTCAGCTGGTAGAACAGGAAGAAATCGTAAAGCTGGCAAAGGTCCGTGCGGAAGAAATGCTGCAGACTGCAAGCGCAAAGCAGGG
>JAZREI010000114.1:0-12392 GCA_045660685.1 Oscillospiraceae bacterium
GACCCCAGAACCGGCGCTGCACACATCAAGATCAACTCCAACTCCGAATTTACCGAAGCAATGCTGCTGGCTCAGGAACGCATCCGCGGCGAAGTGCTGCGTGAAGGCGACCACATCAAGGTTTACGTTGTGGAAGTTCGCCGCAACGCACGTGGTCCTCAGGTTCTGATCTCCAGAACTCACCCCGGCTTCGTAAAGCGTCTGTTCGAAATGGAAGTTCCCGAAATTTTCGACGGCACCGTAGAAATCAAGTCCATTGCTCGTGAAGCAGGCAGCCGTACCAAGATGTCCGTTTGGTCTTCCGACGAAAACGTTGATCCCATCGGCGCATGTGTTGGTACTCGCGGCGGTCGTGTTGCTTCCATCGTTGATGAACTGCACGGCGAAAAGATCGACATCATCAAGTACAGCGAAGAACCCGAACAGTACATCGCTGCTGCACTGTCTCCCGCAGACGTTATCAGCGTCACCATGCTGGAAGACGGCAGAAGCTGCCGTGTTATCGTTCCCGACAGCCAGCTGTCTCTGGCAATCGGTAAGGAAGGCCAGAACGCTCGTCTGGCTGCAAAGCTGACCGGCTACAAGATCGATATTAAGCCCGAATCTCAGGCTGAATAATAAATCCGAAGGGAGTCGAGCAGGTATGCAGAAGAAAATTCCCATGCGGCAGTGTCTCGGCTGCCGAGAAATGAAACCCAAGGCAGAGCTGATTCGTGTGGTGCGTTCTCCTGAAGGAGAAATCGCACTGGACGGCAGAGGCAAGGCTTCGGGCAGAGGCGCTTATGTCTGCAAGGACAGCGCTTGTTTGAAGAAGGCAAGAAAATCCAAGGCTCTGGAACGGTCTTTGGGAACACAGATTCCCGATGAAATTTACGACCGTCTGGAACAGGAAATGGAGGCGGAACATGGATAAGGCATTGAATTATCTGGGGCTCATGCGTAAGGCAGGGGCCTGCGCGGTGGGCGAAACCGACTGCGGCATTGCCTGCAGAGAAGGTAAGGTAAAGCTCCTGCTGCTGGCAAGCGATGCATCTGACAATGCACACGCACGTGCCAAGGGTTTTGTCTACGGCAGAAAGATTCCTCTGGTGCAGCTGCCCTACACCAAGATGGAACTGTCCGGACGACTGGGCAAGGGTGCAATTTCCATGATGGCTGTGTATGATCTGGGCTTGGCGGTTGCTTTTATGAAGGCACTGAACACCGAGGGCAATCACAGTGCGCTGATTGCCGAGCTGGAAGAAAAGCTGGCACAGCAGAACAAGCGCAAGGCAGAGAAAAAAGCACATGAACGGAATAAAAAGTTAGGTAAGAGGAGGACTAAGGCTTGAGTATTGAAAAGTACCGCGTACACGAAGTTGCAAAGGACTTCAAAACCACATCCAAGGTTATCACTCAGATTTTGACCGACTATGCTACTACCCCCAAGAACCACATGCAGGTTCTGGAAAGCAAAGAACTGGATATTATTTTTGAATACATGACCCAGCACAACCAGATGGAAAGTCTGGAAGACCTTTACAAGACCGCTGCTCCCAAGGCAGCGCCTAAGAAGGAAAAGAAGGAAGAATCCGTAAAAAAGGTGGCGGACGAAAAGACCGTGAGAGAAGACAAGAGAGAAAACAAGGGCGGCAACCGCCAGGAAAAGCCTGCTGCAAACGCACAGGCAAACCGTCAGGAAAAGCCTGCACAGCAGCCTCAGCAGCATGAAACCCACATTTCCAAGAAGGTAGCTGAAAAGCGCATCGTGGATACTCGTGGTGCAGCAAGCGCAACCAACATCGACAAGTTCAACGAAAAGTACGACGAACTGGCAGGCGATAAGGGCGAACGTATGGGTCGCCGCGGCAAGGAAAAGATTGGCGGCAAGAACAAGCAGCGTCAGCAGGCTCCTTCCAACAAGCGCAAGCAGGAAGAAAAGGACCGTATGCAGCGTCTGCAGCTGGAAATCGCTCGCAAGGCTCAGACCAAGGTTTCCATTCCCGACGAAATCACCGTTGGCGAACTGGCAAGCCGCATGAAGAAGAGCGCAGCTGTTGTTATTAAGTCCCTGATTAAGATGGGCACCTTTGCATCTGTATCCGATGTCATCGACTTCGATACCGCTGCTCTGGTAGCTATGGAATTTGACTGCAAGATTGAACGCGAAGTTATCGTAACCGTAGAAGAACGTCTGATTGACGACAGCGAGGACAAGGCAGAAGACCTGGTAGCACGCGCACCCGTCGTTGTTGTTATGGGCCACGTTGACCATGGTAAGACCTCTCTGCTGGACAGCATCCGTAACGCAAGCGTTGCAGCAGGCGAAGCAGGCGGCATTACCCAGGCAATCGGCGCTTACACCGTTGACGTAAACGGCACCCCCGTAACCTCCCTGGATACCACCGGCCACAAAGCTTTTACTTCCATGCGTGCACGCGGCGCAATGGTAACCGATATTGCAATTCTGGTTGTTGCAGCGGACGACGGCATCATGCCCCAGACCGTTGAATCCATTAACCACGCAAAGGCAGCTAACATTCCCATCATCGTTGCAATCAACAAGATGGATAAGGTTGGCGCAAACCCCGAACGCATTAAGCAGCAGCTGACCGAATACGAACTGGTTAGCGAAGAATGGGGCGGCGAAACCATTATCGTTCCCATTTCCGCAAAGACCGGCATGGGCATCGACGACCTGCTGGAAAACGTAGTTCTGCTGGCTGAAATGCAGGAACTGAAGGCAAACCCCAACCGCGCAGCAAAGGGCGCAGTTATCGAAGCTCGTCTGGACCGTGGTCGCGGTCCCGTTATGACCGTTCTGGTTCAGAATGGTACCCTGAAGAAGGGCGATATCATCATCGCAGGCACCGCTGTTGGTCGTGTTCGTGTTATGATCAACGACAAGGGCGAACGCATTATGGAAGCAGGTCCCTCCGTTCCCGTTGAAATTGACGGTCTGAGCGAAGTACCCGCAGCAGGCGATGTATTCAACGCAGTTTCCGATGAACGTATGGCTCGTGAACTGGTTGAAGAACGCAAGCAGCAGAAGAAGGAAGCTCTGTTCGGTGCAGCTAAGAAGGTATCTCTGGATGACCTGTTCAGCCGCATTCAGGAAGGCGAGCTGAAGGACTTCAACATCATCGTTAAGGCTGACGTACAGGGCTCTGCAGAAGCAGTTAAGAACTCTCTGGAAAAGCTGACCAACGAAGAAGTTCGCGTGAAGGTTATTCACGCAGCACCCGGTGCGATCAACGAATCCGACGTTATGCTGGCTGCAACCAGCGGCGCGCTGATCGTTGGCTTCAACGTACGTCCCGACAACGCAGCACGTGACTCCGCAGTTCGTGCAGGTGTTGAAATGCGTATGTACTCCGTCATTTACGACTGCATCAACGAAGTTGAAACCGCTATGAAGGGTATGCTGGCACCCAAGTTCGAAGAAGCTGTTATTGGCCGTGTCGAAGTTCGCCAGACCTTCAAGGTTTCCAAGGTTGGCACCATCATCGGCGGCTACGTTACCGACGGTAAGATTGAACGCAACAGCAAGGTTCGCGTCATCCGTGACCGCATCGTTATTTATGATGGCGAACTGGCATCTCTGCGCCGTTTCAAGGACGACGTAAAGGAAGTCAAGGAAGGCTACGAATGTGGTCTGCAGATCGAAAAGTACAACGATGTTCGTGAAGGCGACGAACTGGAAATCTATGTAATGCGCCAGATTATGCCCTAAGGGATACTGAAAGGATAAGCATATGGCATCTGCAAGAATCGGAAGAATCAATGACGATATCCAGCGTATTCTGTCTGACCGTCTGCGTCAGGTGAAGGACCCCCGCGTCAGCGGTCAGGGTATGATTACCATCACCCGTGTAGACACCACCGGCGACCTGCGTTATGCAAAGGTTTGGCTGAGTGTGTACGGTCTGAAGGACGAAAAGGAATTCAAGAAGGGCCTCAAGAGCGCATCCGGCTGGCTGAGACGTGAAGTAGGCTCTACCCTGAAGCTGGTTTATACCCCTGAGCTGGTATTCGAAGTGGACCACTCCATCGAATACGGCGCTAAGATCAGCGGTATTCTGGACAATCTGAACATTCCCGAACTGCCCGAAGAAGACGCGGAGGACTGGGAATGAACGCGAAGACTGTGGCGGAATACCTGCGGGAACATGATAAGTTCCTGCTGGTCACCCATGCCCGCCCCGACGGTGATACCCTCGGCAGCGCGGGTGCCCTGTGCAGCGCATTGCGCCGTGCAGGCAAGCAGGCATACCTGCTGAAAAATGAAGAAGCCACAGAGAAATACCTGCCCTTCGTGGGTGGGTATTTCGCGCCTGTGGACTATGTTTATGATACTGTGGTTGCTGTGGACACTGCGGATGTGACCATGTTCCCCAAAAACTTCGAGGGCAAGGTAGACCTGTGCATTGACCACCATGGCTCCAACAGCTTTTATGCAGAACGCACCTTTGTGCAGCCTCACACCGCAGCCTGTGGGGAAGTGGTGCTGCAGGTGATTGAAGAACTGTGCGGTGATGTGTCTAAGGACGAAGCAGACCTGCTTTATATTGCCATCACCACCGATACCGGCTGCTTCCAGTACATGAACACAACTGCCGACACCCTCCACGCTGCTGCAAAGCTGGTGGATTACGGTGCGGAAAACGGAAAGCTGAATGTGGCTTTTTTCCGCTCCGTTGCTAAGGAACGCATTATGCTGGAAAGCATGATTTACAATCGTATGCAGTTCCATCGTGATGGCAAGATTGCCATTGCGCTGATTACTAAGGCTATGATTGCGGAAAGCGGCGCACAGCCTAAGGACATGGATGACCTTGCTAATTTGGCGAGCCGTCCCGAAGGTGTTATTGTTTCTGTGACCATTAAGGAAAATGATGACGGCACCTCTAAGCTGTCCTTGCGTTCCAAGCCTCAGGTGAATGTTTCCAACATTTGTGCGAAGTTTGGCGGCGGCGGTCATGCTATGGCGGCAGGCTGCAAAATCAATGCAGACGTGGAAAAGGCTGCGGAACTGGTTTTGGCTGCTATCAATGAGGAGTGGACTGCATGAACGGTATTATTTTGATTGATAAGCCCCAAGACTGGACAAGCCACGACGTGGTAGGCAAGCTGCGCCGTCTGCTGCGGGAAAAGCGTATCGGTCACTCCGGTACATTGGACCCTATGGCTACGGGTTTGCTTGTGGTCTTCGTAGGTCGTGCAACCCGTGCGGTTGAATTCGCGGAGTCCGATGAAAAGCAGTACATTGCAGGTCTGCGACTGGGTGTGGACACCGATACCCAGGATATTACGGGCACTGTGCTTTGTGAGAAGGAACAGAACGTGAGTGAAGCAGAGCTGCGTGCGGTACTGCCTCGATTTATGGGCGAAATCGACCAGATTCCTCCCATGTATTCTGCTCTGAAGGTGAACGGTCAGAAGCTGTATGACATTGCCCGCAAGGGCGGTGAGGTTGAACGCAAGCCTCGTCGTATTACCATTCATAATTTGGAAATCGGTGACAACAGCCACTTGGAAGAAGGAGACTTTTGTCTGGATGTGACCTGCTCCAAGGGTACTTATATCCGTACTCTGTGCCGAGATATTGGCGAGGCTCTTGGGTGCGGCGGCACCATGAGCAGCTTGCGCCGTGTTCGTGCAGGGGGCTTCCACTTGAAGGATGCCGTGACATTGGAACACGTAGCCGAAATGGCGGAGCAGGGCAGAGCAGAGGAACTGCTGCTGCCTGTTGACAGCCTCTTTTCAGCTTTTGCGCCTATGACCTTGACGGAAAAGCAAACAAAGCGTACAATGGTCGGTGGACAATTCTCTGTAAGCGAACCCGATGGTACTTATCGCTTCTATGATCCCAATGGTGGATTTTTGGCGTTGGGTAAGGTGGAGAACGGTACCGCAAGTACGATAAAGAGCTTTTTTGAGGTTTAAGATATGAGACGAGTTGTGGCACTTGGCTTTTTCGACGGGGTACATCTGGGTCATGCAGCGCTGCTGAATTTGGCAGTGCAGCGTGCAAAGGAACTGGATGCGACACCTTCGGCAATCAGCTTCGACGTGCATCCCGAAACCCTGACACACGGTCGCAGTGTGCCTTTGATTTGCAGCAATGAGGGCAGACAGTCCCTCATGAGCAGACTGTATGGCATTGATGATGTGATTTTGATTCACTTCAACTATGACACCATGAATATGCCTTGGGAACAGTTTCTGGACAGCTTGGTAGAAGGCTTTGGCGCAGTGCATTTTGTGGTGGGCTACGACTTCCGCTTTGGGCAGAAGGGCAGAGGCAATGTGGAGAAGATTGGTCTGTACTGCCGCAATCACGGCTTGAGCTATGATGTTGTGCCTGCGGTCAGCGTAGGCGGTCTGCGAGTCAGCTCCACGGAAATCCGCGGTCTGCTGCAGACAGGGCGCATGGACCTTGCCAATGAAATGCTTGGTCACCCCTATGAGCTGACCGATGTGGTGCGCCACGGGTACAAGCTGGGGACCAAGATGGGAACTCCCACTGTGAATATGCGCATTGACCGCGATATGCTGGTGCCTCGTCATGGGGTCTATGCCACCAAGGTCTATCTGGAAGATGGCAGAGTGTTCCCGGGTGTTACCAATATCGGTGTACGCCCTACGGTCAGCGGCAGCGACAGTGTGACCGTTGAGACCTTTATTCTGGACTTCAGCGGTGACCTCTACGAAAGCAATATCCGCGTGGAATTCTTCCACTTCATCCGTCCCGAACGGAAGTTCGAGAATGTGGAAGCGCTGCAGAAGCAGATTCACAAGGATGCGGAAACTGCAAGAGAGTACTTCAAAAAGAATAGCTAAAAAAATCCCACTCCAAACGGAGTGGGATTTTTGCTATTTACTTAGCGGGATCGTTTTTCTTTTTGGGAGTGTGACGTCTGCCGCGGCGGCGTGCCTGTTGTGCCTTGGAGCGGTAGAAGCCCTCGGTGTCGTCACCTGCGATGTACATCAGTCGAGTGGCTGCCCACAGACCTGCGTCGCTCTTTTTGAACTTCAGACGGGTCAGGAACTTGCCGTGTTCTTCACAGCCGAACAGGTTCATGTAGCGCTGGTCACCCTGATTCAGCCAGCGGCCGCACTGCATTTCCTTCTTGCAGATGGGGCATACGGGACGAGCCAAATCGCTTGCGAAGGCATCGGCCTTGTTGACGAATTCCACGGGGTCGGTATGTTCGATGGGCTGAGGCTCTGCTGCTGCGCGCATTTCTTTTTCAGCGGTGCGCTGTGCCAGAATGCGGGCTGCGTTGGCATAGTCTTCCAGACCCTTTTCCATGTCCAGCTTGGAGCATACCAGAGCGGTGTTGTATGCATCACCCAGAGCGTCGTGTGCCACACGGGTCTGCTCAATACCGAAGTGTTCCATAGCGGATGCCAGAGAACGCTGCACCTTTTCACCGGTGGTCTGCAGGGAGTAAATGGTCTGCAGATTGATCCAACCTGCGATCCAGTCCCAGTCCAAGTCATGGATGATGATGTTCTGCTCCATGATACCCTGGTCATCAATGCCCCAGGTCAGCAAGGTAACGTCGTCACCGCACCACTTGCGGAACTTGTCCAGTGCATCGGGGAAGGGAACGCCATTTGCCAGTCGTTCCTTGTCAAAGCCTGGGATTTTCTTTACTTTATAGTGAATACGTCTGAAAAACTGAGGACGTACGTCGATGGTGAATTCTTCGCCGGGGGTCATATCGGGGTTCAGCTTGACTGCACCGATTTCAATGATCTCGCCGCGCAGATGGATCGGAAGCTTGTTGAACACCGCAGAGTCAGAGCGCATTGCCTGATTCCACTCCAAATCCATGACAATATAATTCATTCGGTTCATTCCTTTCATTAACCTACACAGTATATCATAACTTGTTATGACTTGCATCAATTTTTTTCACTTTTTCATAGAAAAAATAAAATAGTTTGAATGGGTGCGCTGAGTATGATACAATGAATATTGCGTAGATTTATGCGCTTCAATTGAATTCTGAAATCTCATGAATATGGAGTGTTTATATGAATATTGTTGTATTGTGCGGCGGCTTGAGCAATGAGAGAGATGTATCTCTGTCCTCCGGCAATGGTGTGGCAAATGCCCTGCGTGACAGAGGTCACAATGTTGTACTGATGGACCTGTTCTTTGGCTGCACCGAAGAATATACCGACCCCAAGGAACTGTTTCTGCGTAAGCGTGAAAACACCGTATACCGCGTAGAGCAGACCTCTCCCGACTTGGAAGCGGTCAAGGCTATGCGTAAGCAGGACAATGACAGCCTCATCGGCGATAACGTGCTGGAAATTTGTGCGGCAGCAGATATGACCTTCCTTGCCCTCCATGGTGAAGAAGGGGAAAACGGCAAGCTGCAGGCTGTTCTGGACGTTGCGGGCATTAAGTACACCGGCTCCGGCTATTTCGGCAGCGCACTGGCTATGAATAAGGGCGTATCCAAGGCGATGTTCCGTCAGGCAGGTATTCCCACCGCACCTTCCATCACTTTGAAGAAGGGCAAGGCACCTTATGATAACGTAGGCTTCCCCTGTGTGGTAAAGCCCTGCAGCGGCGGTTCCTCTGTAGGCACTGCTGTTGTCTATGACTTGGCAGAATACGAAGCTGCTGTTGCTGATGCATTCCGCTACGAGGATGAAGTCATCGTGGAAAAGTTCATTTCCGGCAGAGAACTGACTGTTGGCGTCATGAACGGCAAGGCTATGCCTGTTATTGAAATCATTCCCAAGGCAGGCTTCTATGACTACAAGAATAAGTATCAGGCAGGTCTGACCGTAGAGCTGTGCCCCGCACCCATTGAGCCCGAAGACACCGCTCGTGTACAGGATTTGGCAGAGCAGGTTTACAAGGCACTGCATCTGGAAGCATACGGTCGTGTGGACTTCATTATGGAAAACACCGACGAAAAGATTATGTACTGTCTGGAAGCAAACACTCTGCCCGGCATGACCCCCACCAGCCTGATTCCTCAGATGGGTGAGGCAATGGGTATGAGCTACGGTGAGCTGTGCGAAAAAATCATTGAAGTATCTATGGAGAAATACAGATGAACGGAATGAACTTGTTGACTGTCGCAGCTGCCTGCGGTGGTGCATATGTAGGGGACGCAGACCTTGCGCTCCGTCAGCCCAATGAAATCGTCATCGACAGCCGTGTTGTGAAGGAAGGCAACCTCTTTGCAGCGCTGCCCGGTGAAAAGGTAGATGGTCACGACTATGTGGCAAAGGCATTTGATGCAGGTGCTGCTGCTTGTTTGGTGACCCATGTTCCCGCAGGGGAAACCCGTCCCTGCATCGTGGTAGAGGACGTTGTGACCGCTATGGGTGACATCGCTGCAGCATATCGCGGAACCTTGCAGATTCCCGTCATCGGCATCACAGGCTCTGTGGGCAAGACCACTATGAAGGAAATGATCGCTTCCGTTTTGGAACAGCGCTTCAATATCCTCAAGACTGATAAGAATTACAACAACCACATGGGCGTTCCCATGACGCTCTCCCGTATTAACCCCGAACACCGTGCTGCGGTTGTGGAAATGGGCATCAACCACTTTGGTGAAATGGAATATCTGGCAAAGATTGTCCGTCCCGATGTTGCGGTATTTACCAATGTCGGCCGCTGCCATCTGGAATATCTGGGCGACCGCTACGGTGTACTTCTGGCGAAGACCGAAATGATGCCTTATGTCAAGAAGACAGGCACTGTGTTTGTTTGTGGTGATGATGATTTGCTGGCGCACTATGGCTATGCGGGTCTGGAAATCTTCACCTTCGGCACTAAGGAAGACTGCTATGTTCATGCGGAAAATATCGTGGTTCATGGTAAGGACGGCATCTCCTGCGATATCGTTTGTCTGGACCGCCGTATCCCCGTGACCATCAATGCTTACGGTAAGCACATGATTCTGGCTGCCCTGGGTGCTGCTGCGGTATGCCTGAACTTCGGTATGAGCGATAAGGACATTGCTGCCGGTATTGCGGCTTACAAGCCCGTAGGCGGCAGAGCTGCTGTTGTGGAAGCAGAAGGCTACACCGTCATCAATGACTGCTACAACGCTAACCCCGACTCCATGAAGTCCGCAATCGAATCTCTGGCTATGTGCCCCGGCAGACGTGTGGCTGTGCTGGGTGATATGTATGAGCTGGGCAGTGAAAGTGTGAATATGCACCGTGAAATGGGCGAAGTCTGTGTGAAGGAAGGCATCGAAGCACTGATTACCTGCGGTGAGCTGGGTGCGGATATTGCAGAAGCAGCTAAGGAAGCAGGTATGACTAATGTGACTCATTTTGCGGATTGTGAGAGCCTTACAGGGGCGATTTGCGGTCTGGTGAAGCAGGGAGACTATGTTCTGGTGAAAGCCTCTCATGGGCTGCATCTGGAAGCTGTCGTCGATGCACTGATCAAATGAGCATCACCGAAGATATTCGGGCGGCATTGATGGAGAGCGCCGAGGAAAAATACAAGGCATTCCAAGGGGCTTTGGTTCCCACCCAAGAGCAGACATATATGCTTGGTGTTCGTGTACCTGTCATGCGGAAGCTGGCGAAGGAATTTGCCAAGCGGAGTGACGTTGATTTGTTTCTTTCGGATTTGCCTCATGTGTATTATGAGGAAAATGCCCTGCATAGTTTCATCGTTGAGCAAATCAAGGATTATGATGGCTGCATGAAAGAAACAGTACGGTTTCTGCCATACATCGACAATTGGGGAGTCTGCGACTGTTTTTCTCCTAAGGTGTTTAAGAAAAACCTGCCCGATTTGTTTGACCACTGCAAAGCATGGCTGCGCTCGGAGCATACCTATACGGTGCGCTATGGGCTTGTAATGCTGCTGAAGCATTTTCTCACAGAGGAATATGGGGCGGAGGCTTTATCTATTGCGGCGTCCGTGGATAGTGAAGAATATTACATCAATATGGCTGTATCGTGGCTGTTTGCGGAAGCGGTGGGGAAATGTCCGAGCTTGGCAGTTCCGTATCTGGAAAGTGGTGTGCTGAAAAAGGAAGTCCATAACAAGGCAATCCAAAAGTCTGTTGAATCCAGACGTGTCCCCGATGACACAAAGATATATCTGAAAACATTGAAAAAGAGCTGATGCATTGCATCAGGTCTTTTAACGTTTATTCGAGTTATCCCAAAGCCACGTCCAGTATCATCATCAATGTAAACCCGAATGCAAACAGCAGTACGGGTACGTTGGAATGTTCTCCTTCGCTCATTTCGGGAATCAGCTCTTCCACAACTACGTACATCATAGAGCCTGCGGCGAAGGACAGCAGCCACGGCAATACGGGGATGATGAACTTTGCTGCGGCGATGGTCAGCAGCGCACCGATAGGCTCTACGATGCCGCTAAGTACACCGAAGCCAAAGGCTTTGTGCTTGCTGATGCCTGCGGAGCGCAGAGGCATGGACAGCACCGCACCTTCGGGGAAATTCTGGATAGCAATACCGATGCTCAATGCCAGTGCAGCTGCAAGGGAAATCTCACCGTTTCCGCTCAGAAGCCCTGCGTATACCACACCAACCGCCATGCCTTCGGGAACATTGTGGATGGTCATGGCCAGCATCAGCATGGCGTCTTTTCCCAGCTTGGAGGAAGGGCCTTCTATCTTATCACTGAACATATGTAAGTGGGGGATGAGCTTGTCCAGCAGCAACAGGAACAGAATACCTGCCCAAAATCCTCCTGCGGCAGGGACAAATGCGAATTTTCCCATGTGTTCTGCGTAGTTCATGGCAGGAATCAGCAAACTCCAGATGGATGCAGCCACCATGACACCTGCAGCAAAGCCTGTCAGCCCCTTTTGTACAGAGCGGTTCAGCTCTCCCTTCATCAAGTATACGCAGGCAGACCCAAGGGCAGTGCCCAGAAAAGGAATCAAAATGCCATAAAATATAGTCATGGAGAATCCTCCTTTGCGTTTGTATTTCTATCTCCATTATATTCTTCAGAAATTGTGCTGTCAATATTAATAAGAACAATTCCTGATAAGAAAAGACTTTTATAATGGCTCGTTTGATTGTATAATGAGTAAAAAGGGGGTAGTTTACGTGGAACAAATGATGAAACGACACAGAACTTCGTTGGGTGAGATTTGCTATTGGACCTCACGGACATCGGAAAATGCAAGATGGCTGGTGTTTCTCCCGGGGCTTTCCGCCGACCATACTCTGTTTGAGAAGCAGATTGAGGGACTGTCGGATACATATAACTGCTTTGTGTGGGATGCGCCCGCACATGGGCTTTCCAGACCATTTGAGAAAGCGTTTACCATGTTTGACATGGCGGATTATCTCCATGAGATATTTGCTGTTGAGGGCATTACAGAGCCTGTTCTGGTTGGTCAGTCTTTAGGCGGATATATCTCTAAAGT
>JAZREI010000115.1:0-25962 GCA_045660685.1 Oscillospiraceae bacterium
GATGTTCGCGGAGCAGTGCATGGGGAATACGCCCTGCTTGGGCAGGATGTAGTTCATGATGGAGAAGACGGTCTTCTTGATTTCGCCTGCGTACTGAGTGCCGCAGATGATTGCCAGATGCTTTTCGTAGTCCAGCAGGATAGCTGCTTCGGAGTTGGTGCCGTCACGTTCGGGGATGCACTTGAAGCCGGGGGCAGCGATGATGGTGTAATCGGGAACAAAGCCTTCCAGCTGGCTTGCAACGGGGCGGCGCAGCAGGTTGGTGATGAACATGTTCTGGCTTGCCAGTTCGTTTACGATGCGGAAGTTCTTGGTGTACTTGGGGTCAGCGCCTGCGAAGCCGTCGAAAATGAAGATTTCACGGTTCTGCAGATAAGCAACAACCTTTTCATACAGCGCGTCGAACTTTTCCTGAGTGATAGGACGGTTGACCTTGCCCCATGCGATATCTTCGTGAACGCCTTCAGAGTCAACGATGAACTTATCGTTTGCGGAGCGGCCGGTGTACTTGCCGGTCTTAACAACCAGTGCGCCGGTCTTGCTCAGCAGACCTTCGCCGCGACGCAGTGCGTGTTCGGTCAGCTGTGCGTGGGACAGGTTGCGATAAACTGCAGAGGGATTGATGATACCCAGTTTTTCGATGCCGTAAGTTTCCATAAATGGTACCTCCTGTTTTACCCGATGGGGCGGCGACCCCAAACGGTATATATCTCGAAGCTGTGCTTCGTTTAATTACTTTGAAAAAGCTTTAAGTATTACATAACATATCACAGAATTTGGAAAAAATAAAGTGAAAAAATGCGGTTTTTCTGTCAAAAACGCCTGTAAAATAGACAAAAATATCACAAAACATTGTACTTATTGCTTAGGCGACTGATATATTTGGCAAAAAGACTGATAAAAAATTAACAACTTTGTGAAATGTCAATAAATTCATTTGTATTTTGTGAGAAAACAAACAGTGTGTTCAAACTATATGCGGCGGACAGATGGGATATGAAAAAAACGACTGCGATAAGCGCAGTCGGTTGATTGGTATGTCGTTTTTACAGCAGAGTGACGCCTGCTTTTGCGAATGCTTCGTAGGTTTCATCGCTCCAGATGCTTGCCTGTACTTCGCCGATGTGGGCGTTGCCAATCAGCAGCATGCACAGACGGCTCTGACCGATACCGCCGCCCATGGTCAGGGGCAGCTCGTCGTTGAGGACCATCTTGTGGAAGGGCAGCTCGCGGCGATTATCGCAGCCTGCCAGTCGCAGCTGGCGGTCCATGGATTCCGCGTCTACACGGATGCCCATGGAGCTGATTTCGAAGGTTCTGCCCAGGATATCGTTCCAGAACAGAATGTCACCGTTCAGGGCCCAGTCGTCATAGTCGGGTGCGCGGCCGTCGTGGGGCTTGCCGTTGGAGAGCTTGCCGCCAATCTGCATGAGGAACACGGTCTTTGCGCCGGTGTCCTTCATGAACTGGGTTTCCTTCTGGGAGCCTGTGAGATTCAGATGACCGTAGCGGTCTTCCAGCTCCTGAGAGGTGACGAAGGTGACGTCACGGCACAGCTCGGTGGTGATGGAGGGGAACTCTGCCTTCAGTGCGTCAAGTGTATTACAGATGGCGGTGACAATGCGGCGGACGGTGGTCTTCAGCATTTCCACGTTGCGTTCCTCACGGGTGATGGACTTTTCCCAGTCCCACTGGTCTACGTATACGGAGTGCAGATTGTCCAGAGTTTCTTCGGGACGGATTGCGTTCATGTCGCAGTACAGACCGTTGCCTGCGTAGAAGTCATAGCGCTTCAGTGCCAGACGCTTCCACTTTGCCAGAGAGTGTACGATTTCCATGCGTTCACCCAGCTCGGGTACTACGAAGTTGACGGGAGTCTCGTGACCGTTCAGGTTGTCGTTCAGACCGGAGGAGGTGGTGACGAACAAGGGCGCGGAGACACGCTTCAGGTGCAGCTGGATGCGGAGATTGCGCTGGAATTCGGACTTGATGAATTCAATGGCGCGCTGCTGGTCGTATGTGGAAAGAGGGGCCTTGTAGCCCTCGGGGATGATGTACTGTTCCATAGTAATTACCTCACATTCAATGGAATTTAGTATAATGTGTGTTTTGTAGAATTGCAAGTATGTGAAGGGGAAAATACTCGTTGCAACTGAAAAAAATAGGGTCTATAATGAGAAAAACGAATTTTAAGGGGGTAACCCTATGCTGCAAAGAATCACAGAATTGAGACACCGGCTTCATGACTGCGCAGAGCTATCCAACAAGGAAGTGAAAACCAAGGCACTGCTCATGGACTTCCTCCGCACCAATACTGCCTTGGAGCTGCACCCCTGCGGTGAGGGCTTTTATGCTGCTCATCGTGAGGCCAATCCCGTGAAGCCTGCTGTTGCCCTGCGTGCAGACTACGATGCACTGGCTAAGCCCGACGGCACCGCTGCCCATCTCTGCGGTCATGATGGTCACGCCGCCGCTTTGTGTGGTGCTGCTCTCATGGCAGAAGGGCAGCGCTTGGGACGAAATGTGTTCTTCCTGTTTCAGCCTGCAGAAGAAACAGGGGACGGTGCGGCACCCTGCTGCGAATTATTTAATAAGGAAGATGTAGCGGAAATTTACGGTGCCCACAACCTGCCCGGTTGGCCTTTGGGTCAGGTAGTTACCCGTGAGGGAACCTTCGCCTGCGCCTCCCGTGGGGTGACTCTGCGGTTTGTGGGGAAGCCTACCCATGCGGCATATCCTGAAAACGGCGTATCTCCCGCCTTGGCGGTGGGACGGCTGCTGTGTGCGGTGCCCGATTTGTCCGACCCGAAGAAGTATCGGGGCATGGCACTGTGTACGGTCATCGGCGTGGAAATGGGGGAAAAGGCCTTTGGCGCTGCTGCGGAAGCGGCGGAGGTATGGCTGACCCTCCGTGGTGAGCATGACGAGGACTTGAACAAGCTCTTTGACGGGGTGTTGGCTCTGTCGGAAGCCTTGGCAAAGGAATACGGACTTGCCTTTGACTGCAAGGTGCAGGATGTATTCCCCGCAACGGAAAATGACCCCGACTGCGCCCGAAAGCTTCTGACACTGTGCGGCGGCGAGGTGCTTGCAGTGCCTATGCGTTGGAGCGAGGATTTTGGTCACTATTTAAATGTATGTAAGGGTGCATTTTTCGGCATCGGAGCGGGGGAGGACTATCCGCCTCTCCATACCGAGGACTATGAGTACCCCGATGCCCTGCTGCAGCCTACTGTGGAGGCCTTTTGGAAGCTAATCAGCGGTTGACAAAGCAGGGGGAATGGAGTACCCTGTCTACATATTTGAATTGAATCCAATCAAACGAGGTATAAAAATATGATTTATTTCCAGTGTGACTATGCGGAAGGCTGCCATCCTAAAATTCTGGAGAAGCTGACCGATACCAACTTTATGCAGACCCCAGGTTACAGCGAGGACACCATTTGTGATGCTGCACGTGCTGCAGTGAGAGCTGCCTGCGGCACTCCAGATGCGGATGTGCATTTTCTGGTAGGCGGCACTCAGGCCAACACCACTGTCATTTCCCACATCCTGCGCCCTTGGCAGGGTGCTTTGTGTGCGGATACAGGCCACATCGCTGTTCATGAAACAGGTGCCATTGAAGCGACCGGTCACAAGGTGCTGACTATGCCCAATACCAACGGTACCATTTCCGCACAGCAGATTCATGATTACTGCACCAACCACTGGAACGACGGTGCTCATGAGCATATTGTGCAGCCCGGTATGGTATATATTTCCTTCCCCACGGAAAGCGGTACCCTGTACACCAAGCAGCAGCTGACCGAAATTTATGCTGCCTGCAAGCAGTGGGATTTGCCCCTGTTCATTGACGGTGCCCGTCTGGGCTATGGTCTTATGAGCCCTGCCTGCGACCTGACCATCAAGGAGCTGGCAAGCCTGTGCGACGTCTTCTACATCGGCGGTACCAAGTGCGGCGCATTGTTCGGGGAAGCAGTGGTCATTACCAATGACAAGCTGAAGAAGGATTTCCGCTATTCTATCAAGCGCCACGGCGGTATGCTGGCAAAGGGCAGACTGCTGGGGGTACAGTTCCTGACCCTCATGGAAGACGGTCTGTATTTCGAAATTTGCAAGCAGGCTGTGGACTATGCGCTGGAAATTCGTAAGGCATTTGAAGCAAAGGGCGTGGAAATGTTCGGCACTTCCATGACCAATCAGCAGTTCCCCATTCTGTCCGAAGCACAGATGAAGCACTTTGACGGCAGATTTGCCTACGAATACTGGGGCAGATACGACGACAGTCATCATATTGTCCGCTTCTGCACCAGCTGGGCAACCAAGCAGGAAAATATGGATGCCCTGCTGCAGGCAATCAGCGAAATGTAAAACAAAAACTCCCACGGTTAACCGTGGGAGTTTTTTTTATTCGTTCAGTTCTCCTCGCAGACTCATGCTCATGCGCTGCTTGATTTCTTCCTTGGGAATGTCCAGAGAGAACAGGTGATACAGCTTGGTGAGGGCGGCTTCCGTGGTCATATCCTTGCCGTTGACGGCGCCGATGTCATGGAGTGCCTTGCTGGTGGCGTACTGACCCAAAGTCACCGTGCCCTGCATACACTGGGAGCAGACGGTGATGATGGTACCGGATTTATAGGCCTTTTCGATGATGTGCAGCAGGTAATTGCCTGTGGAGGGGATATTGCCCGCGCCGAAGGTTTCCAGTACGACGCCCTTTAGACGGTCAGTCATGATATGCTCGAAAATTTCAAACTGGATGCCGGGGAATACCTTGATGACCCCCACGGGGACATCTTCCTTGAAGGGGTGGAAGGCAAATGTGCCCTCTGCGGCAGGCAGCAGCACGCTGCGGTTATACTGGATGGTGATGCCCGCTTCTGCCAGATGGGGGCAGTTGGGGGAATCAAATGCCAGCAGCTGGTCGGAGGAGCGCTTGGTGGTGCGGTTCCCCCGCAGCAGCACGCCGTTGAAGTATACGCAGACCTCATGGACTTCGCCCGATGCGGCAATGAGTACGGAGTTGATGATGTTGTCCTTGCCGTCGGAGCGCAGCTCACACAGAGGGATTTGAGCCCCTGTGAAAATCACGGGCTTGGAGAGGTTTTCCAGCATGAAGGACACAGCGGAGGCGGAGTAGCCCATGGTGTCTGTGCCGTGGAGAATGACGAAGCCGTCATAGTCATTATACCGCTCTGCAATGGCAGCGCCGATTTTGTTCCATTCGCGGACAGTGATATCCGAGGAGTCCAGCAGGGGAGAGAACTGTACCAAGTCCCAGTAGGGGGCGTCGGGGTGGTTCAAGTCGGGGATGGATTCCAAGTTGCTGCGGAAGGAATCGGGGTTGGGTACATAGCCATCGGGGGAATGAATCATGCCGATGGTGCCGCCTGTATAAATGATGCAGATTTTTTTCACTAACATGGGAAATCCTCCTTGGGATTCGATGACATCAATATACCATTTGCGACACAAAAAAACAAGGCAGTCCTTATGGACTGCCTTGTGGTGTTTTATGGTTTAGAATTCTACGCCTGCTGCTACCAGCTTGCTCATAGCTGCTTCGTCGCCTACGATGACAACGTCGGGGTGCAGCTGCAGGATGGATGCGGGGCAGTTGGGGTCAACGGGACCCATTACGGTGTTGTACAGTGCTTCTGCCTTACCTTCGCCGCTTGCAATCAGCAGTACACGGCCTGCGTTCATGATGCAGCCCATGCCCATGGTCAGTGCCTGACGGGGAACTTCGTCACGGGAAGCGAAGAAACGGGTGTTTGCGTCGATGGTGGAGTCGGTCAGGTCAACTACGTGGGTAGCCTTGGTGAATACGGAGTCGGGTTCGTTGAAGCCGATGTGACCGTTGTGACCGATGCCCAGCAGCTGCAGGTCTGCAAAGCCCAGACCTTCTACGATTTCGTCGTATGCTGCACATTCTGCTTCTGCGTCTTCTGCCAGACCGTCGGGAACGAAGGTGAAGTCCTTGTCGATGTCCACGTGGTTGAACAGGTTGTCGTTCATGAAGTAGCGGTAGCTCTGGTCGTGCTCACCGGACAGACCCTTATATTCGTCCAGGTTTACGGTAGCAACTTCCTTGAAGCTGATGTCGCCTGCCTGATTCATAGCGATCAGTTCCTTGTAGGTGCCCACGGGGGTGGAACCGGTTGCCAGACCCAGTACGCAAGCGGGATTCTTGTGGATTTCTGCTGCAATAATCAGAGCTGCGCGGCCCCTCATAGCTGCGTAGTCCTTTTCCATGTAAAGTCTCATGATAAATCGCTCCTTTTCGGTAAGTGTTACGGAACAGTGGTGCTTAACATACTTATATTATCATATCTGCATGAGGGTGTCATTATATTTTTGTGGAAAAAAAGAAATTTTCCTTCCGTCCTTGACTTCATTCACGGCTGTCGATAAACTGGAATTATCATAGATTGGAGGTTCAAGCAATGGAACTGAAACTGAACAAAGGCTGTATGAGCGCTGTTGTGACCGATGCAGGGGCTGAACTGATTAGCCTCATTGACGGCAGCGGCATGGAATATATTTGGAATGGTGACCCTGCATATTGGGCAGGCCGCAACCCTGTGCTGTTCCCCGTGGTGGGTGGGCTGATGGACGGTCAAATCAAGTGCAAGGGCGAGACCTATACCATGGGTCGTCACGGCTTTGCCAGAAACAGCGTGTTTGCCGTGGCAGACAGCGGTGAGGACTTTGTGGAATACCGTCTGGTGTCCGATGATGGCACTCGTGGAAAGTTCCCCTATGACTTTGACTTCCGTGTGCGCCATACCATCCATGAAAACGGATTTACCACCGCTTTTACCATCATCAACAGCGGCGATGAAGTGCTGCCCTGCTGCGTAGGGGCACATACCGCCTTCCGCTGCCCTATGAAGGATGGAGAGCAGTTTAGCGATTACGAAATTTACTTCCCCGAAGAAGAAACCTGTCCCACTCGTCTGCTGAATGCCAAGGGCATTCTCCTCGGTGAAGATGCTCTGGCTATGCTGGAGGCTACTCATGTGCTGCCTCTGGACTATGCACCCTTTGCCAAACTGGACACTCTGATTTTCGATAGCCTCAAGTCCAAGTCCGTAACCCTGCGCCACAAGACGGGCGGACATGGTGTGACCATGGAATTTGCGGACTTCCCCCTGATGGCTTTCTGGACCAACGGCGGCAAGCAGGCACCCTACATCTGCATTGAGCCCTGGATGGGTCATGCTGCGGTGGTTGGGGAAAGCGGCAACATGGAAGATAAGCCCTATGTCATGAAGCTGCAGCCCGGTGAATCCAAGACTTTGGCGTATACAGTCACTGTGAACTGAGAAATTTTTGCAAATAGTGTGAAAGCACTTGACGAAATCCATCGGATATTGCAAACTGGATGATAGAGAAATTAAAAACCGTGAGGTAAAGATATGTATCAGATTATCACAGACACATCCGCATTGTTTACTCCCGAACAGGGCAAGGCTATGGGCATTGAGGTTCTGCCTCTGTGCGTTACCATCGGCGACTGGGAAGGCCGCGACCTGCTCATGGATATGACCAAGTTCTACGATTATATCAAGAGCGGTCACCTGCCCCAGTCCTCCCAGCCTCCTGTAGGCGAAGTCATCGACGCTTATGAAAAGTATAGCGGCAAGAAAATCATCAACATTGCTATGGCAGACGGTTTGAGCGGCACTTATCAGAGTGCTGCAGGTGCAGCCGCTTCCGTTGATAACAGCGACGATA
The DNA here is from genome assembly GCA_045660685.1 of Oscillospiraceae bacterium. Classification (GTDB taxonomy): domain Bacteria; phylum Bacillota; class Clostridia; order Oscillospirales; family Oscillospiraceae; genus HGM13010. The sequence goes on from JAZREI010000115.1 coordinate 7,741, forward strand.
TCGTTGTCATCAACACCAAGACTCTTTGCGGTCCCCACCGTTACATCGTGGAAAAGGCAGTGAAGATGCAGAAGGAAGGCGCAAGCTTTGAAGAAGTTTGCGACTGGGTACGTTATGCTTCCGAAAACCATGAGTCCTTTCTGATTCCTCAGGACTTCGGCTATCTGAAGCGCGGCGGTCGTCTGACTCCCATGGCAGCTACTCTGGGTACCATTTTGAAGCTGAAGCCCATTATGACCCAGACTCCCGACGGCAGACAGCTGGAAAAGCTGGGTGTCAAGCGCACCATGAAGGCTGCGCTGGCAGAAGTGGTAGAACGTCTGAAGGCTAAGGGCGTTGATGAAGAACGCTACATCATGCACGTTTCCCACGCCGATGCCATTGGTGACGCGGAATACGTGGTGGGTCTGCTGAAGGAAGCATTCCCCAAGATGGAAATTCAGATTCTGGACCTGAGCCCTGCTTTCGTTACTCAGGGCGGCCCCAAGTGCGTAGCAATTCAGTACTGCGTAAGATAAGCAATCGCGAATATAACAAAATGAGCCCATCCGAAAGGATGGGCTCTGTGTTTTTTAGTCAGTATTTTGTTTTGCGGTATTGATGGAGGATATCAGCATAACACGAATGCTGGTACAAGCCGTATCCAGCCTTTTATATTCTTCGCGCGAGAGATAATTTGTTCTGTGGAGCAACTCTAACCAGTACCGTGTTTCGTTGGCTTCCTTGAGTGCGATTTGGAGCTTTGCGATGAAGTCGGCTCTCCCATGGGCGTATTGCGCTTCGTGGATGTTGGCTCCAATAGAGGTGCCACTTCTACCAATCTGGTTGGAAATAATGCTTTCACGTTGGTTTTTTGAGGTTTTTGACCAGGGAAATGATGGAAACAGCGAAGTCCATAGATTGTGTGCGTAGTTTACTTTCAGACATCGAAATCACTCCTTAGGCCGAATTATAATATGATTGAGTATAGAAATACAAGTTATGTGAAGTATGCCTTCGGCGAGTGAAGTGATGTTCCATCGTGAAGTTGCTTCGCGGTGAAGTGAAGTGTGCCGGATACACTTGCGAAGCAAACTTCACTTCGAAGAAACTTCACAGCGTCAGCTGCTTCACGTGCTGTTAGGCACACTTCGTTCCGCCAAAAACAAAAAAGCACACCGTTTGGTGTGCTTTCGTTTTTCGCGGCGAAGCAGGGATTCGAACCCTCCATACCCTTTTAGGGTATACACGATTTCCAATCGTGCGCGCTCGACCGGGCTACGCGACTTCTCCGTATCGTTGTTGTGTTCCGTTCGGAACGAATGTTATTATACGACGAGTATCGCAAAATGTCAACACCTAATTTTAAAAATTTTAAAATATTTTTTAGGGCGTAAAGCCTTGCGGGGATGGGCTAAATATGGTACAACTATATCAATACATTGACACAAGGGAGGTTTGCTCTATGGCCGAGAAGAACAAGCTGAAGCTGCTGTACATTCTGGACATTATGCGCAAGACCGATGAGTTCCATCCCATCAACTCTACCCAGATTGCCGAGAAGCTGTCTGCTTATGGCATCAGTGCCGAGCGCAAGAGCATCGGGCGCGATTTGGCTTGTCTGGAGGATGCGGGGTATTCCATCATCAAATGCTCCGACCACAACAAGGGCTGGTATATGACCGATCAGGCTTTTGAGGACTATGAGCTGAAAATTCTTTGTGATGCGGTTGGGTCTGCTACCTTCCTCACAGAGCGGGATACCCGTGAGCTGATTAAGAAGGTTCGTGACCTTGCCACTGCGGAAGGGGAAAAGCTCATTGCTGCAACGGGCTATTTGGATGCGGGCATCAAGACCGAGGACAAGAGCAGCAAAATCAAAATCGACAACATCACCCGTGCCATTAAGGCAGGTCGTCAGATTACCTTCCAGTATTATGAGGATACCGCAGGCAACAAGCGCAGACTCCGCCGTGACGGGCATGTGTACTGCGTGAGCCCCTATTATCTGGTGCTGTTTGAAAATCAGTACTTCCTCATTTGCAACTCCAAGAGCAATGACGGGCTGACCCATTTCCGCTTGGAAATGATCACCAATCTGAATATTACCGAGGAGCCTTCCCGTGACCCCAGAACCCTTCCCAAGCATGGGGACAAGTTCGACTTGGGGGGCTATCTCCGCAGCAGCGTGAATATGTGGGCGGGGGAACGTGTACGTGTGAAGCTGCGCTGCGACAACTATCTGCGCAATGACATCCGTATGCGCTTCGGCAAACAGGTGATGATGATTGATGACGGTCCCGATTTCTTTACCGTGACTGTGGAGGTTGCGGATAACACAGGTCTATACCAGTGGCTGGCAGAGCAGGGGAAACGAGTCACCGTGGTATCCCCCCAGTCCGTGCGGGAACATTATGTGGAATTCCTGCAGGATATTCTGAAACTGTATGAATGAATGTGAGGTTATATAATATGAAGTTGTTTCAACAGGTAATGGCTGCCTGTGCCGACCGTTTCGGCGCAGAGCAGGTAATGCAGCTGGCGGATAACCAGCTGGAAATCGCTATGGTCAACGATGCGGGGGAAGCCATGTTCCCTGTTTACATGGGTTTCCATAGCTCCAATGATATTGAGTTTACCGCCATTCTGTTTCAGGTTCCCGAAGCAGACCAAAAGGCGTTTATGGCACAGTGCAACACCATGAATACCCAGTACCCCGTGGTTCGCTTTTATATGGACTCCGGCTATCTGTGTGCAGGCATGGACCTGCTGCTGTACACCGAGGATGCTGCGGACGTCATGAGCATGCTCACCGCACTGCTGCAGGTAATCGCGGCAAATCTGCCCGCACTCTTAGGCTAAGGAGGTAAGGAAATGGTTTTGTTATTAAGTGATCTGATTCATGAATTTGATGCCAGACAGTTTTATTATTTTGAAGGCTACGGAGAACAGCTGCTGATTCTGTCCGTACCCAATGAGAATGACCCCACCGATGTGGTTAACACCATGGTGGAATTCCACGATGAGATGATGTCTCCCAGCGCTATGGTGCTGGAAATCGACGAGGAGTTCTACCTGACTGCTGCAGAGGTGTGCAACACTCTGAATGCAGGCACCAGATGGTACAAGCACTTTGTACAGGAAACTCCCGAAGGCAAGCTGCAGCTGTGTGTGGCTGCTGACTATATTGCCAAGGAGCTCATGAGCGACCGCGGCTTTGACCTGCTTATGGACTTTGTACGCCATGTGTATGAGGTCAAGGCTTACGTTCTCAACGGATAATAACGGACAAGGCACTGTTTTTGCGGTGCCTTGATGTTTTATGGTTAGAGATGGACAAAAACTTAACAATTTGATATAATATACATATAAACTGTAAATTGAGTGAATTGAAAGGAGACGATCCTATGAAATTTTATCCCGTGACCACCGCTGCTCCCGATGCGGCTTTGAAGGCCGATTATGCTGCAGGCCGTTCTATCGGTAATGTACAGCTGGGAAATACATATCTGTTTTTTAAGGAAAAGAGAAAGCTCTACTATATTTCCTATGGGGAAATGACCCGTGTGTTCCGCCGTGTGATGCTGGTGCAGACCAAAATGTGCTGCGGCAAGGGCAATTTGGAGGTTGAAAATCTGGTTGTATGCAACGAAGCGGGGGAAGTGGCACAGATTCAGCTGCCCGGTGCCCGCGCAGGTGTGATTTTGCTGGAAGAAGTGGCAAAAAGAGCGCCTCATGTACAGATTGGCAAACCCTGAGAATTTGGAGCAAAAAACAAAGTCCGCCAAGAAAAGACAGGTTTGGAAGGCCGATATATCAGTCTGAATGGCTTTAAGAAAAATATTAACGGAAATATGAGGTAAAAACGCACAAATTTTTGGCGAAAAGCCCTTGCTATTTATGCATAATAGGCGTAGAATATCGTTAATAATTTCGTTACAATTTTTTGAAAGTATTGAACAGACTTTTAACATTGTGAATACTTTCTTAGTAAGGAGAAACCAAAATGACAGCTCGGGAAGCACTTCCGAAACTGCTTAAATCATATTACGCATATTATAATGTATTTGAAGAAAATGTAACCCCTCCTTTTGCGGCGGAAGCGGAGTTCCACTCCCACGAAGAACAGTTTTTCCTGTTTAAGCAGGCGAAGCTGTCCGAGTCCGAATCCAAGGAATTTGTTTTCTTCGCAGTCACCGAACGTCTGACGATGGAGCTGCTGAAGCAGTATGACGAAACCGCGTGGAATACCGGCATGAGCCGCGTGAAGCCTCACGACGGACACCGCAATTCCGATGTGGTGCTGTTCATTCTGGCGGATGTCATCGATGAGGATGCCAAAAAGGCAATCAAAAAGATGAAGCGCTACCAAAGCTACAGACATACGCTCCATGGCTGGAGCCATTACCGTGTAATTGCTCAGGAGATGAGTACAGACAAACCCGTCTTTAACCGAATGGGACGGGACCTGAAAAAGCTCCTTCGCAATATAAAAAAATCATAATAGGAGAGTGAGTTTATGACCGCTATTCTGATTATCCTCGCTGCTATCGCGCTGCTGGTTATCGGCTATGTAACTTATGGCTCTTACCTGGCAAAAGAATGGGGCATTGACCCCGAAAACACCACCCCTGCAGTGGAAATTAACGACGGCGTTGACTACGTCGCTGCTAAGCCCGCTGTTCTGATGGGTCACCACTTCTCTTCCATCGCAGGCGCAGGCCCCATTAACGGCCCCATTCAGGCTTCTGTATTCGGTTGGGTTCCCGTATTCCTGTGGTGTGTAATTGGTGGTATCTTCGTAGGCGGCCTGCACGACTTTGGTGCAATGTTCGCTTCCGTTCGTCACGGCGGTAAGTCCGTTGGCGAAATCATCAAGTCCTCTATGGGCGACAGAGCTAAGAAGCTGTTCATCGTTTTCGCTCTGCTGGTTCTGATCCTCGTTATCGCTTCCTTCGTTAACGTTGTTGCAGGTACCTTCTACTCCGATAACACCGGCTTCATCACCACTGCTCCCAACGGCAACGAAACCACCGCTATGGTTTCCGTACTGTTCATCATCATGGCTATGATTTACGGCCTGCTGACCACTCGCTTCGGCATGGCTACCGGCCCCGCTACCGCTATCGGTCTGGTTATGATCGTTGCAGGTATCGTTCTGGGTCTGAATGTTGGTCTGGTTCTGAACCGTACCGTATGGATTCTGCTGATCGCTCTGTACATCACCGTTGCTTCTCTGGCTCCCGTATGGATCCTGCTGCAGCCCCGTGACTACCTGTCCTCCTTCCTGCTGTATGCAATGATGGTTGTTGCAGTTGTTGGCGTATTCATGTCCGCATTCACCGGCACCGCAGAATTCACCATCCCCGCATTCACCGGCAAGACCGGCATGTTCCCCGCACTGTTCATCACTGTTGCTTGTGGTGCTTGCTCCGGCTTCCACTCCCTGATCGCTTCCGGCACTTCCTCCAAGCAGCTGGCAAACGAAAAGGACGCTAAGGTTATCGGCTACGGCTCCATGCTGATCGAATCCGCTCTGGCTATCATCGCTCTGATCGCTGTTGGTATGGTATTCGATAAGTACGTTGACGGCGGCTTCGGTTCTCCCTCCGTTGCTTTCGCAGCAGGTATTGCTACCATGTTCGGCACCGAAACCTCCAAGGTTTACGGCGTTGTTTACGCTCTGCTGACTCTGGCTGTTTCCGTATTCGCACTGACCTCTCTGGACTCCGGCACTCGTCTGTCTCGCTTCATGTTCGGCGAACTGTTCCTGAAGGAAGGCGAAGCTGACTGGCATGACGCTACCGGCATCCGCAAGTTCCTGACTCACCCCCTGGTTGGCACTCTGATCATGGTTGGTATCGGTTCTACTCTGGGCTTCCTGAAGCTGTCCGCTATCTGGGGTCTGTTCGGCGCTGCAAACCAGCTGCTGGCAGGTCTGGCTCTGATGGCTGTTGCAGCTTGGCTGGGCAACATCGGCAAGAACAACAAGATGTTCATGATTCCCATGGCATTCATGCTGATCGCTACCCTGACCTCTCTGGTTCAGACCGTTATCGGCAAGATTCAGCTGGTTGGCGCAGGCGGCGCTGCATGGGGCGACTGGTTCCAGCTGTGCTTCGCAGCAGCAATGGTTGTTCTGGCAGTTATCCTGGCAATCGAAGGCCTGCAGACCTTCTCCAAGCAGGCTAAGGGCGAAAAGACCGGCGCATAATTCATTCGGTTATCCATTATAAGCTGATCTTATTTACCAAACATAAAAAACACCTCGGATTTATCCGAGGTGTTTTTGCATGTCCGTATGCTGCTGAAAAACGGGCGATCAATGATTGCCCCTACGGGTGCGGTGGAGAAATTTGATTTCAGCAAAAGCGATACCGTGCTTCCATAAAACGACAATTAACAATGTCCGTACGAATTGAAAAAACGAGCTGAAAAAACGGCATCCGTAAAGGATGCCGTTTTGGTTTATTTGCTTTGATTCATTTTTTTGCGGGTTTCACGGAATGCGTCCAAAATGATGGTTTTGGCTTCGATGGCTGCCTCGCGAGTGGTGGCTTTGATACCCTCCAAGGGATATTCCATGCCCAGCTCCTTGTACTTGTTGGTGCCCAAAATATGATAGGGCAGTACGTCCAGAGCCTTTACGTTAGACAAGGTGGCGATGAACTCGCCCAGCTTGCGCAGGTAAATTTCACTGTCGGTGACCTGAGGTGCGACAACATGACGAATCCACAGGGGAATCTTCTTCTCATCCAAATACCGCGCAAAAGCGAGGATGCCTGCGTTGTCGTGGCCTGTCAGCACCTTGTGCCGCTTGGGCTCAATGTGCTTGATGTCCAGCATGACCAAATCAGTCAGCTCCATGAGCTTGTCCAGCTTGTCGTTGTATTCAGACTTGCCGGGACGATAGGTGATGCCGGAGGTATCCAGACAGGTGTGGATGCTGCGCTGCTTAGCCAGGGCGAACAGCTCCAACAGGAAATCAATCTGCATGAGAGCTTCGCCGCCTGTGACGGTGATGCCGCCGTTTTTATAGAAGGCGCGGTTGCGCTCGTACTCGTCAATGAGAGACTGTGCAGAGCGCACTTCGCCTCTGTTCATTTCCCAAGTGTCGGGGTTGTGGCAGTACTTGCACCGCATGGGGCAGCCCTGCAGAAAAATCACAAACCGTACACCGGGCCCGTCCACTGTGCCGAAGCTTTCAGTGGAATGAATGAATCCGTCCATAAGCAATTAGATGTGGTCGTGGAAGGTACGGGAGATAACTTCGTCCTGCTGCTTCTTGGTGAGCTTTACGAAGTTAACAGCGTAACCACTGACACGAATGGTGAGCTGGGGGTACTTTTCGGGGTGAGCCTGAGCGTCCAGCAGAGTTTCCTTGGTGAATACGTTTACATTCAGATGGTGGCCGCCCTTTTCAACGTAGCCGTCCAGCAGGGAAACCAGATTATCAATCTGAGCCTGAGTTGCTGCCATAGTGGTAAGCTCCTTTCTTATTCGTTGTCCAGAGATTCAAACAGGGTGGGGGAGAAGCAAGCGCTGCCGCAGCAGTCTACGTCCAGTTCACCCATGAATACCTTGTCTTCCTTACCCAGTGCGCCGGGGATGATGGAGAAGGTGTTGGAGATGCCGTCCTGAGCGTCCACGAAGGGCAGCTTGGAAACGGATGCCAGAGATGCGATTGCACCGTGAGTGTCGCGGCGGTGCATGGGGTTTGCGCCGGGAGCGAAAGCTTCGCCTGCCTTACGGCCGTCGGGGGTAGAACCGGTGTTCTTGCCGTAAACGACGTTGGAGGTAATGGTCAGGATGGAAGTGGTTGCAACACCGTCACGGTAGGTGGGGTTGCGGCGAACGTGTTCCATGAAGCGGTGAACGATGTCGTTTGCGATGGAGTCAACGCGGTCGTCGTCGTTACCGAACTTGGGGAATTCGCCTTCGATTTCGTAGTCCTTAGCCAGGCCGGTTTCGTCGCGGATAACCTTAACCTTAGCGTACTTGATTGCGGACAGAGAGTCAGCTACTACGGACAGACCTGCAATACCGGTTGCGAACCAACGGGTAACGTTCTTGTCGTGCAGAGCCATCTGAGCGCGTTCGTAGCAGTACTTGTCGTGCATGTAGTGGATGATGTTCAGGGTATTTACATAAACACCTGCCAGCCATGCCATCATATCGTCGTACTTCTGCATGACGTCGTCGAAGTCCAGGTATTCGGAAGTTACGGGAGCGTAACGAGGACCAACCTGCTTGCCGGATTCTTCGTCCTTACCGCCGTTGATTGCGTACAGCAGGCACTTTGCCAGGTTTGCACGAGCGCCGAAGAACTGCATTTCCTTGCCAACGCGCATGGAAGATACGCAGCAAGCAATTGCGTAGTCGTCGCCGTGGGAGACGCGCATCAGGTCGTCGTTTTCGTACTGTACGGAAGAAGTTTCAATGGAAATCTTTGCGCAGTAACGCTTGAATGCTTCGGGCAGACGAGTGGACCACAGAACGGTCAGGTTGGGTTCGGGAGCGGGACCCAGGTTTACCAGAGTGTGCAGGTAACGGAAGCACATCTTGGTAACCATGTGACGGCCGTCAATGCCGACACCTGCCATGGATTCGGTTACCCACTGGGGGACGCCGGAGCACAGTGCGTTGTATTCGGGAGTACGTGCGAACTTGACCATACGCAGCTTCATGATGAAGTGGTCAACAAATTCCTGAATTTCCTTTTCGGTGTAAACGCCGTTGCGCAGGTCGCGTTCTGCGTAGATATCCAGGAAGGTGGAGGTACGGCCCAGAGACATTGCAGCGCCGTTCTGTTCCTTGATTGCTGCCAGGTAGCCGAAGTACAGCCACTGGATTGCTTCCTTGGTGTCCTTAGCGGGCTTGGAGATGTCGCAGCCGTAGGATGCTGCCATGGTCTTCATGTCCTTCAGAGCCTTGATCTGTTCGGACAGTTCTTCGCGCAGACGAATGATTTCAGCGTTCATAACGCCGCCGGTGGAGTTCTTCTGAGCTTCCTTGTCTTCGATCAGACGGTCAATGCCGTACAGAGCAACACGACGGTAGTCGCCGATGATACGGCCACGGCCGTAAGCGTCGGGCAGACCGGTGATGATGTGGGAAGAACGGCAAGCACGCATTTCGGGGGTGTAAACATCAAATACACCTGCGTTGTGGGTCTTGCGGTGGGTGGTGAAGAATTCGGATACTTCGGGGTCTACCTTGTAGCCGTTGTCTTCGCATGCCTTTTCAGCGGTACGGATGCCGCCGTAGGGGTGGAATGCACGCTTGAAGGGCTTTTCGGTCTGGAAACCAACGATCAGTTCCTTGTCCTTGTCCAGATAGCCGGGGCCATGGGAAGTGATGGTGGAAACAACGGAGGTGTCCATGTCCAGAACGCCGCCTGCTGCGATTTCCTGACGAGTCAGCTCGCTGACCATGTCCCACAGTTCCAGAGTAGTGGAGGTGGGGCCTTCCAGGAATGCTTCGTCGCCGTCGTAGGGGGTGTAGTTGCGTACGATAAAGTCACGTACATTTACTTCGTTATTCCAGCTGCCGGTCTTAAAGCCGTTCCAGCCTTCGAAATTGTAGTTCATATAGCGATCTCCTTACAAGAAATTGTGGTGTGCTATTGTTATCGGTACAATTTATAGTGTCATATCTACTCACTGTACCAAGATGTATTTTATAATAGTTTCAGGTAAAATGCAACAAGATATTCATGGACAAGGTGTATAGATTCTTCCTTGCAATCCATTGTTTTTGGTGGTAAAATATACAAAATTATGCAACAAAGGAGATTTGAAAATGAGCTTTGCACAGCTGTGTGAACAGAGATATTCTGTAAGAAAATTTGATTCCCGTCCCATCGAACCTGAAAAGATGGAAATGATTCTGAATGCGGCCCGTTTGGCACCTACCGCAAAGAATTTCCAGCCCCAGCGCATTCTGGTAGTACAGGGTGAAGGTCTGGAAAAGATGAAGGAATGCACCCCTTGCATGTACGGCCAGACCGCAGTTCTGGTGGTATGCTATGATAAGGAAGTCAGCTGGAAGAGCCGCAGCGGCCGTGAAATCGGCGACGTGGACGGCGGTATCGTTATGACCAGCATGATGTATCAGGCACAGGACCTGGGCATCGGCAGCTTGGTGGTTGGTATTTATAAGGAAGAACCCCTCCGCGCAAGCTTCAACATTCCCGAAAACTACGAAATCGTTGCTCTGCTGATGCTGGGCTACCCCGCAGAAGAAAGCGCACCCCACGAAGTGCTGCACTTCACCCGTAAGGATCTGAGCGAAACCGTCAGCTACGGTACATTTTAATATGTAAATAAAACGAACCACCCTTGGATTTCCAAGGGTGGTTTTTGTATGGGGGAATAGACGTACCATCCTGTAGGGGCGGCAGATTGCCGCCCCTACAAGGGGGGATGATTTTGGTGCGAGCATTATGGCAGATTGGGCACTCGTTCCATAAAGAAGTCAATAAATCGTCGGCTGGCGATGGGGAGGATGTTTCTATCTTTCATGACCAGACCGACTTTTCTTGTGATAGGTGGCTCGGTGGGACGCTGGACGATTTTAAAGTCCATGTTCTTCAGCGCCAGGTCGGGGAGGATGCTGACCCCTACATTGGCTTCTACCATGGAGCATACGGAGAAGTTGTCATGCATGCGCAGCTCCATATTGGGCTCGATGCCCAGCTCGTGGAAGGCGTTCATGGTTTCACTCAAAATGCCCGTTTCCAGCAACAGGAAGGGTTCCTTGGCCAGTTTTTTCAGAGGAATCACATCCAGCTTTGCCAGCGGATGGTCGGGGTGCAGGATGGCCTTGTGACCGCCTGTGCGCACCAGAATGGTGTCCAGACCCGCAACGCTGGGGGAGTCGGGGTTGATGAAGCCGAAGTCGATTTCACCGTTGCGCACCCATTCGGGAATGGTAGTATAGTCCCCCTGGTGGAACAGGAAGCGCACTTTGGGGTACATGGCTTTGAATTCCTTGATAAGGGGAGGCAGCCACTGGGAGGAGTAACTGGACAAAGTGCCGATACGAATCAGACCGCCCTCCAAATGCTTCATGTCACGCACGGCTTCCAGCATGGCGTTGTAGTGGTTGACGGCGGACTGAATGTAGGGCAGCAGAGATTCCCCTTCGGGGGATAGCTTTACTCCGCGGTGACCGCGGTGCAGCAGTGTCAGCTCCAGCTCTGCTTCCAGCGATTGAATCATCTGGCTCACCGCAGACTGGGAGTATCCCAGTGCGTCGGCAGCCTTGGTGAAGCTGCCCTGCTCAAGAACCTTCAGAAAGGCGAGATATCTGTCCATATATGCGCTCCTTTGAATCGGTTTTACTTATAATAAAGGTAGGACTATCGATTTCGTTGATATTGAATTCAGTATATACCTTGTGGCACAAAAATGCAAGATATGGGAATTTTGCGTTATTTTTCGGGAAAACACTTGTTAAAATTAAGATTATTGCACCGTTTTTCGGATATTAAGTGCAGTTACAGCGAACATAAATGCATTGGAACAGGTGCGAAAAAGGCGTTTGGACATATTATTGCATTTTGAGAAACGCAAAAAGGGGTTCTCTTGTGGGAAATGCTCATTGTTTCAAAAATAACGATGTTTGATATCAGTTTTGCTTATGGAACTATTAAGAAGATTGGCTTTTATTATAGGAGAAGCCGTGCTATGCTGACAATACAAGCGGTACGGGATTGTCTTCGGATATGATCGAGACGAGGGAAAGGTCCTTGTACCAAGAGGCCTCAGGCGGTGCGGGAAACGCTGCTTGAGAAAAAGAAATAAAGAAAAAAGTAAGGAGAAAAAATCATGTCTATCAATTGTTTGATCGCTCTGATTACAATCGTATGGCTGATCATCGGCTTCGTTGTTCTGAAGCTCCCCGGCCACATTTGCTGCCCCATCGGTCTGGCAATCACCATGGTACTGGGTGTGCTGAACTGGAAGATGAGCCTGGTTGGCGTAGTGACCGCTGCACTGGAAGGTGTCGCAATGGCAATCTGGCCCATCGGCATCATCGTTATCGCTGCAATTTTCGTTTACAACCTGTCTGTTAAGACCGGCGCAATGGAAATCATCAAGACTACTCTGACTTCCGTTTCCGCTGACCGTCGTATTCAGGTTCTGATCGTTGCTTGGGGCTTCGGCGGCTTCCTGGAAGGCGCTTCCGGCTTCGGTACTTCCGTAGCAATCCCCGCTGCAATTCTGGTAGGTCTGGGCTTCGACCCCGTTAAGGCTTGCATCATCTGCCTGCTGTCCAACGTTCCCGTTGCTGAACTGGGCGCAATCGGCATTCCCGTTATCACCGGCGCAGGTCTGACCGGTCTGGACGCTGCTGTTGTTTCCGGCTATGCTGTTCTGCAGCTGGCTCTGCTGATCGTAATCTGCCCCATCTTCATGGTAAAGCTGATCGGCTCTCTGAAGGGCGTTTGGGGTATCACTCTGGTATCCGGCATCTCCTTCGCAGTACCCGCTTACCTGATCGGCGCATTTGTCGGTCCCGAACTGTCCACTCTGGTTGGCGCAATCGTTTCCATGGCTTGCACCGTTGTAATGGCTAAGACCGTTAACAAGGAAACCGATCCCGAATACTACCTGGACGGCATTGACGAAGCTCGTGAACAGATGAAGGAACTGTCCGTCGGCAAGATGGTCAAGGCATGGAGCCCCTTCCTGATCATGTTCGCAGTTCTGCTGTTCACCTCCAAGCTGTTCCCCGCTATCAACGCACCTCTGGCTGCTATTAAGACTGCAGTTCCCATCTACCACGACGGTCTGGGCAACTCCGCAAACTACACCTTCTCTTGGATCAACACTCCCGGCGTTCTGATCTTCCTGTCCGGCGTTGTTGGCGGTCTGCTGCAGGGCGCAAGCTTCGGCACCATGATCGAAGTTCTGGTTGGTTCCATCAAGCAGATGACCAAGTCCCTGATCACCATCATCTCCATCATTGCAATTGCTAAGGTTATGAGCTACTCCGGCATGGTTTCCGACATCGCTATGGGTCTGGTTGCTATCGCAGGCAGCTTCTTCCCCCTGCTGACTCCCATCATCGGCGGCATCGGCACCTTCATTACCGGTTCCGTTACCTCCTCCTGCACCCTGTTCTCCGCTCTGCAGGCTGAAACCGGCGCTGCTCTGGGCATGAGCCAGGAATGGCTGGTTGCTGCTAACGCTGCAGGCGCTACCGTTGGTAAGGTTATCTCTCCCCAGTCCATCGCAATGGCTACCGCTGCTACCGGCTGCGCAGGTACCGACGGCATCATCATCCGCAAGGCTATCGTTTACTGTGTAGCATTCCTGGCATTCCTGTGCGTATTCTGCTACGTAGGTCTGCTGCTGGGCATCGCATAATCCAATTTGAAAGTATAAGCGAAAGTAATTTTGCTGTTTACCTTTTCTTTCCCAATTCCCATCACCCTCTATCGCAAGATAGAGGGTGATACTTTTTGGGGTAAATAAGGAAACGGGGTATCGGAAAAATGATGTCCCGTTGAATTCGTTGACAAGGATATTTGCTGTAAGTATAATTGTGGTAGTTGTACTCGCATAAAATTGAGATTGGGGAGTAAGCTATGAATTGTACGAAATGTGGCAGTTACATGCCGAACTATGCAAAAAAATGCCGAATATGCGGCAGAGAGATTCCGTCTGACGACGGTTTTCTCGATTCTATCAAATCACCCTTGCTGCGGGCGATTGTAGCGATCATTCTTTTTTTGTGGGGGATGTCCGCCGGTTGTATGGTTCTTGTGACTCCTATGTTTGAAGAACTGGGGCCGATTGTACAGCTGATTGGTGTGACAATGCTTTTTGCGCTGCTGATGGTTACACAAACAAAACGGCAGGAATCCAATTTTATAAAACAATTGGTTATTGCTGCAGGGGTGTATTATGTAGTTTGGGGCTTGTCTGTCAACAACATTCCCGAATTCCTCCGTGCCATTCCGGGCTCTCGTTTTATCACAATCTGGTGGTGTTATGCGGGCATTGTCTGCGCGGTTGCAGTTATTCTGCAGATGATGCTTGCTAAGAAAGCAGCCGCAGAAGAACGAGAACAGCTGGAGCGTCTGCCGTTCACTGACGGGGATCTGATGATTCTGCAAAACTATAATCGATACAGAATGCTCGGGTATTACCTTCTGAAAGCAAAGCTCCATGACATTGTAGTCATCGAGCATGTGGTAGATTTGGATGACCAAGACAATGTCACCGAGAAAACACTTGTGACACTAAATCCCGATTTGTCCCGCAGCTATCTTGAGAATTACTGCCAACGCAATCCTCAGGTGGAAAAGATCGTTGCGTATCTGCTGGAACGGGAAGAATCCGAACAAGAGGTCACCGTTTCTGACGTTATCAATACCGTTGTAGCCAGACCTGTTATGCAAGGTGCAGGTGGGCTGGCTGCTGCTGAGGCGCTGATTCGTGTTTACGAAAAGGTAAAGCCTATCCGATTTGCGACCATACTTCTTGCGTTTTACCCCGGTGTTGCCAAGCTGCTGATGGGTCTGCACAACAACAAGGATGTTCTCTTTTTGTCTACCTTTGGTTTCTTTGTGGCGGTAATCATTATTTTGATGATATACAATGGTCTGCAAAACATTCGCATATTGCCGGAAATCTTTTCTCTTACGGCAAAGCCCATTCTGGCTGCCAATAGAGTTACCATCCCGGACTTGGATGAGGTTATTGAGCGTGTTTCGCTGAGCGAGGACAAGCTGCCTGAGCAAGAACAAATCAGACTGCTCAGAGCCTACGCAACCTATGAAAACACCGAGGTCGTCGTCCGTTATACACCCGAAGAAGCTGCAGGCTTTGGTATTTTGGCTTCTGTTGTTGCAGCGGAAATTGCGCAAGCAAAGAGAAATTCGGGCAGTTCCGTCGGTGACGGCGGTTGCAGCAGCTGCGGCGGCTGTGGCGGTTGTGGCGGCTGCGGCGGCTGTGGTGGCTGCGGCGGCTGTGGTGACTGATATGATTTGCGGCAACACAAACCGAATGCTCCTGCAATTCCACATCACAGGCCGATGCAATCTGCAATGCAAGCATTGCTACCGCACGGAAGGAAATGTGGAGCCTCTTTCCACTGAAAAGGTTTTGGATGTAATCGACCAATTTGTGGACCTGCTGACACGGTATAATCAAATTCACCATATCCAAAAAAGAGGACATATCAATATCACGGGCGGCGAACCCTTTATCCGTGATGACATTGGGCTCATTTTGGACCATCTTGGTTCGTACAGGGAACGGCTGTCATTCGGTGTTTTGTCAAACGGCAGCTTTCTGGACAAGGAAAGAATGGACACACTCAAGAAAAACGGTGTTTCCTTCGTACAGCTGAGTATTGACGGTGATCGTGAGACTCATGATTTTTTGCGTACTTCGGGTGATTTTGACCGTACCTTCAAAACTGCCCGTCAGTTGGAACGTTTTGGCATCCCTGCCTACATCAGTTTTACTGCCAATCGGCAGAACTACAAGCATTTGCCCAAGGTTGCTGCCATGTGCCGCAAATACGGCATTACCAAGCTCTGGACCGATCGTTTGGTACCCATTGGCAATGGGGAACAGCTGCAGGAACTGGCCATTACCAAGGATATCCTTCCCGACTATTTAAAGACGCTGCAAAGGGCTAAGGGGTCGAGGCTGACACAATTCCTCTATCCCCATACCACGGTCACATCCAATCGGGCATTGCAATTTATCGGTACGGATGGCAGTATCTATTCCTGCAGTGCCGGGAAAAGCTTGATTACAGTGGATGAATTTGGACAAGTTATGCCATGCAGGCGTATGCCCATCATCTGCGGTACGCTCCCTCACGATCGTTTGGAAGAAATCTACTTTGGACATGAAGTGTTTACCGCTCTGCGTGGGAAGAATATCCCCCAAAGCTGCAGCAAGTGCAGATACAGGTATGGCTGTGGCGGAGGTGCGAGATGTCAGGCTTATGCCGTAAATGGAAGCTTTTTTACAGCAGACCCTGCTTGTCCCCTTGCGCAAACAAATGAATAATTCAAGTGAAAACGAGGCTGTTGCAGAATGGATGATTCTGTGGCAGCCTCGTTTTTGTTTTTCCATATAAAGAAACCCACCTGAATGAATCAGGTGGGTGATATTTTGAAGCAAATGTCTTAGTGCTTTTCCTTCACCAGACCGAATCTGTAAGCGGTCAGCAGGTCCATCAGGTCATCTACCTGTACCTGCAGCTCGCGGCCTTCGTCGGTCTGTGCGATTTTCAGACGACCTTCCATGTGTTCAAAAATCAGGTCGTTGTTGTCAATGTCGTGGTTATTGCGGATGGCATCTCGGCGACCCTGGAAAGGCTGGTGGGAAACCATGCGCAGGCAGCGGGAGTTGAAAATCAGAGTGTAGCCGGCAATGCCGCTGGTGGACTGGTAAGCCTTGCAGAAGCCGCCGTCAATCACGATGAGCTTGCCGTTGCCCTTCACGGGGTTTTCGCCCTTCTTGACCTTTACGGGTACGTGACCGTTGATGATGTGGCAGTGCTTGCCGTAGAGACCAAACTCGCCCAGCAGCATATCACATACTTCGGCATTTTCGTAGAAGCGGTAGTAGGGGTTCTTTGCTTCTACCCATGCGCTTTCATCCTTGATGAAGCGGCGCTCGAAGGTGGTCATACGGTCCTTGCCGAAAATGGGGCTGTTGCGGCCTGCCCACAGCCACCACAGGAAGTCCATGCCGAACTCACGTTCGAGGGTGCCGCGCTTGTCGTAATATGCCTTACGTGCGGTCTGTTCCGCATAGTCCAGGAATTCCTTGCCGCTGCGGAGCTTGCCGCCGATGGTGAAGGTCTGGAGATCGCCGTCCTTGGTCATGGGGATGCAGCCGTGGAACAGCAGGTTGCCGTTGTGGACCTTATACATACCGCCCTTGGTGTACAGGAAACGGGTGTGACGCTGGAGCTTTTCGCTGTGGCGGAAGGAATCAGTCAGCTGGTCAATGACGGTGTTTTCTTCTTCGGTCAGGGTGTAGGGGTCTGCGGGGTTCACAGTGGGGAAGTCGCAGTCTTCCATTGCATAGGTCTTGCCGTCGATGGTGATGGTCTTGTCTTCATAGTTGACCTTGTCCAGCATCAGACGGTCACTCATGCCGAATTCGGGACGGCGCATGCACTTCTGACCTTCCAGCTTGAACAGAATCATGGAGATGGCCTTGTACATACGGGCAGACAGCAGCTTGTCCTTTTCGGTGTACTGCTCGGCATCGGGACCTGTGAGCTTGACCTTGAAGCAATGGGTATCGGTGTCCTTATATACTTCGTTTGCAAAGATGGACAGGGGACGCAGAGAAATACCGTAGCCGGTTTCGATGACGTGCAGATTGTTGTAGCGGATGGAGTTTGCCAGCACGGTTGCTACCAGAGTACGGGAGCCGGAAGCTGCGCCCATCCACAGAATATCGTGGTTGCCCCACTGAATATCTACGGAGTGATACTTCATCAGGTCGTCCATGACGATATCTGCACGGGGACCGCGGTCATAGATGTCGCCGACGATGTGCAGGTGGTCAACGGTCATACGCTTAATGAGGCTGCACAGAGCCTTCAGCACGTCGGGAGCCTGACCGGTGATGATGATGGTTTCGATGATGTTGCGGAAGTAGTCCTTTTTGTCTTCTTCCTCCTCACGGATGTGCAGCAGTTCGTCGATGATATCCACATAGCGGGGGTCAATGGCGTCGCGGACCTTGCTGCGGGTGTACTTGCTGCAGCAGTGGGGTGCCAGCTCAATCAGACGGTACAACAGCAAACGATAGTGACGCTCGGGGCTGTCGGTATCGGCTACCATAGCCAACTTTTCCGCAGGGTAGTAAATCAGAGAGGCCAAATCCTCGTGGTCTTCTGCGGACAGGCTGTAGCCGAAACGCTCGTCAATCTTCTTTTTCACTTCGCCGGAGCAGGAGTTCAAAATGTGGGCGAAGGCTTCGTGTTCGCCGTGGATGTCGGAGAGGAAATGTTCGGTGCCTTTGGGGAGGTTCAGGATTGCCTGCAGACGAATGACTTCGCTGCCTGCTGCCTGCACAGTGGGGTACTGCTTTGCCAGCAGCTGCATATAACGCAGACGTTCGGGGGTCAGGTTGGTTTTGACGATCATAAAATCCTCCGAATACTTATTGATTCTTATTTCTTTGTTCTTATTTCTTATTTCAATTTCTCTATTTCGCAGACTGTGATTACGCCATCGCGGACGGTGAA
>JAZREI010000116.1:0-27312 GCA_045660685.1 Oscillospiraceae bacterium
TACAAAGTCCTCCAGACCGTCGTAGCACAGGTTCTCACCAAAATCGTCCAGGAACACCGTTTCCAGCTGTTCCTGACCGTAAGCATTGAAAATATATTCTGCATTCTCGCCATAAACAAAGAATGCAAATTTGCGGTTCACGGGATCCAGCATCAACAGAATACCGTCTCTGTCGTCACCCATACCCAGCATATTGTCATGGTAAATGTTAATGACCGCATCGGGTGCATCACTGCCGTATGCATACAAATCATCCGTGACCACCACATAGCAGCCGCACCGATAGGGATTGGAAATGGCAGAAATCATACTTTCCAAGGCCGCATCCTGCTGCACGCTCAGAACTCCCGCCAAGTCAATGACATTGCCCTCCGCCGTAAAGTCAATGCTTTCGGCAGGGACCATTTCACCATCGGTCACTTCCTGCGTATCGCCTTCGGCATACAGTGCAATCCCGGCGGATGCCGTTGCCACCACTTGTTCCATAGCCAGACAGTCCTGCTGCAGGTCACCGTTCCATGCTGCATCGGTAAAGCAGCCTGCCAGCATGGTGTTCAGACCTTCAGAGACCGCCTGCAAGCGCTCATGAGTACCAAATGAATATACACACCAGTCTTCCACATACCAGCCCGTGTCATCGGCAATCATATAAACAGTCACGGAAACGCCGTCCAGATTATCGCCCACGCCGTAACCGTATCTGCCGTATACATATTCCGCTGTGGCATCAACTCCATCCGGGCCAATGGACGTAAATACGTCAATGCGAATGTCAAAACCGTATGCATCGATCATTGCAGGAATGGTCTCTTCTCCGATGGTTTGGATTTCCTGTGTCCAAAGCACATCGGTTTCGTCGTAATACCGTCCGTATTCCACGAAAGCGAACGCGGGAGATGCCATGCAAATCGCAATCAGCAGACACAGAATCAGACTGAATATTCTCTTCTTCATGTCTTCGCCCCCTTTACAGCATCAGCGCCACAATGGCACAGCCGATGGCCGCCACCGCAGCCGCAATGGCGGCAAAGGTCTTCACGACCTTACCCTTGTTCACAGGCAGGTCGCCCACGGTTTTGCCTGTCTGCCCGTTGACAGCAAACATATACCGTTTGCCGCTCCATTCGGTGCTGAGCATCCACACGGGAAGCAGGCCATAATGGACTTGCCCGCGCTGCAGTTGGATATATTCGTTTCGGGTAAAGCAGGATGTATATCCGATGCAGGCATCGTGGAACAATGCCTCAGACACCGTTTTCTTTGCGCGCTCGTCCGCACGCTCTGCGCATTGTTCCACGGTCACATCATACTTATCTGCCAGATAACCGGGCAGATAAGCCGTGGAGAAGGGCTTCAGCTCGGAATAATCAAAGGGTTCAATGGAGTCCATGTAGTTGTCATCCATCTTAGAAGACGCATCCACAGGAATTTTTTCAAAGGAAACCACACCGCTGCGGCTTAGGTAGTAGTGATATGTATCGGTATATTCCGTATCGCCGATGGTGTAAATGTCCACACGGGTTGCATCATAATTTGCCTCCCCCTGTGCTTGACCGTCGAACATCCAGAAGGGTACGTATACGCCCTTGATTTCCTGAATGGAGTTCTCATCGCTGAAACGCTTGGGCAGGAAGAACTTGCCCTTGTAGTGTTCCTTCAGCTTTGCGATAGCTTCCTCCTTAGTCACCTTGAAGGGAATGACATAATCAGGCTTCAGCATACCGCCGAACTGCCCCGGCACAATGGTGGGATTGCCGCAATAAGGACAGGATGTTGCCGCTGTGCTGGCATCGCAAATCAGCTCTGCGCCGCAGGAGGGACAGCTGTAGGTCTTCATACCCGCAGCATCGGCACCCCAATCGTCGCTCATATAGGACGTATCCCAATGATCGCCGCCTGTTTCTTCCTGCGCGGAAGCTTCCACAGCCGCCAGTTCCTTTTCCGCCATCAATGCTTCGATCTGCGCCACTTCATAGCTGCTGCCGCAAAATTCGCAGGACAGCTTGCCTGTGGCAGCATCAAATCCAAGAGGCGCAGTGCAAGCAGGACACTGATAGGTTGTTACTTGACTTGCCATGGGTTTTCTCCTTTACAAAACAAGAATCAAAATAACTTACATCAAACGAGTCCCGCAGTTTTCGCAGAACTTGCCGCCGCTTGCGGGCGCTCCGCAGCCGGGACAGAACTTGGGACCTGCTACAGGCGCCGCAGCCGCAGCAGCCGCTGTCATCTCAGCCTGAATACGAGCCTGCGCTTCCTTCATGGCCTGGGTCTGCAGTACAAAGTAAGCATCGCGGTTGGGAAGATCGTTCACAAGAGCCGTTACGGTTTTGTTTGTCTCTACAACCGTTTCAAAATCGGGTGCGGTGCGAATCTTCTCGATTAGGGCCATAATAGGATCGGAGCCGGCACCGACTGCGCCAATACCCTTGCTGCGGTTGACCACTTCCTTAATGTCTTCAAACATCTGCTGATGAATGCGATATTCGGGGTGATAGGTATGGTCGTTGGCACGGTTGTTAAACAGGCCTCTGTTGATTTTTTCGGAGACAATTTCGACAGTATAGCGATTGAGCTTTACAACGATCTTATCAAAATAGGGATTGTTTGCAATGGTAAGCTCCGCAAAGAAGTCATAGTTATATTCGTATCTTTTGGGGAAGTAGCTCTGTTCCTCGCCCTGTTCATCCTTATAGGTCAATTCCCGATCATAATGCTGTACTTCGAATTCGCAGGCAGTAACATCCTTAAACAGGACAATATCGGGATTTTCCTTTCTCCATTCCTTCGCATCACTAACTACAAAGCGGTAAGGAACACCACCCCGTTCTTCAAACATAAACTTGTCATTATTGCCGATGGTACGGGTTGGATTGAAGCCCGCCAGTTCCTTGGCATTTGCTTCTCTGTACACCAGCTGCTGCTTGATCTGCTCTACGGTAGAATGACGGCGGTCATCAAAGAAGGGAGAAAGCTTTGCAGCACACTTCTTGCACATATTGCCGTCTTCCAGCTTGCGATTGCCCAGCAAACCGATTTCGCCGCCACAAATCGCACATTCTTTTTTCTTAAACAAATTACCGAACAATGCCATAATCTCATCTCCTCATTTATTTTCGTTCTTAAAAGTTCCGATGCGTTCGGAGGCGCGCTTGCTTCCGGGGGTGGGTGTTGTATCAGAGGTACTTGAAAGCCATCCCGTAAACAGGGTGATCGCCAATGCCCGGAACGCCCAGATCCCCAGACAAAGCCACGTAAACAGCATAGGCAGGCTCACCAGATAGTGGAGCACCAGCATCACGACAGCAAAGCCAAGCCACTCACTTTGAAAAAACAGATTGAGAAACAAAGCCATCCAAAACCCTATATCGGGTGAAGCTCTACGTTTCATTTTTATACAATATCCCCCGCATCAAAGGGATCACCGCATTCGGGGCAGAATCTGGGAGCCTTGGTGGGGTCCGCAGGCTGCCAGCCGCACTTATCGCACTTGTACTGAGGGACACCAGCAGGCTTCTTTGCGCCGCATTCCGCGCAGAACTTGCCCTTATTGACTGCACCGCAGCTGCACTTCCAGCCATCATCCGCAGGCTTCTTTGCGCCACATTCGGGGCAGAACTTGCCGCTGACAGATGCACCGCATGCAGGACAGGTCCAACTGTTTGCAGCCTTAGGTTCGGGCTTCTTGCTGCCGCATTCGGGACAGAACTTCCCCGTTGCGGTTGCACCGCAGGAGCACTGCCAGCCATTTGCAGGTACAGCAGGAGCTGCTGCCTGCTGCTGAGCACCCATTGCATACAGATTCTGGGCATTCATTCCACCGGCATTCTGCGCCATGCCCATGCCCATAAATGCCATTGCCGCGCCGCCGGTATTCCCTGCTGCTGTCTGCATTGCAGAACCTGTGGAACCGACCATGTGTGCTGCACCGCGAGTGGGATCCATAAACGCAGTGTTGCGCTGCATTTCTTTGACCATCTTTTCATCTTCGGGATCAACCGTCAAAGAGGAGATGCCGAACTTCTTAATTTCGATGCCGCGACCTTCTGCCCAATCCGCAGACAGTTCTTCACGAAGTGCCTGACCGATTTCTTTGGTATAGCCCATCAGCGCGGAGTATCGAATGCCCATTGCAGACAGGCGTGCAAATGCAGGCTGCAGCGCAGTCAGCAGTTCGCTTCTCATCTGCTCCTCGATTTCACTGTATCTGAATTCATTTGCTACATTGCCGCAAACTTCCTTATAGAACAGCAGAGGATTGGTCAGCTTAATACTGTATGTACCGAAGCAGCGCAGACCCACATCCATGTCAACCGCTGCACGCCGGTCAACCACGCGGAAGGGTACGGGATTGGGGGTACCGTACTTATATCCGGTCAGCTCCTTGGTGTTGAAGAAGTAAATGCGCTGATCCTTGGGTGCTTCGCCGCCAAAGGTAAAACGCTTGCCCATAGTTTGGAACACAGCCTTGATATTGCCTTCCAGATTTCCTGTAAAGATGGAAGGTTCGGTAGAAGTGTCATATACATATTCACCGGGCTCTGCACAAACATCCACGATCAAGCCGGATTCTACGATCATCATGCACTGACCTTCGTTGATGTTGATGATAGAGCCGTTAGAAATGACGTTATCGCTTCCTTTATTATTGGAGGATCTGGCGGAAACACGCTTTTTGCCCTTCACCGCCAAAACATCGGAAGCCATGGATTCGCAGTAGAAATAATCTCGCCACTGATCGGCAAGCACGCCACCTGCGCTGCCCAATGCTGCACGAATAAGACCCATATATATTCTCCTTTCAAATCACAATCTATCAACCGTCAATACTTTTTTCATTTACTGATACTTCAGCGGATAATCACATCGGATATATCCCGAAGGTATACAATTTCCCCCTGTTCATCCAGCCGCTCTGCACATTCACAACACATATCCAAATCATCGCAAACTACAAAACAGTCGTTGCAAACCATACGTCCGCAAACAGGGCATAAATTAAAATGATAGGATGCTTGCTTGACAGAATCACACTGCGCCTGCCCATGCTCTCGCTGATACAAAATCGAATACACGATTTGCTTTCCTTCAGAAGTCGGTACAACATTGGATTTGGAGAACCGTTTTCGGTTACCGACCCACTTATTGCTGCAGCGCTCACAGCTCAACGAAAAACAGAATGATTCCGAATCTGACAAGTCTTGAAACCTTTCCATAAGAATCTGCTTCATGGGCAATTGCCTCCTCCCTCATTTTACATCGCTGTTTCAAATTCCATTCCTGCATCCTAACCATAGCATGTCCAACACCTAAAATCCATTACCCCATTATGTATCTTCACTAAATTTTAGGTATATACTCAATTTGATTAGTTTAAAATGCACACCCGAAATAACTGAATTTATTCATTTTGCGCATTCATCTTCGAAAAAAAGCAGGTGCCCCCAAAAGGTACACCTGCTTTCACTATGTATCATCTTATAGCAATTCATCCAGTCTTCCACATCGGCGGAACAACTCGATATACAGCATGAGCTCATCTCGGGAGCCCACAGCCAATTTCTGATAAATATTGGCATTGTGCTTACGCACCGTATGGATACTGATAAAGGCTTTTTCTGCCACAGCATGAATATCGTCACCTTCAGAGTAGTACTTTATGATATTCTTTTCGGTCACGGTAAGCATTCGTGCTTTGTGCAGGAAGCTGTCCAGCAATTCCTCCATATCAGGCGGAAGCTCGGAAGAGACCGTATCAGCGCTTGCATTTTGCAGCAGCAATTCCTGTTCATAATCCTGCATCATCAAGCTAAACAGCACCAAAAACAGTTCTGTCGCCAGATACGAAACCGACAGAAATTCAAAATCCACATTAATCAGCTGCTCCACAAACCAAACAGCAAGATTGCAGAAAACAAACGCGCAAATCACAGCCGCCTGCTTATAGGTTTTGATTCTATGTACCCCAAAAGAATAAATGATTGCAGCAATCATCAGCCCAAAGCAGCCAAACAGATACAGGGAATACACGGAGTGCAGCGGTCCATATTCCTTCACAAGGTGGGTGACTCCATCGATTATTTCAATGGAAACCTCCTTATAGTACACATCCAAAACCCCGCCGCTGGCAGCCAGCAAAAACATCAGGAAGCTGACTGCAAACAGACCATGTACCGCATGCTTGGAGTACTTCAAGGTACATACATCTGCAACGATTACAAGCATGATTGAGGGAAGAAACGCCGCCCCAAAATAAGAGATTCGGTTTGCCAGCAAAGCAAATCCCAAGGTATTGGATACCGACAGCAGAAAGTATCCGCAATTAACCACCAAGACAGCGCAGAACAACAAAACAAACAGCTTCTCTCGGTTCTTGATCAGCACAAAATACCCCAAAAGCATCAGCAAAGAAAGGACTGTGACGACCCCATATATTACGGAAATATTCAAAATGTTGCTGCTTCCCATATGCGTGACAGATGGAATCAATGCAACATAAATCAGCACGGCAACACACAGTGCCACAATTGCCGCCTGCCCGATCATTTTTTTATATTCGTTTCTGCGCATTCTTCCACCTCTCTTTCATCTGCTTATCCGAAAGTATACATTTTTTTACGGTTTCTGTCAAATTGCATACCCGTAGTTCCTTTCCTAAGGAAGTCTCACAATTTGACAATCAATTCCAAGAGGTTTATGCCCCTCCCAAAATTTTCAACCAATGTTTTCAGCAACTGCGGGTTGCTTGTATCGTGCGGCTCATAATGCTATGATAATACCGAGGTGAATGAAAATGGAACCCAAAAACATCATTTACGAGCTGCGGACCAAAATGGGACTTTCTCAGGATGAGCTGGCTGCCAAGGTCCATGTGACCCGACAGGCGGTGTCCCGCTGGGAAAACGGTGAAACCGTCCCCAATACAGAGACCTTAAAGCTGCTGTCTTCCCTGTTTGACGTTTCCATCAACACCCTATTGGGCGCGCCGCGTGAAATGGTTTGTCACTGCTGTGGAATGACATTGGATGATGCCACCACAAGCAAGGAAATCGACGGCATCTTCAACGAGGAATACTGCAGCCGATGCTATCACGACGGCACGTTCACATTGGACGTTTGGAAACAATATGCACAGCTGGGAGGCACAGAAATGCTTGAGGCCTTCAAACAGCAGCTGATGGACGAATTTAACGCACTGCACATAGAAGGTCTGCCGAAGGTGGAATCCCTGAATGTCCTCCACGGCAGTTTCGTCAACCTCCCTTATTCTCTGCCCAATGGAGAAGTCGTGCAATTTCTGAATGATGACGCCTCTTATCTGGGAAATCAGCTCCCATGTGAATTCGGCGGCAGCAGATGCTTCGGCATCGTTGCAAACTTGGATTTCCTGTTGGTCTGCACCTACGAAACAAACGGTGAGAACCCCGAATTGGTACTCTACAAAAGGAGATAAACACAGCCGCAGTTTTTTCGTCCCTGCGGCTGTTCTTGTGCTTATGTCATTTTCATGGTATATTAGACAAAAGTTTTCAACAATCGGGTGAAATACTATGGACTTCAAGGCACGAGCAGCCGGATTAAAAACAGATATCCCCGCACTGTTTTTGGCACTAAAGGACAAGGACACACCGCTCCTTGCGAAGGTGCTTGCGGGGCTTACCGTAGCATACGCACTCTCCCCCATTGATTTCATCCCCGACTTCATCCCCGTAATCGGTTACCTCGATGATTTGCTCATACTGCCGCTGCTTGCTGCACTGACCATCAAATGCATCCCAAAGGAAGTATTCGAAAAGCATCGCACCCAAGCGGAAGCCATGTGGCAGGACGAAAAGCCCGAAAAATGGTACTATGCAATCCCCATTGTACTGATATGGGTCTTCATTATCGTACTGATTATTCGAGCCATTTGACTACACCAACCCAAAACATAACAGCACAGACAGCCCAAAGCCGTCCGTGCTGTTTTTCATTTTATTTTCATGATGCGCTGCAAAATCAGCTCCGTCTTTGGAATCAGATAGTCATACAGCAGGAAGGTCACATTCCCCAAAGCCAGCAGCAGGAACACCATTGCCATCTCCATCGCTTCGGGCGCAATCACCCACAAAAGCAATGCTTCCATAGCGATGACCACACCGTTGAACAGCACCAACTTCACAGGCAGCCGCACAAGCTTCGGCAGCTTTTGCAGAGTGGGGTACGCAATGGGATACCACCCGAACAGTCCCGCGAACATCATATTCTGCTCCACATTTGGCACAAGCATCAAACACAATGCACTGATGACCAGCCAAAGCATTACTTGATATTTACGCCCGTATCGATTACCGATGGGAATCAGCACCATGCCCGTCAGCAGAGGGGCGGCGTATGTGCCCAATTGCAGCACCGCCCCCAACAGCATCAGCACCACGGATACTGCCGCCATCATGGCGCAGACCGTCAATCGTTTTGTTTGTTCCATATAGCCGCTCACAGTCGCTCGAATTTCAGCCCGTACTGTTGTGCATAAAACTGGGCAAAGCTGCCTGCATGGGCGCGTATGGTTACGTCCGGGCAGCCATCAAAAATCCCCTTGGGCAGCATGAGCATAGGCTCCAAAATGGTCACCCGCAGGGGCTCGGTGATACCCGCAAAGCTTTCGGGGGCAACGCGGCGCACACCCTTTTCCAGCAGAATTTCCATAAGCACTCCCCTCTCTTATTTGGCTCGATTATAACATAAGACAATAAAAAAGCACACTCTTTTCAGAGTGTGCTTTGATGATTTTGAATTTAGAAAATACCCAGGTGGAAGAAGGTGTCGATCTGACCAACCAGAATCAGCAGCATGCCAACGGGAACAACGAACTTCATGCAGAAGGTGAAGAAACCGGCGATCTTGTTGGAGCCACCAATGTGGATTTCGTCCAGCAGGGTCTTGGGCTTGATTTCCCAGCCAATCATCAGGGACATCAGCAGAGCGCCCAGAGGCATTGCAATGCCTTCGGACAGGCAGTCCATGAAGTCCAGCCAGCAGTCGTTGAATTCGCCGATGATGCCGAAGGTATTCTGCAGGGGAACCCACATACCGTTTGCGCCCAGACCGTCCAGTGCAACGATAGCGCCTTCTACCATGATAGCTGCGCATACCAGCAGAACGATCTTCTTACGGTTGCCTTCCTTGCCCTTAGCCTGTGCACGGTCCAGGAAGAAGGTAACAACTACTTCGATCAGAGAGATTGCGGAGGAAATTGCAGCAATGAATACCAGCAGGTAGAATACAACGCCGAACAGAGGACCAACAGCGCCCATGGACTGGAATACGTCCTGCAGGGTGATGAACAGCAGCTTGGGACCGCTCAGAGTTGCGGAAGGACCATAGGTAGCAACAGCAGCGGGAATAACTGCCAGACCTGCCATCAGAGCAACGATGGTGTCAGCAATAACGATGATAACAGAGTTCTTAACCAGGTTTTCTTCCTTGGTCAGGTAGGAGCCGTAGGTGATCATAGCGCCCATTGCCAGAGACAGGGAGAAGAACATCTGACCACCTGCGGTTGCCAGAACGGTCAGCAGACCGGGTGCTTCTTCAATGAAGCCGCCCTGTACAGCGTAGCCGGGAACGAACATGAACTTCAGACCTTCTACTGCGCCGGGCAGAGTGACGGAGCGAACGATGATAACGATCAGCATCACGAACAGTGCGGGCATACCGATGGAATTGAACTTTTCAATACCGCCGGAAACGCCGCCTACGTTGATGATGTAGCACAGGCCAATGAACAGTGCGGTGAACATCAATGCGCCGAAGGGATTGGTGAGCATCGC
The DNA here is from genome assembly GCA_045660685.1 of Oscillospiraceae bacterium. GTDB lineage: Bacteria > Bacillota > Clostridia > Oscillospirales > Oscillospiraceae > HGM13010. The sequence goes on from JAZREI010000116.1 coordinate 9,813, forward strand.
AACGAACAGGTCAGCGCCTGCCTTAACTTCCGCACCTGCAAATGCAAGGTTGGACAGGTTCAGTGCCAGATATTCCATGCAGTATGCGCCCAGAACGGAGTAGAAGCTCATAATAACGAAAGGAGCAAATACAGCCAGCCAGCCGACCCACTTAAACTTCTTGGACAGTTCACCGTATGCGCCGATAACACCCTTGCCGGTCTTACGGCCCATAGCCAGTTCGCCCATCATAATAACAAAGCCTACGAAAATACCCAGCATCAGATACACGATCAAGAAGGTAAAGCCGCCGGAGCGACCCATCTTGTAGGGGAAACCCCAAATGTTGCCCAGACCAACAGCTGAGCCGATTGCAGCCATCAGGAAGCCAAAGCTACTTCCAAAGCTATCTCTTTTTTGTTCCATATAATTCTCCTTTCCGCAAAACCGAAAAGTTTTGCAAAAACATGCACTAACTTTATAATATTTTCACTCAAAAATCAATTGGCAGAAATGTAATATAAACTTTTCCTATTTTATCCACATTTAACAATTTTGAAATAAATCCATTTGTCCCCCACCGAAAAACGCGTTCTTTTTTTGTTTAATCTGTTGAATTGTCCCAAAAATAACAACATTTCGTGGTTGCTTACGGTATTTTTCTACACATTTTCTTTGCAGTATGGTATAATGCGAACAGAAAATATTTCGGAGGTTTCTCCCATGAAGTTTGATTTTACATCCGTTTTCGACCGCCGTGGAAAGGACGCCATCTCCGTGGATGCCATGGGCTGTGGCGGTGCCGCCCCCGAGCTGCCTAAGGAGGGATTTGACCCCATTCCCATGTGGGTTGCGGACATGAGCTTCCCCACCTGCCCTGCCATCACCGATGCCATGATTGAACGCGCCAAGCATCCTTTGTTCGGTTACTTCTCCCCCTCTGAAGAATACCTCAATGCCATTGTCCGCTGGCACGCTGACCGCAAGGGTGCGGATTATGTCCGCTCCGAGCATATCGGCTATGAAAATGGTGTACTTGGTGGTGTGGTAAGTGCCATGAATGTGCTGTGTTCCAAGGGCGACAGCGTACTGGTACACTCCCCCACCTATGTAGGCTTCACCCACAGCCTCGCCAAGAACGGCTACAACATCGTCCACTCCCCTCTGACCCTCGACGAGGATGGCATTTGGCGTATGGACCTTGCGGACATGGAAGAAAAAATCCTCTCCAACCGCATCCACACCATGATTCTCTGTTCTCCCCACAATCCCACAGGCAGAGTTTGGGAACGGTGGGAGTTGGAAGCTGTGGCAGAGCTGTGCCGCAAGCATGATGTATATGTCATCAGCGACGAGATTTGGTCTGACATCACTCGCCCCGATGCACTTCACATCCCCACCCAGTCCATATCCGAGGATATGCGCAGCCGCACCATTGCACTGTATGCCCCCTCCAAAACCTTCAGTCTGGCAGGTCTGGTTGGAAGCTACCACATTATATGCAACAAGCGCTTGAAAGACCGCATGGACAAAGAGGGCAGTCTGTCTCACTATAACTCCATGAACGTCATGAGCATGCACGCACTCATAGCCGCGTACGGCGAAGAAGGCCGTCAATGGGCAGATGAGCTGAACGAGGTCATTACAGAAAACATAGACCTCGCCTGTGACTTCATCCGCACCCGCTTTGAGGGCGTAACCGTCAGCCGTCCCCAGGGCACTTATATGCTGTTCATCGACTGCAGCGATTACTGCGCACGTACAGGCCGCAGCATCGACGAAGTAATCCGTACCGGCTGGGACGTAGGTGTGGGCTGGCAGGACGGCAGACTCTTCCACGGCCCCTGCCACATCCGCATCAATCTGGCTCTGCCCAAATCCAGACTGGAAGATGCCCTGAAGCGCATGGAAGAATATGTATTTATCTGAATAACGAAAAAGCACCGCTGTGAAAAATCACAGCGGTGTTTCTATTTCCAGAATATATTTCCCGTATGCGTTGATGACCGCAGTCTCGCCGCAGGTATGGATGCGCGGTGCTCTGCCGTAATTCAGATGCTGGTGACCGTGAATCCAATACGCAGGACGCAGCCGCTCCAGCATTTTACGGAAGCAGGCAAAGCCACGGTGGGCAAGGTCCTCCCCATCACCAATCCCTTGGATAGGCGCATGGGTCACAACCAAATCCACACCGCCGCTGCGCAGCACCTGCCACCACATCTGTGCCACACGCAGAGTCATTCGCAGCTCGGTGTATTGATGGATGCCGTCCCGATAGCGCATGCTGCCTCCAAGCCCCAGAATCCGCAGACCGCCAAAGCGCACCAGCCTTCCGTCAATGCAGTCACAGCCTTCGGGTGGCCGAACAGCATATCGATCATCATGATTGCCGTGAACGTACAGCAAAGGTGCCCTGCCCATGGTCACCAGAAACTCCAGATACTCACGGGGCAGGTCTCCGCAGGAGATGATCAAATCGATCCCCTTCAATTTTTCGGGGGTATAATAATCCCACAGCCCCGCATCGGGCTGGTCGGAAATCAGCAGGATTTTCACAGCAGCACCCCTTCCACCACAGGAGGAATGGAATCTCGGTAGATCCCCTGCATACGAACAATGTCCCGTACTTCGGGAAGAAGACGATCAAAATCGGGGATTTCCCCGATGACATTGTCGCACAGCCAATCCATGTGCAAAATTTCCTCGGAACTCAAATGTCCATCCGCCTCACAGCGCACAGTGCCATCCTGACTGCGAATCTCCCCACTGAAGGGCAGAATGCTGCCGTCTACAATGCCACGCTTCAAAATCAGAGCCAGACTGCGAACCCCCGTAGGCAGGCTGTCGGCAAATTTCATACCGATGACACCGCCCGACATACCCCACCAGTAGTTCATAGCACGGGGATTGTGCTTTGCAGCGGCAGACAATTCCCAGCTGCCGTCCAGAATACTTTCCACAAGCTTCGTGTAAAAGGTGTCCCAACCCCAATAAGGCTCCGCAAGAAGCTGTACATCACCCTGAGGCTGTACATGACATACACCGCGTTTCCCCTGCACAGATTCCGCAGTGGGAATATCCAGTGTAGACATATATTCCACACCCTGCATGGTAAGAGCCTTCACAGGGTCCCCTTCCACGCAGGACCATTCCACACGTACCCGTACACGGGGATTGACCATCCTCGCACCCATAGCAAATCCGTTGATAGCCGCAGGAGTCCCAATAATCGGATAGTTTGCCACATACCCAAGCTCGTCTGTGGGAGACATTGCCGCCGCAAGGGCACCTGCAATAAACTTCGCCTCATACATGCGACCGTAGTAAGTACGAACCCCACTGTAGGGCATGGAAACGCTGCAATTCATCACACGAACATGGGGATGCCGTGCAGCAATCTTGCGGCAGGCATCGATCAGCGTGGGAGAAGATGCAAAGATAACCTGCGCTCCGTCTGCAACCGCTTGTTCCATAGTCTCCACCGCAGCACCTATGCCCCCTGCATTATTGTAAATGCGTACAGACACCCGCTCACCCAAGTTCTGCTCCATGGACTTAATCCCCCGAACATGGCCCTCTGTCCAACCTCCCACTCTGGGCGAGTGTTCATTCACAAGGGCAATATCCAATCGGCTGCGGAACACGACTTCCTTCAATGTGCGAAACAATCCTTTTTCCGTCGCCGTCATAGGAGCTGTGCTGACCGCAATGGGTTTGGTCTCTCCCAGCATCTGCACATCCTGCCAGACACTGCTCAAGCTATGGGTCAATTCCCCCAAGGTGTTGATTTTCAGCTGCTCGTAAGGATAAACCTTCAGCCACACAAGCATGGCATCGGCAGGTGTAATGTCCAAGGCATCTCCCCCCAAAGCAGAAAATGCCTTGCGGAAATAGGTATAGCCGGACAAAAATCGGCGGCGGTCATCCTCGGTCCAGGTGTAGTCCGCATCATGCCCAAGGGCTGCCTGCAGCTTGGTGAAGCTGCCGAAGCGGGTAAAGGCGATTTGATACAGTCCCGTGCGCTGATACGCACCCAAAAAGTCATAATACAGCCGAACCTGACGAGACTCGGACCATACGGGAACAAGTCTGGTCACATGGGCGGGAATGGTTGCAGCTCCGTAGCTTTTCAGCACACTGACTCGCTTATTCCCTTCCAGCACATAAAAACGCCCCAGATACTCAAAGCAGCGAATGGCATCACGAATCCCTTCTTCGCTGAGATGGGCACGACACAGCTCGATCCATTTCAGAGCAAACTCCGATGATTCGGAAAGCAGAGGCAAAAATCCCGGAGAAAACGCATCTCGTCTGCCCTTGGATTTGGTTCCCACGATTTGCTCTGTGGGAATTTCCATCAGCCCCAGATTGACACGGGCTGCCACCATCGCATCGTCCAGAATTTCATCCAGCACCTGCAAATAGGGATAGCGCCCGCCCGCCACGGCTTGCTTATACTGTTTTCGGCCTTGCTTAAGTGCTCGCTGATACTGCGCAAGAGCTTCCTGTCTGCTCATCGCCATGATTCCTTTCTATTGAAGTGGCACTAACATAGTATCAAATGCACAAAAAGTCAAGGTTAATTTTGTAAATAACAAATGAATATTATGGGCATCGTATAACCACAACAAGGGAGAGCCCCCGGCCTGTTTCACATTTTGGCAAAAGGGACATAATATATACATTAAACAAAAATATGTAGAAATCCCGCCTCTTGTGTGCTATACTATGTCTGTTATCATGAAAGTACTGTGGTGTATTATGTTTATTTTCCACAGTGGAGGTTCTTATGCAAATCATTCGCAAATTAGCCAAATATAAATTTCTCATTGAACAGCTGGTCATCCGTGACTTTAAGGTAAAATACAAGCGCAGCGTGCTGGGTATGGCATGGAGTCTGCTGCATCCCGTTTTGATGACCGTGGTCATGTACGTGGTGTTCTCCAGCTTCTTCCGCTTCAGCGCCCCCGGTGTCAGCTACCCTGCTTACCTACTGTCGGGCATGCTGTTCTTCAACTACTTCTCCGAGGCATCTAACCTGTCCATGAGCACCATCGTCGCAAACGCGGGGCTCATCAACAAGGTATATGTACCCAAATACATTTTCCCTCTGACCAAGTGCATGTTCGTGGGCATCAACTTCGCATTGAGCTTGATTCCCTTGTACGTGGTTCTGCTCGTCACAGGCACAGGCGTCTGCTGGCAGCATATTTTCCTGCTGTATGCCTTCGGCTGTCTGTTCCTGTTCACTTTGGGCGCAGGTCTGCTGCTGGCTACCATTACCGTTTACCTGCGGGATATGTTCTACATCTATTCCATCATCCTGCAGATTCTCAGCTACATGACCCCCATTTTCTGGCACCCCACCATCATCGGCAGCCCCACCATTCTGGCAATCTTGAAGCTGAACCCTCTGTACCACATCATCGACTTTGCCCGTACTATTTTGCTGTACCAGCAGACCCCCTCTGCCCTGCAGTTCGGACTGTGCCTGTTGTTCGGCCTTGTCATGCTGGGCATCGGCAGCTTCGTATTCAAGAAGTACCAGAACGAATTCATTTACCACATTTGATTTTGGAGTAAACCCTATGAGCGATATTATGATTCAAGTGCGGGATGTTTCCATGCAGTTCAATCTCGGCATTGAAAAAGGCTTTTCTATGAAGCAGGCCTTTGTAGAGCTGTTTAATCCCGCAAAGCGCAACGAACGCAAAATGCATGACGCCCGCAACAATTTCTGGGCCTTGAGCGACGTGAGCTTCGATGTCCACCGCGGCGAGGTCATCGGTCTGGTCGGCACCAACGGTGCAGGCAAATCCACCCTGCTGAAGGCTGTGTGCGGCGTATATGAGCCCACCAAGGGCAGCGTCATCACCAATGGCAACATCTGCCCCATGATTGAGCTGGGCGCTGGCTTCGATACGGAGCTGACTGCATCGGAAAATATTTTCCTGAACGGTGCCATTATGGGCTACTCCAAGGAGTTTTTGACCGAGCGCTATGAGGACATTGTAAACTTCTCCGAGCTCCATAACTTTATGGACGTACCCATCAAGAACTTTTCCAGCGGTATGATGGCAAGACTGGCCTTCTCCGTTGCCACCATCACCGACCCCGAAATCCTCATCGTTGACGAAATTCTGTCCGTAGGCGACCCTGCCTTCCAGACCAAGAGCGAAAAGAAAATGATGAGCATGATCAACGGCGGCACCACCGTGCTGTACGTATCCCACTCCATCGAGTCCATCCGCCGTCTGTGCAACCGCGTGGTATGGCTGGACCACGGCCGTGTGGTGGCTGTGGGTGAGACCAACCGCATCCTCAATGCGTATCTCCGCTATCTGGGGCTGCCCACTTAAATTTCACTTTGAAGGAACATAAACCATGAGAGAAAAGCTCAGCAAGCTTGTAAACGTCTATAAAAAATACGGCATCCTCGGCTTTGTGAAGAAGGTGCTGTCATATATCTCCGCAAACTGGCTGAGCCGCTTCAACCCCACCGTACTGCTCCGTGCCAAGCATCATCGCAGCACTATCCGCGAAATGCTGGCAGGAAACTATGACCGCATCATCCTGTGGCGTTCCAGCTTCGGGTACAACGTTCCCCTATTCCAGCGCCCTCAGCACATTGCCCGCAATCTGGAAAAGCAGGGCTGTCTGGTGCTGTATGAAGTCACCACCATGACCGATGATGTCAAAACCATCACCAAGCACGAGGACAATCTGTATCTGGTGAACCTCTCCAACGTGTTCTTCCGCAATATGCTCATGGAAGAATTGGACAAGGTTACGAAGCCCAAGTATCTGCAGCTGTATTCCACCGACTGGACCCTGAGCATGGCAGATGTGCAGAGCTATCTGGACCGTGGCTTCCGCTTCATTTACGAATACATTGACCACATCTCCCCCGAGCTCAGCGGCACTTCCATGCTGCCCAAGGCCATTTCCGATAAATACGACTACGCCATGACCCATGAGGACACCTTTGTAGTGGTCACCGCAGACCTGCTGCGTGATGATGTGATTGCCCGCCGCGGCACAAAGAACATGGCATTTTCCACCAACGGTGTGGACTACGCCCACTTCCAAAGCTATGACCATGGCTTTGTGTTCGATGCCGATTTCCAAAAGGTACTGCGCATGGGCAAGCCCATTGTTTGCTATTACGGCGCACTGGCAAAATGGTTTGACTATGAGCTGGTGCGTAAAATCGCCGCCACAGACAAATACTCTGTGGTGCTGTTTGGCATGAAGTATGATGAGTCATTTGACGAACAGCTGAAGGGCGTAAAGAATGTGCATTTTCTGGGTCCCAGAAACTATGACGTACTGAAATACTACGCCCGCGCCTGTGATGTGCTGACCATTCCTTTCTTGGTCAATGACATCACCCGCTCTACAAGCCCCGTAAAGATTTTTGAATACATGGCCATGCACAAGCCCGTGGTCACCACGGACATGAACGAATGCAGAAAGTACGGCAGCGTACTTATCGGCAAGACCCATGAGGAGTTTATCGCCCTGCTGGACAAGGCACTGACTATGGGCAGCGACCCGGAATATCTTGCATTGCTGGATAAGGATGCCCGTGACAATGACTGGAGCATGAAAGCCCGCGCCATGATTGAAATGCTGGAACAGGCTGAATAAGCCTTTCCCAACCAACATTTGGAGGAATCAATTTTGGGAAACATCCCTCAGATTATTCATACAATCCGTACATATTCGAAATACCACACCATGGGGCAAACCTGCCACTGGCTGGTTCATCGTGTGATTTCCCGTGTAAACGCACGTATGGCAAGCCCTATGGGTTTGGGCGCTGCTTCTGTGGCTGCATACCGAGAAGCAGAGCAGCAAAACCGCGCACAGGGACTTGCGCCCGTGGAATGGCCCGACTACCGCAGCTATCTGCTGACCAAGGAAGACCAATCCGCCTGCACTATGAAGCAGAACCGTGATGTGTGGATTCTGGCAGACAGGCCTTGCCATGCTGATGAACAAGGCTTTGCCGCTGCGGAAGCCCTGAACATGGCAGGCTGCCGCGTTCATTATGTATATGCCAACCCGGAGGTAGGCAGCTACAAGCCCTATCCCTGCGTCAGCCACATTCCCGTGACCGCACTGACGGAAACGGATATTCGCCCCCATGATGGCGTAGTGCTGCTGTCCCGCAGCGAAGCCTTTGCAGCTTATGGGGAAAAGCGCGCTCCCACAGTAAAGGGCGATTTGCTCGCACAATACTACGGCAAGCTCTCCGTTGTGGTGCTGAACTACAACAACAAGGGCATCATCGACAAGTGTGTGGACTCTCTGCTGGAATGGAATGCCCGCTACAACTACGAAATCGTTGTGGTGGACAACCAAAGCACTGACGGCTCCTACGAGCAGCTGACTGCCAAGTACGGTGACCGAATCAACTTGGTGCGCAACCGAAAAAACGGCTGCTCCAGCGGCAGAAACTTGGGCGTAAAGTTCTCCAAGGGTGACTACATCCTGTTTCTGGACAGCGACCAGTGGGCAACCGATGCACACTGGCTGGACAGCTACCTGTATATTTGCAGCACCGCAGAAAACTTCGGTGCCGTGGCATGGAACGGCGGCTGGTTTGACCGCTACGCCGCAGGCTATATGATTGCCGACAACTATGCCTACCGCAGCATGCCCCCCTCTGCCCTGTATCGCAGTGACTTGGGCTATCTGGCTACCTGCGGATTCCTCATGAGCAAAGCGCTGTTTGAGGAAATCGACGGCTTTGACGAATACTATGACCCCACCTGCTATGAGGACACGGACCTGACTTTGAAGATTCGCCACGCAGGTCGGGAATGTTACTACAGCCCCTGTCTGGGTGTGGTGCATCTGCCCCACCAGACTACCAAGGCAGGCACTGAGGCCCACATGAAGCGCATTACCGAAAAGCAGAAATACTTCGCAGAGAAGTGGCGGCAGCTGAATCCCGCTCTGCTGAACTATATCCGCGAGCATTGAGTGGTGATTTGATGAAACAGCTTATTTTCTTCGCCAAGCACATGGAAATCGGCGGACTGGAAAAGTCCCTGCTGAACCTGCTGAACAGTCTGGACCCCATGGAATACGCAGTGACACTGGTACTGGAGGAACAGCACGGACCGCTGCTGGAGCAGCTGGGCAGCCATATTACCGTAAAGGAATATCGTCTCAGCAGCTGTCCCTTTGTGCCCCTGCGGAAGATTTTGAACTTCACCAAACGGATGCTGTGGAAGCTGAAATACGGAAACAAATACGACTTTTCCTGCTCCTACTGCACCTACTCCATTATCGGCAGCCGACTGGCGCAGTACGCCTCTCAAAACAGCTGCCTGTATGTCCACAACGACTACACCACTATTTACCCCGACCACAAGGAATTTGCCGATTTCTTTACGCAGCTGCGCACAGACCGGTTCCGTCATGTACTGTTCGTGTCTAACGAAAGCAAAGCAGCCTTCACAGACCGTCTGCCTCAATACGCAGACAAGTGCGATGTGGTCAATAATATTGTGGAATGGGAATCTGTCCGCAGCCGCGCCGCAGAGCCCTGCTCCATTACCAAAGCTCCCGACGAGACCTTGTTCGTATTCGTGGGACGACTGGACGAGCCTCACAAACGCATGAGCCGCCTGCTGGAGGCATTCGCCGCAGCACGTCAGGAGCGCCAAGACATCCGCCTGCTGATGGTTGGGGACGGTCCCGACCGCAAGCTGTGCGAAGAACTGATTGAAAAACACGGTCTGTCCGACACCGTTACCATGGTGGGCGCACAAACCAACCCTTACCCCTATCTCAACGCTGGGGACTGCCTGGTGCTGGCCTCGGATTACGAGGGCTTCCCCGTGGTGTACTTTGAAGCCATGATTCTGGGCAAGGACATCATCACCACCATCCCCGTCAGCGACGAGCGGGTGGACGTAGGCGCTTATGCAACCGTAGCGGACAAGACCACGGAAGCCTTTGCCAACGCACTCATCAACTATGAAAAGCGGGACAACACCCCCTTGGACATGGCAGATTTAAATCGCAAACGACTGGAAAAGCTTACCCGGCTCATGTAAACATAAAGGAGGACGCAACTTGAAAGGTATTATTCTTGCAGGCGGCAGCGGCACACGACTGTACCCCCTGACCAAAGTGACTTCCAAACAGCTCTTACCCATTTACGACAAACCCATGATTTTCTATCCTCTGTCCACCCTCATGCTGGCAGGGATTCGAGAAATTCTCATTATCTCCACCCCCACAGACCTGCCCAATTTTGAGCGTCTGCTGGGTGACGGCAGCCAGTTCGGTTTGAGCCTGTCCTACAAGGTACAGCCCTCCCCCGATGGTCTGGCACAGGCATTTATTCTGGGCGAAGAATTCATCGGTGACGACACCGCCGCCATGATTCTGGGTGACAATATTTTCTATGGTGCGGGCCTCGGCAAGCATTTGAAGGAAGCTGCCGCCCGTGAAGAAGGGGCTACAGTCTTCGGGTACTATGTGGAAGACCCCGAACGCTTCGGCGTTGTGGAATTCGATGCCGAGGGCAAGGCCGTTTCCATCGAGGAAAAGCCCAAGAACCCCAAATCCAACTACGCCGTCACAGGTCTGTACTTCTATGACCGCAAGGTAGTGGAACGTGCCAAGAGTCTGAAGCCCTCCGCTCGCGGCGAGCTGGAAATCACCGATTTGAACCGCATTTATCTGGAAGAAGGCACTCTCAATGTCATCACCCTGGGTCGCGGCTTCGCGTGGCTGGACACAGGCACCGTGGACTCTCTGGCAGAGGCTGCGGACTTCGTGCGCATCCTCCAGAATCGACAGGGCATCACCATTTCCGCCCCCGAGGAAATCGCATACAACAAGGGCTGGATTACCAAGGCACAGCTGCTGGAAGCTGCGGAAGCCTACGGCAAATCCCCCTACGGCAAGCATCTGCGGAACGTTGCCGACGGAAAATATCTCTACTAAGAGGTGCAATTGATGAAAGTAACAAAGACAAAGCTGGAAGGTGTCGTCATTGTGGAACCCCGTGTATTCGGTGACCACCGCGGCTTCTTTATGGAAAGCTGGTCCAAAAAAAAATTCGAGGAAGCAGGCCTGTTTTACGACTTCGTACAGGACAACCACTCCTCCTCTACCGTAAAAGGCACTCTCCGCGGAATTCACTTCCAGAGAGGCGACATGGCACAGGCTAAGCTGGTTCGCTGCGCAAAAGGCGCAGTACTGGACGTAGCCGTGGACCTGCGACCCAACAGCCCCACCTATAAGCAGTGGGTAGCCGTGGAGCTCAGCGCGGAAAACAAAAAGCAGCTGATGATTCCCCGTGGCTTCGGTCACGGCTTCGTGACCCTCACCGACGACGTGGAATTCCTGTACAAGGCAGATAACTTCTACGCTCCCGAGGCTGACGGCGGTATCCGCTGGAACGACCCCGAGCTGAATATCGACTGGGGTACAGACTCCCCCATTCTGTCCGACAAGGACGCAAACGCTCCCTTCCTGAAGGATGCGGTCACAAACTTTTAAAGGAGAGTATCTCTCACCATGAAAATGATTATTACCGGCGGCGCCGGATTTATCGGAAGTAACTTTATCTTCTATATGCGCAGACAGCACCCCGAATACGACCTGATCTGCATCGACAAGCTGACCTATGCAGGCAATCTGGCTACCCTTGCCCCCATTCTTCACGACCCCAAGTTCAAGTTCGTGAAGATGGACATTGCCGACCGCAAGGCTGTGTACCAGCTGTTTGAAACAGAAAAGCCCGATGTGGTGGTAAACTTTGCTGCGGAAAGCCACGTAGACCGTTCCATTGAAAACCCTGCGATTTTCCTGGAAACCAACGTCATGGGCACACAGGTACTGCTGGATGCCTGCCGCAAGTACGGCATCAAGCGCTACCACCAGGTTTCCACCGACGAAGTATACGGTGACCTGCCTCTGGACAGACCCGACCTGTTCTTCACCGAGCAGACCCCTCTGCACACCTCCAGCCCCTACTCTGCCTCCAAGGCATCCGCTGACCTGCTGTGCAACGCATACCACCGCACCTACGGTCTGCCCATCACCATTTCCCGCTGCTCCAACAACTACGGCCCTTATCAGTTCCCCGAAAAGCTCATCCCTCTGATGATTGCAAACTGCGAAGCGGAAAAGCCCCTGCCCGTTTACGGGGAAGGTCTCAACGTCCGTGACTGGCTGTATGTAGACGACCACTGCTCCGCAATCGACCTGATTCTGCAGGGCGGCAAGGAAGGTCAGGTTTACAATGTTGGCGGCCACAACGAAAAGCGCAACATCGACATCGTCAAGCTCATCGTTGCCGCAACAGGCAAGAGCGAAGACCTCATCACCTATGTGGCTGACCGCAAGGGTCACGACCAGCGCTACGCCATTGACCCCACCTTCATCCACAACGAGCTGGGCTGGCTGCCTGAAACCAAGTTCGAAAACGGCATCGAACAGACCATCCGCTGGTACATGGATAACAAGCCCTGGTGGCAGAACATCCTCAGCGGTGAATACCAGAAAACCTACGAAAGAATCTACGGAAAGTAATTCAATCAATGAACATCAAAAACCTCATTGAAAAAACCATATATCATCTCCGCACCAACGGCATCACCCCCACAGTGAAAAAGGTCATGCGCCGCATCAGCGGCACAAACTGGCTGCCTCACGAAGAAGACGGTCTGTATGTACAGCAGCCCTTCGCAGTCAGCAGCGATGAACTGTGGCAGATGCCTGCAGTATGCACCCCCTATGAAGGCCGTGTATCTGTAGTCATCCCCACCTTCAACGGCGCCCATGAGCTGCCCCAATTGTTGGAGCTGCTCCACCGCCGGACAGGTATCCGAGATTTGGAAATCGTGGTTGTGGACTCGGGAAGTGTTGACGGCACCGACACCATGGCGGAAGCAGAGGGCTGCAAGGTCATCCGCATCCCCCAGTCCGAGTTTTCCCACTCCCACGCCCGTATGCTGGGCGCAACCGCCGCCACAGGGGAATACCTGCTGTTTATGACACAGGATGCCCTGCCCGACCGCGACGACTGGGTACTGCGTATGCTGCAGCCCTGTCTGGTATCGGACGCTGCGGCTGTCAGCTGCTACGAGACTCCCAAGCCCGATGCGGACCTGCTGAGCCACATCACCGTATGGAACTGGAAAAACATCATGAGCGGCGGCAGTGACCGTCTCACCGCTCTGCCGGTCGATACCTCCTACGACAGTCTCCGCCGCAGCGCACAGCTCAGCGATAATGCCTGCGTGGTCAAGCGCAGCATTTTCATGGAGCTGGGCGGCCATCGTGGTGCATACGCAGAAGACTTGGACCTCGGCATCAGACTGCTGCAGGCAGGTCACAAGCTAGGTCTGCTGGCAAGCATTTCCGTAGTCCATTCCCACAACCGCCCCGCACTGTACAATTTCAAGCGCGCCATTGTAGACGGGGTCAACATTGCGGGACTGTTTGAAGACTTCCGTCTGGATGCACTGTCCACCCGTGAAGCCATGAATCGCATCTTCACCGCCGCTGTGGCAAACAGAGCATTTGTGTCTGTTTTGGGTGAGGATTTGCCCGAAATGACCCCCGCCGAATTTACCGAGTACGTCCGCAGCGCATATAACAACATCATCGTCTCTCTGAAGTCCGTCAAGGACATGGAGACTCTGCTGCTTGCAGCAGGTGCGGATATGGATGACTCCGTCCGCAGCTTCCTGACAGACCTTTGGGCGCAGTACGGCAGCGCATACCGTTTTGACGGCGGTCTGGCTGCCATGCAGGGCAGATATCTCATGCACACCGTCTGCCCCTATCTGGAGTCCGTAAACAAAGACATCGATGCAGAGCTGCGCCAAGAGCTGTGCCGCCTTGTGTGGCAGTACTTCGGACAGAGCGCAGGCTACTGTGTGGCTGCGGCATATCTCCACGAAGGCAGCACCAATCCCCACATCACCGAAACTGTAGAGAAATACAGCAAAGGAGTATAACATGAACATCATCGTAACAGGCGCAACAGGTCAGCTGGGCTATGACGTATGCAGGGTACTGACAGAGCGAAATATCCCCCATGTGGGTCTGGGCTCCAAGGACTGCGACATCACCGACCGTGAAGCGGTGCTGGCACTGTTTGACAAGGTGCAGCCCACCGCCGTCATCCACTGCGCCGCCTATACCAAGGTAGATTTGGCAGAAGACGAACCTGAACGCTGCTGGGCAGTCAACGTGGACGGCACTCGCAACATCGCCGAAGCCTGCCGCATCCACAAGGCAAAAATGCTCTACATCTCTACCGACTATGTATTCCCCGGTGACGGTGATTCCCACTATCTGCCCGACGCCCCCACAGGCCCCAAGGGCAACTACGGCCGCACCAAGCTGGCAGGTGAGCTGGCAGTGCAGGCTATGCTGGAAGAATACTTCATCGTCCGCATCTCTTGGGTATTTGGTGTCAACGGCTCCAACTTCGTCAAGACCATGCTGAAGCTCAGCGAGACCCGTGACACCCTCACCGTGGTCTGCGACCAAATCGGCAGCCCCACCTATACTGCCGACCTCGCCCCCCTGCTGTGCGATATGATTGCAAGCGACAAGTACGGCATTTACCACGCCACCAATGAGGGCGAATGCTCTTGGGCAGACTTCTCCCGTGCCATCTTTGCCGCCGCAGGCAAGACCATGACCGTGAAAGACGTTACCACCGCCGAATACGGTGCCAAGGCCCCTCGCCCCGCAAACTCCCGTATGAGCAAGGACAAGCTGGTGGAAAACGGCTTCTGTCGCCTCCCCACTTGGCAGGATGCCCTTGCCCGTTATCTGAAGGAAATCATCCATGAATAACAAAGTTAGCATTCAAATTCAGGCTGTGATTTATCACAACCAAAAAAAGAATTTGCTCAAAACCATAGAAAACATACACAACGCCCTCCACACAGTGGATGATACCGTAGGCAGGGTAGATTTTGTGTATGGGGATGCCTCAAGCTCCCCCACCTTTTCCCAGGATGAGGTTGCGGAAATCAACCGCCGCTTCTCTGACCGCCTTGCGTTTCGCTATACGTTCTTCAATGAGAACACAGGCTTCGGCAAAGGTCAGAACTTGATGGGCATGGGATGCACCACCGACTACATCCTCATTATGAACCCTGATATCATCGTCACCCCCACCTTCTTCACAGAGATGCTCCGTCCCTTCTCAAGCCCCACCGTGGGTATGACGGAGGCTCGTCAGACCCCTGTGGAGCATCACAAGGCGTACGATTTCAATACCCTTGAAACAGGCTGGGCCAGTCTGGCCTGCGCATTGGTTCGCACGGAAATTTGGAACCGGCTCAATGGCATCGACAGCGACAGCTTCTTTATGTACTGCGAGGATGTGGATTTTTCTTGGCGGCTTCGTCTGTTGGGGTATCAAATCATTTATTGCCCCAAGGCCCCCGTTTACCATGCAAAGCGCTTGAGTGCTTCCGGCAAATGGCAGCCCTCTCCCGCTGAAATCTATTACTCCGCAGAAAGTCATCTGATGATGGCACATAAGTGGTCCCACCCGAAACGGAAACGGGAACTGTTAAAGAGCTACCAAAACGGTGAACCCATGTATCGAGAAATTGCGGAAAAATTTCTGGAACGAGAAAAGAAAGGCTTGCTCCCCACTCCCATTGACCCGCACCATAAGGTGGCCTATTTCAAAGACGGATTTTATACCGACAACCGTTTTATCTGGTAAAAACACGGAGGAACCAATATGTCGGAACAAAATAATTTACAAGCCCAGCTGCAGCGTTTGGCTGTCAACGCATCTGACTTTCCCGCCAACACAGCTGTTGCAAACTATATCACATGGGTCAACGACCTGTTGGAGCATCCCGATGAACGGTTTCTGAAGGAATACCTGCCCATTATCGAGAAAAACAGCAATCGTGACCATACAAAAGACCCTTTCCTGACCATCATCACCCGTACACAAGGCAACCGTCCCGAAATGCTGCAGGAAGCTCTGCTGTCACTGGCGGCACAATCCGATGAAGACTTTGAACTGATTCTCATCGGCCACAAGGTCACCGAGGAACAGGATGCCGAGTTAAAGGGCATTCTTGCGGCGCAGCCTGCCTCTCTTCAAAGCAAAATCCGTTACATGACACTGGACCATGGCAATCGCACCACGCCCCTCAATTTCGGCTTTGCCCACGCACACGGCGCTTATGTGGCGGTTTTGGATGATGACGACATCGTATTTGACCACTATGTAGAATCCTTCCACAAGGCTTCTGAGAAGGGCTATGGAACCCTGCTGCACGCCTATGTGCTGCTCCAACCCTGGAAAACACTGGAAACCGAGCACGGCCTTGCATTGTATTCCGCAGGCGCCCCCCTCGACCCTTACTGCAAGGATTTCCACATGGTCCGTCAGTTCGAAGACAACAATTGTCCCTTGATGGGGATTGCATTCCCCTCCGTCTACTTCCAAAAATACGGCATCATCTTCGATGAAAGCTGTGCCGTACGGGAAGATTGGGACTATATCATGCGCTTGGCCTCTTTGGTGGGTGTCACCGATATCCCCGAAGCCACAGCCATTTACCGCAGCTGGCAAAATGCACTGAATTCTGCCGCTGTTCACAACACCCAAGAATGGGACAATAACTACGCCTTCCTTTCAGAGCGATTCAGACAAATGCCCGTTCTGATTCCTCAAGGCATGGAAAAATACGACAGACGGGAACCGATTGCCCCCGTGTCTCTGAAGGCCATGCTGAAGGACCGTCTCCGCAAATATCTCCCCACGCCCCTGCTGCGGCTGTACCGACTGCTGCGAGGCATCAAAGGAGCATAATCACTTATGAATGAACATAAACACAATACAGATGCCGAATTGGAAGCCCTGCGTCGTGAGCTGGAAGAAGTCAAAAGCGAGCTGAGAACCGCACAAGCGCAGCTGAATGAATTCCGCATTTCCACCGACACAACCCGTCGGCACCTGCAAAATGCCATCCAAATTACAGAGGGCTACGCAGGCAGCAAGCTGGTGAAGCTCAGTGTATTTCTGCGAACCCTGCGCTACATGGGTTTGAGCAAAGACCCCGCTCTGCGAAAGCGATTTTGGAAAAACCTTGGCAAAGGCGAGGACAAGTACTCCCCTCCCGCACAGGCCATTGCTGCTATGCGGGAATGCCCTACCCAGCTGCCCAAGGGCGTATTGACCGATACCGTACGCACGCCAATGGGAGACCGCACCGCCTTTGATGTCATCGTTTTGGGCATCATCGACTATAACAGTCTCTACCAGCGCCCCCAGCAGTTTGCAGACCGCTTCGCCGCACAGGGGCACAGAGTGTTTTACATCAATGCCACCTTCCACAGGGGCAGCGATTATCTGATTCACGAAAAGAAGCCCAACCTGTATCTGATTGACCTGCCCTGCGAAACCGACGATACCATCTACTCCATCGCACCGAGGGAGACCGATAACATCACCGCAGGGGCTTTGGACAGACTGCTGTACAACCGCGGCATC
>JAZREI010000117.1:0-5805 GCA_045660685.1 Oscillospiraceae bacterium
AGTGATTGATTATCATGCTGCGTTTGACAAGTACGCCCCCGAAACCGTCGTCATGACCGTGGACGGCAAGGACGTTACCTGGAGCGAATTTTTCTATATGCTGTACTCCTCCCTGTCCCAGATTGAATACTATATGGGCGAGATTCGCTGGAACGAGGAACTGGTTGAAGGCATGACCTTTGACGGCTATACCATGGATATGACCATGACCATGCTTAAGCAGATGCATGCTGTGGAAAATAAATCCAAGGAACTGAATCTGAAGCTCTCCGCAGAGGATCAAAAGCTCATTGATGACAATAAAGTCAGCGTAATGGCACAGTATTGTGGAGAAAATGCAACCGAAGAAGATTTCAAGGCGTTCCTGATGTCCGAGTTGTACCTGACTCCCGATGTATATACCTACATCAACGAAAACTCCCTCATGTACGAAAAGCTGTTTGAGGAAGCCATCGGTGCCGCAGGTGAAAAAATCACCGACGAGGAAGTAGCAGACTTTGTCGAAAGCGTTCCTTACATCAGCGCAAAGCACATCCTGCTGATGACTGTTGATGCAAATACCGGCGAAGCACTGGATGCGGAAACCGCAGCCAAGGCAAAGGAAACCGCTCAGCAGGTGCTGGCACAGCTGCAGGCTGTGGAAGACCCCACCAAGCGTGCGGAGCTGTTTGACCAGCTGATGTTTGAACACAGCGGCGATACCGGTCTGCAGATTTTCCCCGAAGGCTACACCTTCACCTACAACGAAATGTACCCCGTGTTTGAAGAAGCAGCATTCGCTCTGGAAGAATACGAAATCAGCGGCATTGTAGAAAGCGAAGCAGGCTACCACATCATTATGCGCATTCCCACCCACAGAGACAGCGTAGTAAATCTGGACTATGAAACCTATACTTACTACACCGTTCTGGCATACGCAGCAACTGAAATTTACAGCCAGAGACTGACCGGCTGGATGAGCGAGCTGCAGATTGAATGGGCAGAAGGATTTGAAGGTCTGACCTGCGAACAGATTTTCGCATAACCCAATGACATAAGAAAAAGGACGATTCCGAAGAATCGTCCTTTTGTTTTTTTGTAATATTGCTTCTTCCGGGGTGAAGCCGTCGCGCAGCGACTGATGAGGAATGCGAGCAGGAATCTGTGATAATCGCCATTGGCGGTACCTCGCATGCGTTCGGTCACCTTCCCCCCGGGGGCAAGGAATGTGTATAACTTCTCCAATTGTGGAAAACTTTCTCCCTCCCACAGGCAAAACAGGCAGTTCCTCATAGAAATCACGGGAGTTTCCCATATTTCCAACAGTAAATGTGGAAATCTTTTCACAGCAATAAAAAAGGCACCGCATATGCGGTGCCTTGAATGATGGTTTATGTAGTTTAAGCCACAACGCCCAGACCCAGAGCCATTGCAACGATTGCAACGATAACTGCGATCAGGCAGTGAGCGAAGCAGGGGATTGCATTGAACTTGATGATCTTGCCTTCGTTGCCGGAGGTACCGGTGGTAGCACATACGGAAACAACGTTGTTTACGCAAACCATGTTGCCGATTGCGCCGCCGCAGTTCTGCAGAGCAACGATTGCGATGGGGGACAGGTTTACCAGCAGTGCAGCTTCGTACTGCAGAGAAGCAAACAGGGTGTTGGAAACGGTGTTGGAGCCGGACATGAAGGAGCCCAGAACACCAATCAGAGGAGCCATAACGATGTATGCCTTGCCTGCCAGGTCGGTCAGACCGCGAGCCATGATCAGCAGCATGGAGCCGTCAACATGGTCGGAGGAGAAGTTGGTGTAGCGGAACAGGTTAACCATTGCAACGCCGAAGAACAGAGCGATTGCTGCGCCCTTAACCTGTGCGAAGGTGTCCATCCAAGCGCCCTTGACTTCTTCGCTCTTCATGCCGTGCATGGGAACAGTCAGCAGAGCAACTACGATGAATACAACGCCGGGGGACCACAGCATAGCGTAGTTCCAGTTCTGGCCCAGAATGATGCCGGATGCGCCGGTGCCGATGGTGAAGGTCTTCATAGCATCTGCCCAGCCCATGCCTGCCTTCTGGCAGATACGGGTAACAACCAGAGTGCCGATGATCAGAACGTAGGGCAGGAATGCCTTGATCAGGTTCATATCGGAAACCTTGGGTTCGGGAATTTCAGTGTTGGACAGCCATTCCTGGTTCCATCTTTCCTTTGCGTCGAAGTAGAATTCCTTCTTGGGCATCAGAATACCCTTCTTAGCCATAACAATAGAAACAACCAGAGTTACCAGAGCTGCGCCCAGAGAAGCCAGTTCGCCGCCGATGAATCTTGCAATCAGCAGGTAAACGATCAGGTAAACGGTAGCGGTTGCACCTGCGTACAGCAGGATGGGCAGGATGAACTTGGGGTGTCTGTGGCCTTCCCAGCCGAACTTTACGACCAGAACGCCGATGCCCAGAATCAGAATGAAGAAAGCACCGAATGCCATGATGGTTGCGGAGAAGAAGGTGAAGTTGGACAGCCAAGCGTCAACGTTTGCGCCGGAAGCTGCAACAGCGTCCTTAACAACAGTGAAAGCGGTGTTGGTGGGGGTGCCAACTGCGCCGAAGATAACGGGAGTGCAGTTGTAAATCAGGCAGATGGTAGCTGCTGCCAGAGGGGGGAAGCCCAGGCTGATCAGCAGGGGAGCTGCCAGAGCTGCGGGGGTACCGAAGCCTGCCGCGCCTTCGATGAATGCGCCGAATGCCCAGCCAACGATAATAGCCTGAATACGTGCGTCAGTGGTAACGCCCATGAACATGCCGTTGATAGCGGACATAGCGCCGGAACGGGACATGGTGTTCATAATCAGAATTGCACCGAATACGATGATCAGAGTTTCCAGAGCGGACAGGAAGCCGGTCAGGGTAAATGCGAGTGCGTCGATAACATTCATCTTCCAGAAGATGAGTGCAACAACAGCGGTCAGAGCCCATGCCAGAGGCAGAGCCTTGGATGCGCCCCAGTCACGGCCGATCATCAGGTAGATGGTCACGATCAGGGGAACAAATGCGATGAGAGCTAACATTGAATTTCCTCCAATTCCCAAATTTTTTCTTATTTCGGCAATCTCGGAGTTTTAGCTCTCCACATCTTTCCCGAGCATGTGGACAACCAAAACTTTTGCGAACACCTTGGCAGCGTGCCGTTTCATCTGCCTTTGGTTGGTGACCTGCGCAAGAGCGCACAAATCCCCTGTTCGCGAAGTATCTATTCACAGTATAGTCATAAATTCTCAAAATTTCCATAATTGATATTTTTTAAACAGCAATTTTGTAGAATGTGCTAAAAACGGCTTCTGAAATTATGCAAGAAAAAAGTTTAACAATATATTTTCAAACAAAGTGTTAAAAAATCTTTACAAATGCTTGAATTTTGCACTGGGTTTCACGGGAATTGGAGTTTTTGACAGAAATTCTGCATTTGTATACCTATGTGTAAAGACAGATGTTTTGTTCGTGTGTCAAGGAATAACGGAACGGTTTGTCCGTATAATTTGGACAGTCTGTAGGGACGAACTGTGTTCGCCTCTTTGTCTGAACGGTTATTGAGCTGGCCGTACGAACTGAAACAACCACCGCTGCCATGGGTGGAGCGGTGGTTGTTGAATCAATATTTATTTGTTTCCGTAGACCTTGTACAAGAAGGTGACGACCTGACCTCTGGTGCAGGTGTTGTTGGGGCCAAACTGTCCGTTGCCGATGCCGCCGGTGACGTCATTTTGTGCAGCCCACAATACGGGCTTTACAAACCAGTCGGTATTAGCCACATCGGAGAAGGTGCTCTTACCTTCAACGGCGGGCTTACCCACGGCAGCGTACAGGAAGGTGACAATCTGTGCGCGGGTACAGGTCTGTTCGGGACCGAATTTTCCTTCGGATACGCCTCCTGTGATGCCATTTTCCACAGCCCACAGCACGGGTTTCAGATACCATGCGTCATTGGGGACGTCGGCGAAGGGATTCTCCATGGATGCGGGCTCAGGCTTTCCGTTGGCAGCCCACAGGAAGGTAACCACTTGCGCTCTGGTACAGCTTTCCTCAGGGGCAAAGGTAGTTTCGGTTTTGCCGCCTGTGACACCTTCGGTTTTTGCCCATAATACGGGTGTGTAAAACCAGTCGCTTTCCTCTACGTCGAGAAAACCGTCTTTGCCGGGGTCAGGAGGAGGGGGAGGAGGGAGACGTGTAGGGTCAAAATCTTCTTCAGATATGGGGTATTCAGCCTGAAATTCAGGGGTTGTATACGAAGAATCCGGAGTATGGTTCGGAAAGTTTTTGCTTCCTTTGAGGAAATATTTATCGTAATTTCCGTCACCCCAAGTGGCATCCACATTATAGTAAAGATCGTTAAGCTTCACGATATTCCAAGCGTGATTGTCGTTATCAATATAGCGGCAGTCTACTCCGACCTCCAGACACATACGGTAAAACAGTAAGGCGTATCCACTGCACACTGCTTTTCCCTTTACCATTGCGGCATATGGGGTGTATTTTTGTTTCTCATTTGGGTCATTTAGGTTTTTATAATCATACTCAACATGATTGATGATAAAGCTGTAAATGGTTTTTACCTTTTCATAATCTGAAGTAGAATCGGTAAAGCCAAATGATGTTATTGCCTCATTGATTTTTTCTGTTAGCAGGGTTTCTTCTTCGAAGTTGGTTTTATATGTGAAATTGTATGTTAACGTAAAACTTTTGTGGCTTTCTAAAGAATAGCTGGTGTAATGATATGAGCGCCGAGTAACGGCATTATAGAGGCTATCACCATGCGTGGGGACACCTGTATGTTCGCATGCTTCTTTAATTAATTCCAGAAAATCAGGCTTGGGAATATCTTCCTTCGATTCATATTCAAATGTGATTCTTTCTATTCGTAGGAGGATTGCTTCCTGTATTTTTGTTTTGATTTCTTCGTAGGTACTTACACTATACTCTGTAGGGAATTCTTCATACTCTATAGAGGGTTCGTCGAAAGAGGAAAAGGCGGCCGTTGAACAAAGCTGTATGCAGATCAGAATCGCAAGTATTATGGAAAACATCCTTTTTTTCATGTCGGTGACCTTCTTTCTGTTTTATCTTACCATCATTATTGTGGAGATTATGATCTTTGTCAATGATGTTTTTGGATGAAATATCGTCTCCATGCCAATGTCCGTACGAAGTAAAAACCTCCGTCGATACTTCGACGGAGGTTTACATAATTCGATATTACTTCTTTGCCTTGGGGGTCAGGACTGCCTTGCCGCCCATGTAGGGACGCAGGACTTCGGGGATGGTAACGGTGCCGTCTTCCTTCAGGTTGTTTTCCAGGAATGCAATCAGCATACGGGGAGGAGCAACACAGGTGTTGTTCAGAGTGTGGCACAGCTGCATCTTGCCGTTTTCGTCCTTGTAACGAATCTTCAGACGGCGAGCCTGTGCGTCACCCAGGTTGGAGCAGGAGCATACTTCGAAGAACTTCTGCTGACGGGGAGACCATGCTTCGATGTCGCAGGACTTAACCTTCAGGTCAGCCAGGTCACCGGAGCAGCATTCCAGCTGACGTACGGGGATGTCCAGATTGCGGAACAGCTCTACGGAGTAGCGCCACAGCTTTTCGTACCATTCTGCGGATTCTTCGGGCTTGCAGACAACGATCATTTCCTGCTTTTCGAACTGGTGGATACGGTAAACGCCACGTTCTTCAATGCCGTGTGCGCCCTTTTCGTTACGGAAGCAGGGAGAGTAACAGGCCAGAGTGTGGGGCAGAGATTCTGCATGAACGATCTGATCAATGTAACGGCC